>NZ_JAMPLX010000005.1:0-337624 GCF_028477825.1 Providencia sp. PROV267 | reverse complement strand
AACGGTAGCCGGCGGGTTGCTTCACGATAACGGCGAGGGGGGTATAGCTGCCGTGTTCTTCGTAGCAATAGGTTTGGTGTTTACCTGTATTGATATCCTGCTCTTGCAGCAACCGTAACCCTTGCCACACAAAATGGGTTTCCTGTCGCATTGGCTTGCCATGCGCCCGTGACTCAACCACTTTATGAATGCGACGACCCAGTGCATCGTAGTGATATTGGGCTTTCATGTCGCTGGTTTGGGCGATAACTAAACGGTTATCCCCATCATACTGATAAGTTTGTTTGGCTTGGTTAGGGTGCCCGCGTGAAATCACGTTACCATAGGCATCATGGCGATATTGCCAGCCTTGAAATTGAAGTAGCCTATCCCCTTGTGGGCTTAGGGCAGGCATTGATGGCGTTTGCGCCTCGATTTCTGATTGAGGACGCTCTAACAGATTATCCGCACGGTCATAGAACAGCATGGCATCCATGTTTTCGCCACTGGAGACTTTTTTCAGTCGCTGCTCAGAGTCATACAGGTATTCCACCCAACCCCGATAATGGTCTTCCATCGCGCCAAGGTTATCTTGTTCGTCATAGAACCATTTTCGTGATGAGGCAATGCCGTTGAGTGGATGCGGTTTATTGCGTGAGCTGAAGGTACTTATCGTCCGTCCCAGCTTATCGTACTGTCGATATTGGGTTAGAGCACCTTGGGTACGGCTGATTTCACGGTGCAGGTCATCGCGTTCAAATTCGGTGATTAAGTGCGGGGTGCCGTCGACAAGGTGATTGATGGCAGTGGCATGCCCTGAACCGTAATAGAGCCAGTTTAGGCTGTCACCTTGAGGTAACGTCAGACAGCTCAGATTATTGAGTTCATCGTAAGCAAATTCGACGATATCATCGCCCGTTTGCTCACGGGTAATACGCCCAAGGGCATCATAGGTAAAGTGAACTTGGTTAGCCTGCAAGCCCATTTCAAGGCCGAGTTGATTCGGTTGCCTCGACGCCACCAATAAGCGGTTTAGGCTATCCCACTGGTACTGATAGCTATCAGTTAATGTTTCCCGTTTAGCAAGGTTACCGGCGGGGTCATACTGTAACAACACCGTGCGAGCGGGGGAAGGGAACACACGGTCGCCTAAACGAGTTTCCTCGGCTAAACGTCCGAAACTGTTATAGCGATATTGCAGCAGCGTATCATCCGGTCGGATTTCCTCGACGAGCCGGCCTTCGGCATCACGGTTAAGTAGGTAGCGTCCGCCATTGGCGTTTTCAATTGAAATTAATGCCCCCTCAGCATTGTAATGGTAATGGATATGCCGAGCGAGTTTATCGATTTCCGTTGTGACGCGACCGAAGGCGTTGTATTGCCACTGACGCGGGGTATTGTCATTGCGTTGGTGATGGGTCAGGAGCCCTGCGGCATTCCAAGCCAGTTGCACGGTGGATTCATCGGGCAACACGATGCGAGTGACTCGCCCCGCCTCATCGTACTGGTACTCAGTGGCTTCCTGCAAGGCATTGGTTTGAGAAACAACACGACCCTCATTATCATAACGCCAAATATGTTGTTTACCCGAGCAGTCGCGGTGACGCAATATTAGCCCCCGCTTTGTCCAAAGAAACTCGCTGCGTCCTTGTTTGGCATCGATGCGGACGGTGGGGCGCAGTGTAGTTTTAAAGTCATAGCGGTATTCGGTCGTTTGCTCCAGTGGAGAGATTTCTTTGATTAACCGTCCAAAACGGTCATACTCTAAACGTGATTCAGAGCCATCAGGCCAAAAGACAGCAATAAGGCGGTCACGTTCATTTTGGTATTGCCAGCGGGTTTGGTTGCCATTACCATCGGTTAAACTGAGTAATCGTCCTAACTCATCCCATTCACTGGTTTGCGTATGTCCTTCGGCGTTGCGACAACCGCAAGGTAGCCCAAACTCATCCCACAAGAGTTCGGTTTTGATGCTTGTTCGGTCAGTGTACTGAATGATTTGATAGTTATCATTGAGTTGCCAAAATGAGGTAGAGCCATCATGCCAATAAGCGGTGCGTGTGAGATGGATATCATCGTATTCCAGTCGGTAGCTTTCCCCTTCGCTGGTTGTGTTTTCAATCACACGCCACAGGTTATCGTCGGAGAGTTCCCAACGGTACTCGCTGCGTAAACCATATTTATCCGTATGCCACGCCATGATGCCAGCATCTGTCCAACCAAATTGGCGGTAAGGGTGGTCTGTGTGCTGTTCGACACGTACCAGTTGGGCGTGTTCGTTATAAAAATAAGCACATTGACGGCGACGAGCTTGATTGGCGTTTACCTGATACACGGCTGTGAGACGTGATACTGTTTTTTCTTCAAACGGAAAGGATTGGTATTCACAAACGATATTCAGGTCACCGCAACCGGTAATGTGAATGAGTTGATGCTGTTCGTTGTAGTGGAAACGTTGCTCATTACCGACATTATCTATGACGTGGCTTAAGCGGCTGCGACCTTCGGTATCAAAAGGGGGATAATGATAACGCAGTTCACCTGCATCCTGAAACGTCCAACTGTCATCGTCATTGTGGATCATCCAGCCTTGGGCAGCCTCACAAAAGCTACGATACCCTAGTGGGATGTCTGGAAACGGAAGGATGTCACCCGACAGGTTTTGCCAAACAAAGCCGTCTTCGGTTTTAATCAATTGGGTTTCCCAAAAGAAACTCCAGCCTCGACCCAATACACCCTCATAACAATAACTGCTTAAATAGTTGCGTTGCCAGTGAAGCGGTAATTCAGACTCATAGATAAAATCCAGCTCATCCTCGCCGTTTAATACTTTCTGCCCACCAATCACCTCCACAGGGCGAGTGAGTATGCCGATTGCGGGGATTGCCATGCTCATCGCTGTAAGTACCGTTCCATAACGACAGAAGAAACGGCTAATTTTGGCGCTGCCTGGTAATTTGCTCCACAGCTTTGCCACCGCGCTGGGGCCTTTCGCCACTCCTCCACCAAAGCTTAAAAATCCCGCAAATAACATGGTTAAATCAGAGGCCGTAGTGACCCAAGACGGAATTTCAGGCTCTATATCTTCAGTGGCTTGTGTCCCCCCACCAATCCGGACATTGGGGGAGCCTTCCATCACCGTGGCATCACAGGTGGTTTTATCACCGACCCGAGAAGCAGGGAATCCATTGATATACACCGAGTCAGAGCCTTGTGCCATTTGACGCAGACTATTTTCCTTATCGCACTTGACGTCACTGCGAGTGGAAATGGCGGCGGCCTTACCGTTAATTCGTACATTGTGAGAGCCGGTTTTGATTTCCCCGCAGGGGCTTAAGGATTTAGATCCCGTTTCAACACATTTATCCCGTGCCCATTCCGCTAGCTTAGCTGTGCCATACCCAATTGCTACTGAAGCTCCAATAGCAAAAAAACCGATACCAACACAACTTGTTCCAATGCCAATCCCCATCAAGGCACCAGAGATGACTGCGCCTCCTATGGCAATAGCCGCCCCTAATACCGTACCGATGAGCATTCCCCACATCGATTTTGAATGACCGATGATATCACCGACTCTGGCGGCTTCTGGCATGGTGGTTACCCTCTTGGTTGAAAGCTAAGCAGGAGAGTGTTCATCCACGCCCATTGCTCATCGTTAAAGGCGTTGGGGGATGACATTGTGAAAATCAGGGTTTGGGTATCACTGAAAGGGTAAACGGCTTGAATTTGATACACTTGCTGTTTCTTGTTGGGACGATAGCGTGAGCTGATGAGATAGCCGTGAATGCCGTCGAGTCCCAGTACAGAGGGCTTTTCTTCAAGGAGTTGCCAATCTTTCAGGGAGCGTTGTAACAGCTGCTTTTGACGAGCGACATAGTCATCAAAGGTTTCATCAGCGGGTTTGTCATCCCGAGAAATGTTAACCGCATTCCCTGTGGGGGAAATCAGGATATTGACGGTTTGTTCTTTATATCCATCGGGGAGGGTAACACTGCCTTCAGAAAAAACACAACGTGACTCAGTAATCATTCGTATCTCGCTTAAGTATGAATATTATTCTTTTTTAAATTATATAACCATTAAATTTCTCTTAATAATCGGTTATACCATATTAAGCCTACATACCTAAATGAAAATTTGAGTTATTCCAAGATAAATGTTAATCATAATTTTTTAAATTTCGATTTGAAATAACAATTAAATGAAATAACTAATTGATAATTAATGCTTTTTATCATGCTTATAGCTTGGCGTTTTTTAAGAGGAGAACATTGCACAAAAATAAGGCAAAAAGAAAATGACTAATGCAAAAACTGGCAAGGTTTTGATTGTTTAATAACCAACTGCCAGTTCTTATCATAATAGTTATTTCATATTAAGAAGAGTATAACGAATCTAATGCTCCCCGTAATTTATGTGCAAGCTCAGGTGCAACGTATTTATCAGTGACCACTTCAATGTAGGATGCAAAAGGGGATGACTCTGCATGATTGATGGCGATATCAAGTTCATTACAACGTGTTACCTTTTGGCAATTCCAATCATGACAACCTAATGCAGCGGGTAATTTTTCATAATCCCATTTAGCGATATCATTGTAATAAGCTTCCGGATCTTTGCATATTAAGCGCTCAAATAGATACCCATCATTATTGATAATGAAAATAATCGGTTTTAATTGAAAACGTGCAAACTGGCAAATTTCTTGTGCTGTTAACTGATGAGCCCCTTCCCCTGTAATTAAGATCACTCTACGCTTAGGTGCTGCCAAAGCCGCTCCGAAAGCGGCGGCAGTAGACCATCCAATAGACCCCCACAAGGTTTGGTTACAGAATTGAACCCCTTTAGGAAGTTGTGCAAAGACTAAACCCATTAATGGGGTTCCTGTGTCAGTAAAAATAATATCATTTTCTTTAAACATCTTTTCGAATCGAGAATATAGATATTCAGCCGATATTGATTGATAGCCGGTGAACAATGATTCATCTAAGCATTGAACTTTAGGGTGGTTTTGATGAAATGAGGGAATTCGCTCTTTCAATTTAGCGAGTACATCCTTCATATACACCTGAGAGTATACTGTAGAACCAATTTTGACATAATCAGGCATGATATTGATATGATATTCTGAAGGGATAGCGGCAGTAAAACAGCCCGTATTCATATCCGTCATCATTGCACCGATGCTAATAATACAATCGCTGCTTTCTATATATTCACTAACAGGGGTATTTATTAAATGTCCATAATAGATGCCCATATAATTAGATGCTGTTTCATTGAGTACCCCTTTATCCATAATCATGGTAGCATAAGGTAAGTTTGATTTATTTATTAGGGTTTGAAGCTCATCGGTTAATCCTAAACGAGAAGCTAAAATTCCTGGAAGTAGGCTAATTTTTTGGCTAGTTAATAGTTTATTTAAAATTACATTAATAACTTTGGTTAGGTTTTGATTATTACTTTGGGGAATATCAGTGCATACTGAATACCGTTTATTTGTATGAATAGGCATTTCAGCATAATCGGATGGAATACCGATATAGACAGGTTGGCGCTTAAATAAAGCGTATGTGATCAGCCGTTCTACTTCTTCAATACAATTTTCAGGGGTAAGAATTGCTTGCGCACAACTAATAGGTTGAAACATTTTATAGAACAGAGTGAAATCCCCATCTCCTAAAGAGTGATGAAGAATTTTTTTACTTTCCTGTGCACCGCTAGATGGCATACCTACCAAATGAAAAATAGGTAAATATTCAGCGTAAGATCCCGCAATAGCATTGATAGCACTGAGTTCACCAACACCGAATGTTGTTGATAATGCAGCTATACCTTTTATTCGCGCATACCCATCTGCAGCATATGCTGCATTTAATTCATTACAGCAGCCAACCCAACGCATTTTATTATTTTCACAAATGGCATCATTAATTGGAAATGAATAATCCCCAGCAACACCAAAAATATCGCTAACACCTATATCGTATAATCGAGTTAATAAATATTGTACCACTGTTTTTTTCATCATTTTCTCCATTATGCTTTTAAGACAGTCGGTAATGAATAATGAAATATCATTTGTAGATGAGTTTAAATGGAACTGCTCTATGTGATCGCTGTTATATAAATAAAATAATATAATAAAGCTTAAAAATGAGAATGTAGGGTAATCTTTTGTTTATTAAGAGCTAACAATATTTTCAATCTAGAAAGGAATAAACGAATTAGATAGTGTAGTCATTGACAGAACAAATATAAGTCATTAACGTTTTTTATTGTTTATAAACAAAAAATTATTGTTAAGGTGGCTTTATTATGAAAAAACTAAAAATACTTGTATTATCTTTTGCATTATTAAGTCCATTAGCGTTTGGGGCGACAGAAATTAATTATACAAAATCTCTGTATTTGAAATTTGCAGGCACGGTCAATGTTGTTATGAATGATGGTGTATCTGCTGATTATGTAAAGGCAATCTCTCAAAAAGCGGATGAGAAAGGTGCTGAATATTTTGTTATTACTTCGGTTGAGTCTGAAGGAAGTGGAAACGATGTTTCGGTAACGGCCAGCTTATATAAAAAATAATCATTAAACTAAGTTGTATCATTCACCCTTTATTAAAGGGAACGATGCAACTTAGTTGTTTTTTAGGTAGGGATTAACCTGTTGAGAGTGATATGCAAAGGTCAAACGCCCATGGAATATAAAGCGCTTTTTTAGGCCAAAGTATCGTTATTGAAATCGGCACTAACGTTGCGCAGCGGTTACCATGATTTCCACAAGCACTTGCTCTCTAGCCATATTTGCTTCAACGGCAGCACGTGCAGGGCTATTCTCTGTTGGCATCCATGATTCCCAAACAGCATTAAAAGCAGCAAAATCACGTTCCATATTTTTGATCCAAACTTGGGCTGAAAGAATACGTGTTTTGTCACTGTTACTTGCAGCTAATAGAGTATCTATTTTTGCAAGTACATCTTGTGTCTGAGCTGTGATATCACCATTTAAATCATTAGGAACTTGTCCTGATAAATAAACTAAACCTGCATATTCAACGCTATCAGCTAAACGTGGCTTTGGATTATTACGTTTGATCATATTGTGGTATTACCTCGTTAATCCAGTTAAAGAGATGGGAGATGTTTCCCCTGAAACTAATTGGCTGAGAATTTGAGCGCTGCCAGCGGCTAAGGTAAACCCTAAGCTACCATGACCAATATTTAACCAAAGATTGTTATATCCAGTTTTGCCTAATATTGGTGGCCCTTTTGGTGTTGATGGACGTAATCCACACCATGTTTCGGCATCTTCAATATTTGTTACATCAGGGAATGTGTTTTTAATAATATTTTTTAAGGCAGAAATTCGGTTATCACGCAAGCCTGATTTGTCATAACCGATATCCACCATTGCGGCGATGCGAAGTTGCTGATTAAGTTTTGCATAAACAATTTTATTTCCATAATCAGTTACATTGATTTTAGGCACCACATGTTCTTTTTCTGGATAAGGAATAGAAAGGCTATAGCCTTTTAAGCCAAGCATTGGTACATGAATACCTAATGTTTTTAGCAGTTTCCTGCTTCCATTTCCGGCACATACAATGACATCATCGGCAGAAATTGTTCCTTGTGGAGTAATAACACCTGTAATTCGCTTATCATCTTTAATAAATGAAACAACAGAATGTTGTAAGCATAGTGTAAAATCTGCTTGAGTTGATAAATATTGGAGTAAGTTTTTACAGAATAAATAACAGTCCGCACTTTCATCATCAGGAGCATAAATTGCGCCCACTAACTGTGATTGAATATTCTTTAATGATGGCTCTAAGGCGGTAATTTCAGTCGGATTTAAAACCTTTTGAAATTGACTGTCGATGGTTTCGCAAGCTTTATTAAAGCTTTTTTGGTCACGGTGAATAATTAGTTTACCCGATTTTTCCCAAGCAAAGTCACCGATATCACCATTATTACGCCAGATATTCATGATCTCTTGGCTGAGTAAAGAGAGGCGTAGTTGGTGAGCACCATTAATTTTATTTGTTTTGCGATTACAAGCTAAGGTGAATTGAGTTAACCAAGCCCATTGTTGCAGGGAGAATTGTATTTTTAAATTCAATGGTGAATCATCTTTCCCCATCCAACTTAAACCTTGTAATGGTACTCCTGCATCTGCTAACGGCGAAACATAGCGATAGCTAAGTTGTCCGCCATTGGCGAAACTTGTTTGCATGCCGACATCAGATTCTGATTCTAATAAAGTGACGGCATGACCCGCTTTGATTAAAGCATATGCAGTACTAAGGCCAATGACACCTGCACCAATAACCACCACATGTTTTTTCATAATTATCCGCAACCAATAATAACTGAGGAGTTATTATTTAACGGCGAATAAGTTAACTAAACAATTGAGTTTTCATTGCCAGAGTATAACTTTTGGTTAACTACTTTATTTCTTTTTTCGAGGGTTAGTGACAAAGTATTTACATAGTTTTGAGCCGCTTTAGTCAATGGTCTATCCGCACGATGGAAAACTGAAACAGCTAAATGCAGATCCTCTTTGAGTGGATAGATCATCGATTTTGGTAATGTGTGCTCAGCAGAGAAAATATCAGTAATACTGCAACCTAATCCTGCTCGAACAAATTCAGCCGCCATGTGGTAGGTATGCACACTAATATTTGAAACCGAGAACTCATGGTATTGCTGTAATAATTGCGCTAATGAGTCTGAACCTGGATGTATCCAACGATCTTGGTCAATATCAGCTAATGAAACAGGACCTTCATGTTTTTGCGTATCAACATAAACAAGGGGGATTTCAGCGATGGGTAATACCGTAATTCCGCCTTCAATAGCCAAATTGAAACCAATACCAATATCAAGGTCTTGTTGGGTTAATAATTGCATGATATCGACGGTATGATGGGTGCCAATCGTTAATTTTATATTGGGGTGTTTTTTAATAAACAGAGCGGTGACTTCAGGTACTAAGTTTAAACCTAGGCTTGGTAAACAGCCAATCGCTAATTTTCCCTGAGGGTTTTTGGATAAATTTTGCGCTAATATTCTTAAGCGGTCTAAATTTCGATAAACTTCTTTTGCTTCATCAAAAAGCAGTAAAGCCTCATCGGTTGGTAATAATTTCCCTCTAATTCGTTGGAATAATACTAACCCTAATTGTTGCTCAGCATGTTTGAGTGCTTTACTCGCCGCGGGTTGAGAAATATGTAAAACTTCAGCCGCACGCGTTAAGGAACCACAAGTCATTACAGCATAAAAGATATCGAGATGTCTTAATTTCATTCCATGTAGCCTACTGATTATTTATTTCTACGGACTATTCTAACGAATAAAGTATAAATAATCAGATATACTCGTCATAATTCAAGTTTTGGTTTAGTTGTCACGAGAATTAATTCGTAAACGTGCAAGCTAAATAGATTGACTAGGGGAATATACGGGGTAAGAAAGCGGCTCGGCATACTGCCCTATAATAAATTGTTAGGAGAAGTACGCCGAGTAGTGTGTAGCTATTAGGTAAAGTATGTACCAATTTCAATAAATATTTTAATTAAGATACTGTTTGAAATATCAACAATAAAGGCACCGACCATAGGAACGACAAGGAAAGCTTTATGTGATGGTCCAAATGCTTTTGTGACTGTTTGCATATTCGCAATTGCTGTTGGTGTTGCTCCCATACCAAAGCCACAGTGACCCGCGCTGATCACGACAGCATCATAATCTTTGCCCATCATTTTGAAGGTGACAAAGCAGGCAAATAGCACCATGACAACAGTTTGTACAGCAATGATAATTAATACTGGCCCTGCCATGCTTGCTAATTGACCAAATTTTAATGACATTAACGCCATTGCCAAGAAAAGCGATAAAGCAACGCTACCTAATACATCGACGGTCGGCTCAAACACTTCGTGTTTAAATACATGAGTCAGTGTATTACGGATAATAATACCGACAAATAAACACCAGACAAAAGTAGGCAGTTGCAGAAAAGTATCTTTAAACAATGCACTGATATAGCCACCAACAACAATACAGATAATCAGCATTGAAATGGTTTCAATAACGTTATTTGCATTGATTTTTCTTTTGACGCTTGGTTGCTCAAAAGCTTCAACGATAGTGTCGCGCTCTTGCTCGGTTGTTTTAGGAATAGAGACCTTTTTCAAAAGATGACGGGCAACAGGGCCGCCAACTAAACCACCCAACACTAATCCAAGTGTTGCACAAGCCATCGCTAATTCAACGGCGCCTGTTACACCATATTTATCAGCGAGAATAGGGCCCCATGCTCCGGCATTACCATGACCACCTGTTAGAGTAATTGAACCTGCAATTAAGCCAATAAATGGACTTTCATTCATCATGACAGCCATACTCATGCCGACAGTATTTTGAATGGCGATTAGGATCGTTACTGCAATAGTTAATAGAACTAACGGCTTTCCTCCTTTAATCAGTCGAGAAAAGTCAGAACTTAGCCCGATAGAGGAAAAGAATGTGAGCATTAATAAACTTTGCAATGAAGCATCAAAAGTAAACGAATAACCTGATGTTTTATCAATAATTAACAGAACAATTGCAACAATAAAGCCACCAACGACGGCTTCTGGTATGTGGTTTTTTTGTAGGAACGGGGTAAATTTTACGACAAACATTCCTATGAGTAGCGCGATACATGCGACTAATAATGTATAACTGGCATCTAGGATCATTTTTTTACCTCTATTAGTTTACCAGAATTTTCACTATAACAATTTAACAATAGTGAAAAATGAAGTTACTTTGGTTAACTAATCTTTAACAATGAGTTTTATTAGGGTATCCATAACTTTTAGTTAATAGGGTCATAATTTTAGTGTGATCTTAATCATGAAATATTAAAAAGATTAAAATAACAACAATGGTATTTAATGATGGGTAAACCTAAATACCATGCGGGATCCGCACTATTTTCGGTGATAGCAAAAAATAAAAAAGTATAAATAATAAACAAAATTATAAGAGAAGGAGAACATGATAAGCGCAGGCCGAGCAATTTAAAGAAGTGTGATATACAACATAAAACAGCAGCATGACCTTTCTATATTTCGTTGCTTATCGAAGTGTTAATTTTCGGGTGGATTACTCTGTTTATTGATTAATAACGGAGAAAAATATGATTGCTGTAATATTTGAGGTGCAAATACAACCCGACCAACAAACTCGCTATTTGACTTTAGCTGAGGAGTTAAGACCACTATTAAGTCATGTAGCTGGTTTTATTTCAATTGAACGTTTTCAAAGTTTAGCTACAGAAGGAAAAATATTATCGCTATCTTGGTGGGAAAACGAATACGCAGTTCTGCAATGGAAAAATCATGTTTTACATGCGAAAGCTCAACAAGAAGGGCGAGAGTCAATATTTGATTTTTACAAAATTAGTATTGCTCATATTACTCGCGAATATTCATTTAAAAAGGACAAGGATAATGTTTGATGTTCACGTTGTTTTAGACAATCAAATAGGACAATTAGCATTACTAGGAAAAACATTAGGTAATAAAGGTATTGGATTGGAAGGGGGAGGGATATTTACGGTTGGTGATGAATGCCATGCTCATTTTCTTGTTGAACAAGGAAAGGAAGCTAAAATAGCGCTAGAGCAAGCTGGACTGTTAGTACTTGCGATCCGGACACCATTAATTCGTAAGTTAAAACAGGAAAAACCGGGGGAACTTGGCGAAATAGCACGAGTATTGGCGGAGAATAACATTAATATTTTAGTGCAATACAGTGACCATGCTAACCAACTGATATTAATAACGGACAATGATAGTATGGCTGCATCTGTTACGCTCCCTTGGGCAATAAAGTGAACTTGCGATGGCTAATTTAATACGAAAAGAGGTTACCTTTGAGTCCTCAATAGCCGCGATAGGGGCGGCTATGTCTGACATTTCACGAGTTAAAATACTCAGTGCTTTGATGGATGGGCGAGCTTGGACGGCCACTGAGCTAAGTTCTGTGGCGAATATATCAGCTTCAACGGCGAGCAGTCATTTATCTAAATTATTAGATTGCCAGCTAATCACAGTAATAGCTCAAGGCAAGCATCGTTATTTTCGGCTAGCAGGAAAAGATATTGCTGAATTGATGGAAAGTATGATGGGGATCTCCTTAAACCATGGCGTACATGCCAAAGTTTCCACGCCAGTGCATTTACGAAAAGCACGTACTTGCTATGATCATTTAGCTGGTGAAGTTGCCGTTAAGATCTATGATTCCCTTTGTCAACAGCAATGGATCACTGAAAATGGTTCAATGATCACATTAAGTGGTATTCAATATTTTCATGAAATGGGAATTGACGTTCCTTCCAAACATTCACGTAAAATCTGTTGTGCGTGTTTAGATTGGAGTGAACGCCGTTTCCATTTAGGTGGGTACGTTGGAGCCGCATTATTTTCGCTTTATGAATCTAAAGGGTGGTTAACTCGACATCTTGGTTACCGTGAAGTTACCATCACGGAAAAAGGTTATGCTGCTTTTAAGACCCACTTTCACATTTAAGTTGTTTTTCTAATCCGCATATGATCAATTCAAGGCCGAATAAGAAGGCTGGCTCTGCACCTTGGTGATCAAATAATTCGATAGCTTGTCGTAATAATGGCGGCATACTATCAGTAGTAGGTGTTTCCCTTTCTTCTTTAGCGACTTGATGCTCTTGATCTTCCAATACGCAACCTAAAGTAAAATGCCCCACAGCGCTGAGTGCATATAATGCATTCTCTAGTGAAAAACCTTGTTGGCATAAAAAGGCTAATTGACTTTCGAGAGTTTCATACTGTTTTTCTGTAGGCCGTGTACCTAAATGTACTTTTGCTCCATCGCGATGACTTAGTAAAGCACATCTAAAACTTTTAGCGTTATTACGTAAAAAATCTTGCCAGCTTTCCCCTTCTAAAGGGCAAAAGTGAGTATGGTGCCTATCTAACATCTCAATGGCTAAGGCATCGAGCAAAGCCCGCTTATTTTTTACATGCCAATACAATGTAGGCTGCTCTACACCTAGCTTCTGGGCGAGTTTACGGGTTGTTAAACCTTCGATTCCGACCTCATTAAGCAGCTCTAATGCGCTGTTAATCACTTTACTTTTATCTAATCTAGACATCATTAATTCCTAATTTTTGTTGACACTCTATCATTGATAGAGTTATTTTACCACTCCCTATCAGTGATAGAGAAAAGTGAAATGAATAGTTCGACAAAGATCGCATTGGTAATTACGTTACTCGATGCCATGGGGATTGGCCTTATCATGCCAGTCTTGCCAACGTTATTACGTGAATTTATTGCTTCGGAAGATATCGCTAACCACTTTGGCGTATTGCTTGCACTTTATGCGTTAATGCAGGTTATCTTTGCTCCTTGGCTTGGAAAAATGTCTGACCGATTTGGTCGGCGCCCAGTGCTGTTGTTGTCATTAATAGGCGCATCGCTGGATTACTTATTGCTGGCTTTTTCAAGTGCGCTTTGGATGCTGTATTTAGGCCGTTTGCTTTCAGGGATCACAGGAGCTACTGGGGCTGTCGCGGCATCGGTCATTGCCGATACCACCTCAGCTTCTCAACGCGTGAAGTGGTTCGGTTGGTTAGGGGCAAGTTTTGGGCTTGGTTTAATAGCGGGGCCTATTATTGGTGGTTTTGCAGGAGAGATTTCACCGCATAGTCCCTTTTTTATCGCTGCGTTGCTAAATATTGTCACTTTCCTTGTGGTTATGTTTTGGTTCCGTGAAACCAAAAATACGCGTGATAATGCAGATACCGAAGTAGGGGTTGAGACGCAATCGAATTCGGTATACATCACTTTATTTAAAACGATGCCCATTTTGTTGATTATTTATTTTTCAGCGCAATTGATAGGCCAAATTCCCGCAACGGTGTGGGTGCTATTTACCGAAAATCGTTTTGGATGGAATAGCATGATGGTTGGCTTTTCATTAGCGGGTCTTGGTCTTTTACACTCAGTATTTCAAGCCTTTGTGGCAGGAAGAATAGCCACTAAATGGGGCGAAAAAACGGCAGTACTGCTCGGATTTATTGCAGATAGTAGTGCATTTGCCTTTTTAGCGTTTATATCTGAAGGTTGGTTAGTTTTCCCTGTTTTAATTTTATTGGCTGGTGGTGGGATCGCTTTACCTGCATTACAGGGAGTGATGTCTATCCAAACAAAGAGTCATCAGCAAGGTGCTTTACAGGGATTATTGGTGAGCCTTACCAATGCAACCGGTGTTATTGGCCCATTACTGTTTGCTGTTATTTATAATCATTCACTACCAATTTGGGATGGCTGGATTTGGATTATTGGTTTAGCGTTTTACTGTATTATTATCCTGCTATCGATGACCTTCATGTTAACCCCTCAAGCTCAGGGGAGTAAACAGGAGACAAGTGCTTAGTTATTTCGTCACCAAATGATGTTATTCCGCGAAATATAATGACCCTCTTGATAACCCAAGAGGGCATTTTTTACGATAAAGAAGATTTAGCTTCAAATAAAACCTATCTATTTTATTTATCTTTCAAGCTCAATAAAAAGCCGCGGTAAATAGCAATAAATTGGCCTTTTTTATCGGCAAGCTCTTTTAGGTTTTTCGCATGTATTGCGATATGCATAAACCAGCCATTGAGTAAGTTTTTAAGCACATCATCATCATAAGCTTTAAGTTGGTTCTCTTGGATCAATTTGCTGACAATGGCGTTTACCTTACCAGTAATGTATTCAAGGCTAATTTTTTCAAGTTCATTCCAACCAATGATAGGCATCACTTCTTGGATAGGGATAAGGTTTTTATTATTATCAATAATATAATCAAGATAATGTTCAAATATACTTTCTAAGGCAGACCAACCATTTGTTAAATCAGTTTTTGTTGTGATGTAGGCATCAATCATAATTAATTGCTGCTTATAACAGGCGCTGAGTAATTGTTTTTTATTTTTAAAGTGATGATAAAAGGCACCTTTGGTCACCAACGCTTTTCCCGAGATCTCATCTATTGAAACAGCTTGATAGCCTTTTTCAACAAACAATATTCGTGCTGAGTTAACCAGTGATTGATAGGTACTCTTAAAATTTTCTTGTTGATGATTTTTATTTTCCATGATAGATCTAAAATAACATACCGTCAGTATGTTTATGGTATCATGATGATGTTGTCGTGACAATCTTAAGAACATTTAGGTTATTTTATGTATATTGAACAGCATTCTCGCTATCAAAATAAAGCTAATAACATCCAATTAAGATATGATGATAAGCAGTTTCATACAACGGTTATCAAAGATGTTCTATTATGGATTGAACATAATTTAGATCAGTCTTTACTGCTTGATGATGTGGCGAATAAAGCGGGTTATACCAAGTGGTATTTTCAGCGGCTGTTCAAAAAAGTAACAGGGGTCACACTGGCTAGCTATATTCGTGCTCGTCGTTTGACGAAAGCGGCTGTTGAGTTGAGGCTGACGAAAAAAACTATCCTTGAGATTGCATTAAAATATCAATTTGATTCTCAACAATCTTTTACACGCCGATTTAAGTACATTTTTAAGGTTACACCAAGTTATTATCGGCGTAATAAATTATGGGAATTGGAGGCAATGCAGCCACCTATCAATTTCGATATTGATTATTTAGCAATTCCTCAAATTGTTGAGTGTGAACAGTATACTTTGCATATTAAAGAGTATCAGTATCTATCTTCATTAGATGAGGTTGGATTATTGCATGAAAATATTAGGGGAAGTTTTTGGGATGATTTTTTTAAGGCGACAAATTTAAAAATAAAAGAATGCTATGTGTTGATCAATTATCAGAAAACAGAGAAAAGATCACACATGGTGCAAGTGAAATACCAGATTGGCTTAAAAGCAATAGATCCAATTGTTGATCACAACCAGTTTAAAGAAATTTATTTACCTAGTGGAAAGTACGCAAAGTTTTCATTTAAAGGCTCTTTGGCTGAATACCGTGATTTTAGCTTAAATCTTTATCTTTATTCTTTGCCTTCTCTAGGGTTACTTCGTCGTGAAGGGGTGGATATTGAAAAATATATTAATAATAAAGAAAATGTAGAATTACCAATAAAAGAAATTGAAATAGAATATTTTGTGCCAATTTACTAACACTGAAAACTAGTTTGTTCAAGCTTTGTTTAAATATGAAAAGGTATTTTATTCAAAATACGATTATTTTAAAATGAGATAATATGTCAAAAAAATCAATTAATCCTTCATCTGTTTTTAATTCATTGCAGTATGGATTTAGTCAAGCTATTGAAACTACAGGTACTCGGCAGCTTTTTCTCTCTGGGCAAGTTGGTGTTGATGCGAATCAACAAACCGTGGCTGGTGGTATTTATGAGCAAACCATTCAAGCAATTAAAAATATCGAGTATGTCCTTAAAGAAGCCCACGGAACGCTGAATGATGTTGTTATGCTGCGGATTTATATTAAGCAAGGTTGTGATAGTGATGAAGAGCAAAATGCGATATCTCAGGCACTAAAAGAAAAGTTTACCTCGGCGCCACCAGCATCATCTTGGGTGATCGTTACGGGGTTATCATTGCCAGAGTGGCTGATTGAAATTGAAGCCCATGCAGTGCTTAATTAAATGAGATTAACCGATAATATTAATTATCGGTTTTCGCCAATTCAATAAAATCTAGGTGAAATACAGACTGTTATTGATGATTAAATAATGATGATTTTTGTTCAATAGCGCGACGCTTATCTCAAAAATAAAAATACATACTAAAGTTAAATTACCTATCCAGATTGATTTTAAAATTCAATTTTATCAACAAAGCCAGTTGTTAATGTGTAACACCAGCTAAGTGGAAATGGATAACGCTAGTTAGTAGATTATTTCCACGAGAAAATGGAAATAATGTGGCTGCACAGTCATAGATGATTTTTCTATTCTACCAATGTAGTGGTTAAGTTTAATACTCATATTCGGTCATATACCAAGATATGAGCGTGTATTGTTATTTAACTAGGAAAATTTATCATGGCAAATAAGTTATCTATCTGGGCGGCGTCATTTGTGTTTGCGAGTACTTCTTTGGTTGCCGCTCCTCAATTTGCGTGGGTTGGAACTTATAGCCCTAATGGTGAAGGAATATATCGTTTTGATATCGATAATCAAACGGGGCAATTAAGCCGTAAAGTTTTAGCCGCTCCACTTACAAATGCTGCACAATTGGTTTTATCAAAAAATGGTAAAGTGCTGTATGCAGGGAGTGAAACAGAAAAGGGAACGGTTCATGCATGGCAGGTTAAGGATAATGGGGAGTTACAGGCGATAAATAATGTTTCATCTGGAGGGGATGGCCCTGTTTATTTATCGATAACCCCAGATGGGCGCTACTTATTGGTTGCGAATTACCATAGTGGTGCTGTGTCGGTGCTTCCTATTCGAGATGATGGCGGTCTATTACCTGCAAGTGAAGTTATTCAACATGATGGTCCTGCTGGAGCCGCCTATCCTGAAGCGGCAGTTGAGGGGAGCTTTGCAATCAGTGATCATAACGGGCCTCATGCTCACATGATAGCAACCGACCCTTCAGGGGAATATGTGTTTACCACAGATCTCGGTCTTGACCGCATCTATCAATATCGCTTTGATGGAAAGAATGGAAAATTAATTGCAAATGATCCCCCATACATTATGGCATCATCAAAAGGTGCTGGCCCTCGCCATTTTGTTTTTTCTAAATTAGGAGACAGAGTTTGGTTGGTTAATGAAGAAGCATCAACATTAACTGAATATCAATTTGATAAACAAAAAGGTACTTTAAAAGAGAAGGCGACAGTTTCGACGTTACCTGAAAATTATAAAGGCACAAATTTTATTTCGGGTATTGTAGAGAGCCAAGATGGTAAACATCTCTATGTTGGAAATCGTTTACACAATAGTGTTGCACATTTTAGTATTAATGAAGAGGGTTCACTCAGCAAAGTATCACAAACATGGACACGAGGGGATTACCCAAGAACATTAACATTGTCTCCAGACGGTCAATATTTATATGTTATGAACCAACGTAGTGACAATATTACCCGTTTTAAGGTTGAACCGAATACAGGGGAATTGGTGTTTGTTGATGACTATGTACCGATTGGCGCCCCTTCACAAATGGTCGTCAGTGAGACAAAATAACTTACAGGTTTTATTGGTGGTGCTAATAGAGTGCGATCAATGCGAGTTGAGAAAAGGAAATTGCAATGTCCGGTGAAAAATTAGGGAATGAACGTATTCGAAGTGCAACAGGGAATAATAAGCGTCTGTCACGGCTCGAAATCAATGAAATTAAGCGTGCGGTTGAAATTGAAAATTCAATCAGTAAGCGTCAAGGTAAACAGCCTAAACAACCTCAAATTGTGCGTTTTCACTGTGGCTGTAATTGCTTTTCAATTAAGGTTGATTAATGGGAAAGCACCCAACAGTTGTTGGGTGCTTATATGATCAGTGTTTGACCAGCGTAGAAAAATAGTAGACGAGTGGTACAGCTAATACCCATAAGCTGATAGGGATCTCTCTCCATTTCCCTGCAACAGCTTTAATCAGAATATAGAACAGTAGGCCACCTGCAATACCCGTACCGAAACTATTGGCGATCAATGTGATCATCACCATCATTAAAACAGGTAAACCATCCGTAAAGTTTGCAAGGTCAACTTTACGTAGTCCACTGAACATATTTAGTCCAATCAAAATTAATGCAGGCGCGGTGGCTTGCGCTGGGATCATTAAAGCAATTGGTGTAAACAGTAGCATTAATAGGAACATAAAGGCCGCTGCAAGAGCCGTAAGTCCCGTTTTACCGCCGGCTTCCGCAGCCGCTGAAGACTCAATTAAAGCAGTTGCCGCAGGAATGCCTACCCATGGGCCGAGTGCGGCTGCAATTGAGTCAACGATAAATGGGCGGTTAATGTTCGGCATATTGCCTTCTTTATCAAGTAACCCCGCTTCACCACCGACAGCCAGTGTCGTGCCCATCGTCGAGAAAAATTCAGCGGCAAAAAATACAAATAAAAAGGGTAAGAAGGCGATGTTTAAGGCGCCAATTAAGTCAACCTCTCCGAATACAGGGCCTACTGAATGAGGAATACCAATAAAGCTATCGGGTAATTTTGTGACCCCAAAAGGAATACCTATAACGGTGGCAAATAAAATTGCCCATAAAATAGCTCCGGGTATACGTCGTGCTTGCAAGGCGATGGCGACAAAGAAACCAGCCAAAGCCACTAATGCCCCCGGTGATAAAAAATCACCTAACATCAAGGCGTTGGTTTTAGGGTTAGCAAGTACTAAACCTGCATTTCGAAAACCGAGAACGGCAACAAATAAACCGATAGAGGCGGTTAGCCCAAGTTTGATCGATTGAGGAACCGAGCGAGTGACAACTTCGCGTAAACCAAATTTAGTGAGCAGGAAGAATAAAATGCCTGACCAACAAGCTATGCCCAAACCAATTTGCCAGTTAATCCCTTCGCTACCTGCAAGTGTGATACCTACCAGTACAGAGCCGCCAATGCCTGGTCCAACGACGAAAGGAAGGTTGGCATAGAAAGCCATTAGCAGACTCGCCAGTACAAAAACAATGATCGTGCCTGTTGTTGCGGCACCTTTATCCATTCCTCCAGCGGCGAGCAGCCCGGGGATCACAACTAACAAATAAGCGGCAGCAAGAAAACCTGTTACCCCTGCTAAGAACTCTGTTCTGACGGTGCTCCCTCGAGCGCGCAATGCAAAACGTTTTTCTAGCCAACTCCCTGATGTTGGCGCATTAATCATATTGTCAGCCATAAATTGGCTCTCCTATCATTATTATTAATTATTGTGATTGTGCGAGTGTTTACTGGTTTGAATCACGGGATCAACAATTTGTCGCGTTGTACCGTCAGTCAACCCTAGGTCAGTCAAATGAGGGCCTGCATTACAGGCAAGACAGGTGCCTTCAATAGCTTTAAAAACACGATAAGGCGGCTCCCAATCGGCTATTTCACTGCTAAGCTCTCGTAATTGACGAAACTGTTCGGCAAGCTGTTTTGCAGGCAGATCGGATAGCATGCCAGCAATTGGCATCGCAACGTGAGCGAGGACTTTACCGTTTTGAACTAAAGCCATACCACCGCCACTTTCGATAAGCAAATTAGCCGCGTGTGCCATATCTTCTGCATCACGACCCAGTACAACTAAATTGTGAGAATCATGTGAGTAGCTGGTTGCGATAGCACCGCGTAATTCACCCCAGCCTTCTAATAGTGCAATTTGTGGCTTGGCATCATGGCGTCCATGGCGATGTTGTACGCGGATCAAGCTAAAGCCATTCGGTATTTGAACTTTGCCATCGGTAATTTGCACATCAATTTCACCCCATTGTGTGAAGCGAGCTCCTCGAATATGGCGTAATCGAGCACTGCCATTAATAATATTATCAATTTGTAATGTGCAATCAGCGGCTGTGATAGGTGACAGACACATGGTATCTCTAGGTGGTAAAACGGTTTGATCTGTGGCTAGTGATTTAAATAGTTTTCCATCTTCGGAAATTTGCTGACCTGCAACATACACGCGGTGTGCTTGTAATTTTTTGAGTGAATCAAAGATCACCAAATCAGCGCGACGCCCTGCGGCAATTAACCCCAGATCGTGACGTTGTAAGCGAATGGCTGCATTTAAGGTTGCAAAACGGAGTACATCTGTCGCTTGCATACCATGCTCAATTAATAGATTCAGTAGGGCAATGATCCCCCCTTTTTCGATTAAAATATCAGGTGGAACATCATCGGTGCATACGGTGATTTGTGATGAGAGATGAGGTAGCTTTTGCAACTCAGCGACGATGTCTGGCAATAGATAAGGGTGAGAGCCACGAATTTCGAGTGTTAAACCTGCTCGCAATTTCTCTAAAGCATCTTCTGCTGAGGTAAGCTCATGATCAGATGTCACGCCAGCAGCGAGGTAGGCTTGTAAATCGGCTCCTTTTAACCCTCTAGCATGGCCTTCAATGAGTTTCCCCGACGTAAGCCCCGCGTTTAAAATCTCCTCCATTCGTTCACTACCATGAAGAACGCCGAACATATCCATCACTTCTGCAACACCATGGACCTCTGGCCAACTTAACATGGTTGACATTTCTTTTCCGGCAAAGTCGGCTCCTGACATTTCAAGGCCTGGTGTTGAGGGAACAGAGGAGGGGGCAGCTACCATGACATGCAGCGGTAAATTGCGGCTTGCTTCAATCGCATAACGGACACCTTCCAAGCCTAATACATTAGCCAATTCATGGGGATCCCAAAATACCGCGGTGGTTCCTTGTGTTAGCACTATTTCGGCGTAACGTACGGGAGGAAGATGGGAGCTTTCTAAGTGAACATGTGTGTCAATCAGCCCTGGTGAAATAAAATACCCGTTAAGGTCATGGATTTCCTTGGCATCACTTCGGCTTCCTGTTGGGTGGACACTCGCAATGAGTGAATCGACGATACCAATATCGGCGGCACGGATCTCGCCAGTGACCATGTCGACAATATTGGCTTGTGTGAGAAGCAGGTCAAAAGGGATTTCACCTTTTGCCGCTTGCACTGCTCTGCGTCTGCTGTAGTTGGTTTCGCTCATAAAATACCATCAATAAATGATCCTTTGCTGCTACTTTATGAGTTACGCAAACGTTTGCCAAGATGATAAAACTTATCAGATCATAAGAAAGGGTTATAATGGTGAATAAGAGCATTAAGGCTAGGTTAGGCTTTGTATGGTTAATTAGAGGGTTATAACAACGCCTTATCATAAAATAGAGTGTGAATAGAGAACATGAGTGAACCATGGCAGCGCCTGCCTGCATTGACGTTAAAACAGATACAATATTTTGTGACTTTGGCACATTTAAGGCATTTTACTGATACAGCGAGCCGACTAGCCATTAGTCAACCTGCGTTGAGTAGTGCATTACGTCAAATTGAAAGTGTGATTGGAGGAAAACTAGTTAATCGAACCGCTTCCTCTGTAACGCTAACAGAGCTTGGTGCTGCTATTTTACCGCATGCTGAACGTATACTGAGTGTTTCACACCGTGCTTTTAGTGATATTCAACAGATAATTGACGAAGGCGGAGACGGCACGTTGCGTATTGGCTTGGTGCCTTCCGTGAGTTCACTACTTTTTCCTGATGTGCCGACACAACTTAATTTGCACTTTCCTCGGCTGAATGTGGAGTTTTACGATAAAACCAATGATTCATTAGTTTCTCAATTAATGAATAATGAGATTGATTTTGGGGTTGGTGTATTAGACAGCTCAGTTCCTAGAGAGTTACAACTGTTTACGTTACAAGATGACCCTTTTGTCGCAGTCGTACATCGAGAAGATGTATTAGCGGGAGGCTTCCATTTGCCTTGGAAAATGCTTAATAATCGCGATATTGCGGTGTTTTCTAAAGGCAACATCCAACGTTTAGTGTTAGCCACATTGGAAAGCCACCGCTTAAAGCCCAATATTCGTTATCAAGTTGATTACATTGAAACGCTATATGGCTTAGTCCGTTCTAAATTGGCGATTGCTATTCTTCCTCACCTTTATACCGTACATTTACGCGACCCTGACTTAATGGTTTTGCAGTTATAGCAACCGGCATTGACTCGCACGGTGTCTTTGATGCGAACCAGCCAAATCTTAACACCAATGGTAGAATCCGCATTTACAGTGCTGCTTAAGACACTGAAAGCATAAGCTGCTTTTTAATTACTCATGCGGTTTTTCATCATCGCTGTCACGAGCCGTGACATACATGAGTACTAACAAAATGGTAATAAAGAAACGGAATGCATTGGGTATACCGTTCCATTGTTTTGACATCCACATTGCAAACCATTCACCCCCAATAGACATAAATGCGACTTGCCATAATAAGAATGCCAGTGTTAATCCGATAATTGCCCATTTTTTGCTTTGATTAAAAGCCACAGCATTTTTGTTGATATTTTTAAATAAGATGAAAGCTCCCCACCAACAAATGAGAGCCGCAATAATTTCAATACTAATAATAGTGATATAGACAAGATGGTGAAAGGGAGGTGAATTGATAGCCCGATACTTCACATTTGCATTAGGGAATATTGCATCCATTGTTAGGACATGCTGTACAAATAAAAAATTTGTGTTGTAATCGGTTAAATTATTAAAGGCAGTAAATGAAATGAATAAGGCTATAGCACAAACACAGAGTGATTTTGATAAACGAATTATCATTTGTTTCCCTTAAGTTATTTTTCATCGTTTCATCCGTTGATAATTCGACAAGATAGCATCATTGACAAATTGCCGCTATTAACCATAGTAAATATCAGACAATATTCATCATATTGGCGACTTATTCTAAATAAGATAAATATTGAATATAAGTGCTATAAATATTATGAAGAAGGTAGGCGGTTTAGCTTAGTTTAAAATATGTTTCTATTTTTAATATGCTAATATTTTTCTATTAGAAAATGATAATACACACACCAATAGTGAGAAAAATAGATAATGAAAACAATATGTAAAAGTGGATTGCTAGCTATTGCGATGTTTGCTGTATCTGCTTGTGATGATTTTGATCCAATGAGCCATAAAGGTGAGTTTTATTATAGTAATCCAACAAACGATAATATTTCATTTAAGGTCGATAATAACGATTATAATGTGCTACCAGGGCAAAGAGGCATTATTCAACTTGCATCGGGTAAACATACGTTAGAAAACAGCCAAGGTGAATTATTTTCGTTTATGGTTTTTGACAACAATAACGGGGGGATTATTAACCCAAATAACCTTGTTTATTATACCCTTTCAGAGGCTTATGTTGTTGAAGGTAAAGCTGATCGTTTCAAACCGACCACTTATAACGTAACTATCAACGGCCATGATGTCAATATGGCAGTAAGAAGCGCAAATGCGTTTGTCATTGATGCTAATTTATTTAAGTGTAGCTATTTATTGGGAGAGCCTTTCCCTGAATCAATCACGACACATGATCAAAAATTAGACGGAAATATTAAGTCAAAGTGTTTTGATAAGGCTGAATTAATTGAATATATTGCCAATGAATATGGTGAAGATTTACAGCCTAATATGCCGGAAGATGCACTGCATGACTCCATCAATATGGCCTTTAGTTATGAGCTACCAACAGCAGACTTTACGGATCAATCGGTTCAGTCAATAGCCGAAGAATTGGTGAATTTACTAAAACAACTGAAAGAAACCAATGATACTGCTATCCATGAAAAATTAAATCAACAATTTCACCAGCTCAGTATCGAATTAGTGAAAGCTCATGCTAATAACTCGGCATCTAATTCAGTTTCAGATAACGAGCAATACAATAATTTTGTTCATCAGGTTGGTGAATTGAGAGGTTATGGTATTTGGGAGAAATAATAATAAATTTTAAATAATCAAAAAAAGATTGTATTTATAAAATCCCCCCAATCGTTGGGTAATCAATTATTGGGGGATTTTGTCTCCTTTTCTTTTTAAGAATCTGCCTGCAAACTAACCAGAGAATTCTTATGTGAAATGATTGTGATAAACGGATGATAGCTATCATCAAATAAGATCATCTGCATAGGAATAATAATATGAAGGCAATATTAAAGCCATTTCTTGGTATTACGTTTGCTTCTATCTTTTTGATGTTTTCTTCAATAGCAAACGGCAAATCGATCGTTGTAGAAAAAACACAGCCTGAAGTCTTAGACCTTGTATTTATACTGGATAAAAGTGGTTCAATGTCAGGTTTTGAATCTGATACGATTGGCGGCTTTAATCGTGTGTTAACAGAAAATCGTAATAAAAAAGGGGAGGTCTTTATTACGACAGTGCTGTTCAATGATAAAACAACCCTCTTACACAATAGAGAGCCTATCGATAAAGTACCAAATTTAACTTTAGAAGATTATCAGGTTGGCAGTAATACTGCACTATTAGATGCGGTTGGTGACACCATTAGCAAAATGCAAGAAAACCGGAAGATAACAAAAAATAATAACGTTTTATTCGTTATCATTACTGATGGTGAAGAAAATAGTAGCCACAAATATAGTCAATCGAAAATTAAATCTATGATCAAATCGGCAGAAATGGAGGATAAATGGGACTTTATCTTCCTTGGCGCCAATATTGATGCGATCACTGCTGCCGATAGTATTGGTATTAGTCGCTCTAAAGCAACTGGATATGTGCAAGATAAAACTGGTTACGACAAAGCATATAAAGCGATTAATAATGCCGTTGAGTCAAAGAAAAATGCTGCACCAATATCAGAGGAATGGAAAAAAGAGGTTGAAACTGACGCGATGGAGCGCACAAATAAGTAGTGTAATGGAAGAGTAGATTTACTGATAAACTAATCCCTCAATATTGAACTGCACCCCAAAAGTGAGACGCCTTTAGTCTAATTTGAAGGGTGCTTTTCTATGTTAAAACATACTCTAGAGTTTAAACTTGAAATTATTCAGGCCTACCTAAATGGTGAGAGGGGTTAAAATACTCGATAAAAGATTTAAACGTAATCATGATACGACTTGGTGATAGATTGAAAATTATCAACAGCACGGGGTGTATGGGCTAAACGTTAAAACATGAAAACAGGTTTATTTTCCTGAATTCAAATTTCATGCGGTTCACATGATCCTAAATGGGACATTTTTACATGAGGGCTCTGACAGCTTGATATCAATGGCTGATCATATAAAGAATACGGTAGATAGGAAGTAAAAATAAACCGAAAGGGCGCCCAAACCAAATGAAGAAGTCTTCCCTGTTTTTGAGACAGCGATGGTAAAATTTCAGCTGAAATGCTGGGCAAGAACACTGTAATTTATGTTGAGAAACAACTTGGTGTTAAAATAGGTGAATATACAACATTTTGTAAAAATACTGTTGGTGTTTGTGCTGAGGCATCAGCAGCAGACTCGTTGATCCGCCAAGGGGTTAAGCCAGAAAATATCCGATTTACCCAAGCGGTCAGGCCACGAGAGGTTTGGGGAAAAGTTACAATCCCGCTAAAAGCAATAAAAGAAACATGTGACAATTGCCTAGTTACATGGCCAACAGGCGTAGATAAATGAGTGCATTAGCAAATGACTGGAAACCAAGACTCTGCACAGAAAGTGATTTATTTAGCGATTGAATCGGCCTCTAAAAAATGGAGTATGCCAATTCAAAACTGGAAACAGGCAATGAGTCGTTTTATTATTGAGTTCGGTGACCGCCTAAACGGCCACATTTAATAAAAGGCAAATACACAGAATTATTTACAGGGTCTACAGTGTCGGCAATGGCTCTCCCTATTTATTGTTCACTGATATCTTTTAGTTCTAGAACTCTTTTACACCCATCTTGATTACCGTTATCGCACGACTTGCTATACCAAATTTTAGCAGTTGATTTGCTCTGTCTAACTCCTAATCCTTTATCATACATTTGTGCTAGATTGAATTGAGCCAATTCATTGTCTTGTTCTGCACCTTTCTGGTACCACTGTAGCGCCTGCTGGTAATCCTGTTCAACACCATTTCCATACTGGTACAACACGCCAAGATTATTCTGAGCTGCACTATTATTTTGTTCGGCAGATTTCAAATACCACCGTAACGCTTGCTGGTAATCCTGCTCAACTCCTTCTCCAAGATAGAACATCACCCCCAAGTTGCTTTGAGCGCTAGAATTTCCTTGTTGGGCCGATTTCAGGTACCATAGCCGCGCTTGCTGATCATCTTGCTCCCCACCCCAACCATGACTAAACATCACACCAAGCTTATATTGAGCATCTGCATTGTTCTGTTTTGCTGCTTTCTCATACCACTGTCTAGCCTTCTGATAATCCTGTATAACTCCTTCTCCATATTGATACATAGTACCTAATCTGTATTGAGCAGTTGCATTTCCCTGTTCGATTTTTATACATAAATCATGATCTGGTACTTCACAACTTGCGGCACTAACGACTACTGGAAGCATTCCCAAAAAAAGGAGAAAAATCGTTTTTTTCATCTAATCCTTATTCCCTAATCAGCACGTGAGGTAGGTATCGCTATGTTATATAAAGATATTAAAATCTAACGAATTTTAGTTCAGAGCATAAAAGCAATAATTCAATATGGAATTAATAAGTGTTATTGCTTATCTGGCTTTATCATCGAGAAAATAGCGAATGAAAAACATGCCTGAAAAAGTGGCGATATCATTAAAGTAAGTTTGACTTAAGGTAAAAGAATAGCATAAACAAACAGTGACTGATTTTCCAACTATTAAAACTCTTTATACCGATTATATTCCCCCCAAAAGTCGAACACTTGAGTTTAACTAAAGGGGGGATTGACTGTAACTATTGACCTGTTGTCGGGATGTGGCGGAGTAGTTTTTCTAGTGGTTCGACAATTGCAATGACAACTTCATCTTGCAAACCTGAGCTTTTTTCTAACTGCTGCAAAATAGCTGCTTTACGGCTCTCGGCTAACGGCTCACCTGTCGTATAATGCTTAATCAGTTCTAAACCAATCACCGTCAATTGTTCCACATTTTCGGTAACAGGCGTTAACCTAACTAAGTTAGCATTCTGTTTAATAAGACGCTGGACTTGTGGAATATTATCTTGCCAACGTTTTAATCTCTGCTCTAACCATTGTGCTGCCGCTGTATCATTCGGTTTAGCGATTAATGCGTCAATATGCTGGCGGAAGGCTCTTGCTTGCATACTTTCGGCCGGTAAAGCATCGACAAATCGGTTAAGAGGTTCATATTGATGATATTGGTTTTCTCTCCACTTAAGATGATGGCGAGTATAGTAATGTGCAGGCTCTACAGATTCAGAGAGGATCATCAAAGGCTCAATTTCAACGCCATTTGCTAAACGTGTAAATTCACGGGCCGTTTGTGCATGCTGCTGTAAACCCACCGAAATGGTTGACCAAGCATCTGTTGCGTTTAGGCGACGATACATGTCATTCTCATTATTGACATCTTTTGCAGACCATAGGCGCTCGGATACGGCAAAAGCACGTGGCCATAGCTTAGTATCAATGATGGGAGCGCGAATATTTTCAGCCCATAACGCAATTTCCCCGCCGAGAATATTGGTCATTTTATTATTGTCGGGCGTGGTTGGCGCAATTCCTTCGGGAATGGCTGTTAAGTGGGTTCCTGTCGTTGGATAGCGAGCATTACCTATTATGGTATAACCGCTTAATTTATCATCAGTAAAAGTAACAACAGGACGAGTTTCTCCCATCCAAGTGTCCACTGAGAAACTGACTTGTTTAGGCGAAAACCACTCAATCTTATTAATTTCTCGACGTGATTTACCTGCAAAATCAATAAATCCACGCCATCCATTTGACCCCTTTATTAATGTAAAACTACCTTTGACGGGGCTACCTTTTAACCTTTCGATTTCAAATTGCCAACTTTGCGATTGTTCACCCTGTTTAACATTTGTCTCTACAGTAAGTGGCTGAGGTAGTATCTCATTTCGATAATGGTATGCCGCACTTTGAGATTGGTCGAGATAGAAACCGGTTGAAAGTAAACCTTTAAATCCTTCTTGAGCGCTATCGCCTAAAGAATCTTGTCCTTGCCACGACTGAATAACAATATTTTTTGATAGTGAAGGGTGTTGAATTTCATCCCAACCGACCATTTTACGGTTATGTTTTGTGAGGATTTGTTCAAGCCGTTGATTGAAATAAGCCTGTAGTGCATGGGTATCTTTCAGGTTGTTTTTTTGCATAAACTCCTGAATAGCTGGATTGTTTTTCCATTGGGTTGGGTCAACCTCATCTCCGCCAATATGGATATATTCATCTGGGAAGATAGTGGTCAACTCGTTAATTAAGCTATCTGTAAATTGGTACACATTTTCTTGGGTTGGATTAAGTAGAGGCTGATGCACTCCCCAGTGACGTTCCATTTGGTAAGGGCCAGGTGCGCTCATAAGCTCAGGGTAGGCAACAGCAATAGCTGAGGCATGACCAGGGAAATCAATTTCAGGCACCACCCGAATTCCTCTTTCTTTGGCATAGGCGACAACTTGGCGCATTTGATCTTGAGTATAGTATTGGCCATCACTGGCTAGCTGTTGTAATTTAGGGTAGCTAAGTGACTCAAAACGCCAACCTTGGTCATCGGTTAGGTGCCAATGAAAAACGTTTAACTTAGCGGCTGCCATACCATCAATTTGGCGCAAGATATCATTGATTGGTAAAAAATGTCGTGAAGAATCAAGCATCACACCGCGCCAAGCAAAACGCGGACTGTCTTTAATTGTAAGCAGTGGGATAAACGTATTTTCCCCATCTGTTTGTATCAATTGTAATAATGTTTCCATCGCTCGCATTGCACCAAATCGGGTTGCCGCTTTGATCGTGGCGCCATGGTTATCTGTTGTGATTTGATAACTTTCGTCCATTTGTAGAGATGGCAATTCAGGTACTTTTTTCTCGATAAAAATTTTTATCGGGGCTTGAGTGTTGTTTGCTTGGTGTGGTGTTAATTGCCAGCCTGTTTGGGTCTCTATTCTTTCACGCCAACGACGGGTTGCATCACCTAAATCATCGCCTTCTACATAAATATCTAGCGTATTATTTAATACCCATTTTCCATCGGCATTTTTTACTTCAACTTGCTGTGGCCAAGGCATGAGCGGTAATTCAGATAATGATTGTGCTCCGCTTGGTAATGAGTAAATAAGTGAGGATATGACGATAGCAGACGTAAGTTTGTTAATCATAGAGATCCCTTATTATTCGTAATAGTGAATGCCATTTTGAGCATAAATCAATCTATGAAGTCCAACACGGTTATCGTATTAAATGATACGGGTCACATTATTTTTTATTGCGAATTAAGTGTGAGTGATGTTGATTTATTTAATGTATTGATTTTGTGATTGTTTTTAAATGTGCCTATTAGAAGGGAAAAGAGGGGGGTGATGATGTTTAGTAGAATATTCAAGTGCGGGAAGGCAATGCGCGATCCCGCAAAAATTAAATCGATTAAGCTTTTTTGGCGGCTTCAAACATACCTTGAGCTAGGTAGTCTTGGGCTGTTTGTACACCTGGCAATACAAAATAGTAGCCACCCCCAAAAGGTTTAATATAGCGTTCAAGTGGCTCACCATTAAGCCGTTTTTGAGTATCAATAAAACCTGTTTTAAGATTTTTTTGGTATGAAACGAAGATAAGCCCCATATCAAGTAACCCATTAGGGGTTAAACCAAGTGAGTAGCTGTAGCTACGGCGCCTTAGTTTTGCGGTATAACGCTCAGGGTTACGAGGTTCGGCACGGCGCATGTGGGAGTCGAATAATACGCGGTCCCCATGAGGATCTTTGTCAAATTGAGGGTCATCATGTTCTTGCTTCATACCGATAGGTGCCCCTGTATCTTTATGGCGACCGAAATCATTTTCTTGGTCTTCAAGCGGGGTTCTATCCCAAAATTCAAGATTAAAACGGATGAGTCGTACTGCTTGATAGGTGCCGCCAGTACACCAACTAGGCTCTTTTCCTCCTTCGGTAACCCAAATAAGTTCATTCATTAATTGGTTATCATTGGCAGGGGCATTGCCTGTGCCATCTTTAAACCCAAATAAATTGATTGGCGTTGATTGGCTGTCAATATCACGAGAAGGTAAGAAACCATCTATTTTCCACAGTGGGAACATAAAAGGGGATGTATGCCTTAAAATATCGCGTAACGCATAAATGACGCTTTCTTGACTATTCGCACAAATTTGTAATGTGATATCACCGCCACACCACTTTTGCTCTAGCCTATCATTTGGAAAACTGGTCATTTCAACAAGATAGCGAGGTTTGATTTTATCTAACCCAAATCGTGTATCAAATAAGCTCTGACCCAGAGAAACCGTGACAGTTAAAGCATCTGGCTGAATGTGAGTTCCTAAAATCCCTGATTCAGCCGGCGGCATACGCTCATTAGGAGTTTTAGGTGCTGTTTGTACCTGCGTTAGATACGCAATTCTTTTTGTCAGTATTTCGAATAGCTTCTGTAGTTTATCGAGTGATTCAACGGTGACATTAAATGCAATAAATGAGGCATTTTTCTGTTCAGGCGTTAAAACACCCGCTTGGTGTAAGCCTTCAAAAGGGATCGTCTTATCATAGGACGACAAACAGGCATTTTGGCGCGTGTTAGCCGCAAATGTAGGAGCCGCTGCAATAAAACTACCAACAGCTAATGTTTTTAATGCATTGCGCCGAGATAAGCTGACAGTTGTAGAATCGTTTTGTAATTTAGCCTTCATGGCTTGTTACCTCAATATTTATAATATACATCAACACTGAGCTGATATCTGAGCTGTGCGAGGTCTTCAGCTTGCTGCGTTAATACGGAATAAAGTGCCATCATGTCTTTTTTGCTCAACTGGTTATAAGGCTGGTAAATCCCCGAGGGCAATTGATAAGGCTTCATGATCTCATTGGCCTTTTGATAATTATTTTGGATACGTTGGAGCACGTTGGGAGCGATAAAAGGGGTCAGCACTTTAATAACGTGTTGTGAGCCTTGCAGGTTTGCTGCTATATCGCTCAAATCAGATTGGCTATAGATATTCTCTTTGCCAGCCAATTTAGTTTCAAGGATCATCTCAATAAAATCGGCTGACGCTTGCACTAATTTAGGTATCTCAACACGTTCAGTCGCTACGCGTTTTTGAAGATCCCGGGCTTTTAGCAGTAGCTCATCGGTTGCAGCGAGTGCCGCTTTACTGTCTTTACGGTCAAATAATTGATATTCAATAAGATGGAAACCAGTGAAACGGTAATCTTTTTCTTTATCAAGAAAGTAGTCAGCCCTAGCATTAATGGTTCTGTCAGTATTACCAAACAATATAATAATTGGGCGAACAGATTCGTAATATTGATGTGCCTGAATATAGGCTTGTTCAGCGGTTTTGAGGTCGCCTTTTTTTAAACTTTTGTTCAAGGTTTCCAGTTGAGAAACCATTTTGCCTAATTGTTCCGTTGTATAACTTAAATAATTTGTAATGGCGGAATGATATTTCTCAGGGGTGGGAATATCACCTTTAGCGATAATTATGTCATCCCCTGTTTGTACAGGGGATCTTAATGCTTTTGCTGATACAGTAGTGGGTATTGCTATGACTAAAACCATACCGCATAGAAACATAGACTTTAGTGTTTTAGCATTACGCATGTTTTTTACTCCGAGAAAACAGCGCGATAACGACTATCCAATAAATGACAAATGTAATTACACTTAGCCAAATTGGCTGTGAGCGGTAAGCGAAGAACGAAGAGATAAAATTACCTACAATATTTGAATCATCTAATAGTGCTGTCGTATCCCATGCTGGGTAAATTAAAAACTCAGGAATAGCATAATCATATTCAATTAATAAGTTTGTGCTCTCTTCAACCCCTTTGAGTAGTAGCGATAAAGCAAGAAAGAGTAAGACCACGCCGGTGATTTTAAAGAACAGCTTCCATGAAATAAAACGGTTAGTAAGCAAGAAGGCATATAATGTTAGGCCTGCAATTAATACGCCACCTGCGACTTCTAAAGCAAATCCTGAAGCATTTTCTGCATTTAATGACATGATAAAGCTAGATAGGAAAACAACGATCTCACTACCTTCTCGAGCGATAGCAATAGCGATGATGAGTGCTGCTCCCCACCAATTATGGCGCTCTGCATTTCGGCTAATACCGGATTCAATTTCGGATTTTAAGGAACGACCATGCTTATTCATCCAATAGACCATTTGGACGATTAATATACACGCAAGGAATTCCATAAAGATCATAAACAGGGATTGCCCTGTATCATCAAGAATATTAAATACGCCATAAATGAGTAATGCTAACAAAATGGAAATGAGAAGACCGAGGGCAACCCCAGTCCATAAAAAACGCATTCCATTTCGTGCATCTGGGTGGTGTTTGATCCACGCATAGATAATGCCGATAACGAGTAGCGCTTCAAAGCTTTCACGCCATACAACAAACAGAACTTGCCCCATAAATTATCCTACTACTTCGCTATGATCTCACCTTTTGGGTGAGACAGGTGAAAATCATCAAAAAAGGTGTAACTTCCTGGTTTTAGAGGTGCAATGACGACAACAGAGCTAGCCCCCGGAGCGAGCACTTTTTCTTTGCGTAATTGGGTGCTTTCAAACTCTGCAGGTTCAGTGCCTGTATTGGTGATTTTGATCCGAATAATAGTTTTTGCAGGAACCTCAAGGACTCGTGGGATCAAGTCACCATTTTTCATTTCGAGTTCGACGGTAAATTTTTCTGCTGCGAAAACCGTATTCGGTATTAGCACTGAAAAAAGAAGCAGAGTAAGGCTTAGTAGTGTTCTCATCTTCATTTAGCTCAACAAAAGTGACCTTTAATAAAAGTAAAAGGGCTATTCGCAGCAATTAAGCAGCGGCTAGCCCTTAAACCCTATACACTCGCGATATTCAAGTTTAAATAACAGCGATATTAGTGATGCTGATGCGCACAGTTCATAAAGGTTTGTATGATCCTTGTGATACATTCATTTCACTTAGCTGCATCCCGAATGATTTAGAGTATTGATTCGTAGGTTAGTAGCTGCCTTTACGGCCGACGCCCGCATAGTCAAACTCCCATGAAACTTCGAAAGGTTTGAACCAAGGAGCAACGCCTGTTTCTTTATCGATATGACGACCAAAGGCAACTTGTTTGTTGTAGGATGGTGGATAAATTTTGTAGGTTACCTTGTATTTACCATTACCATCTAACTTGATGTTTTCGCCATAGTGAGGCCCATCACTTGCGACCATTGGCATGAAAGTACCCGTTTGGGTTTGGGGTTTGTCACCAAGTTTAGTTACTGTGTATTCGATGCTGAGATATGGGATCCAATCACCTTCAGCAAAACCATTCGGATTATCTTCAACCGCATGAATATCTGCTTCTAAATGGATATCTGCTTTATCGGCTGGAAGGTGGGACATTGCATGTTGTCCTTCTTCGGTATCCATTGTGATAGGCTGTAGATAAACACCTTGGATTTCCATTCCATTTTTAATGACGGGCTGGCCTAAAGGGTATTCTTGAGCAAAAGCAGCCACAGAGAATAGAGCTAAACCCGAAACAGCAGCTTGATAAGCGAGTTTCATCATTTTGTCCTTACCATTATTTTATTATAGGAAGCGCAATGATAATCATTATTATTACTGCTGTTCAAGTTAAAGTTTAAGCTGAAAATTTCATTTAACGCCAAATACATGAAAAGTTTTAAAAAAATAATTACAGTAAGAAAGTTATTATTCTTTAAAAAATATCTTGTTATATCGAATATAATCAGCTTATTGATTTTATGTCACGATGAATTGAACAGAGTTTGTTTATTATCACCCCACGAATATATAAAGGTGTAAAGTATGCAAAAACGTTATCTTGATTGTACGGCTTCTGAAATACTGCATATGAATAAAAAGGCATTATTAGAAGCGATTAAAGGAAGTGAAGGGCGCCTAGTGGTTTCTGAGACTATTGGCACTATTCAACCTGTTTTAATGAATGTGACAAATGCTGAACTTGCAGCGAGTCAAGGTGCTGACATTTTACTATTAAACATTTTTGATGTGGATAATCCCGTTGTTCAAGGGCTTCCTGATAATACACCTCAAACAGAGATCATCCGCACGTTAAAACGCCTTACTGGCCGAGCTATCGGCGTGAATCTAGAGCCTGTTCCCGCAGGTTTTAATAATCCTCATCAAGATGCGCAGTGGAAAATATCTGAAGGGCGATTAGCTACGGTAAAAAATGCCATCAAATTAAAAGAGATGGGAGTGGATATTATTGTATTAACGGGAAATCCAGGCAATGGCGTCACCAATCATGAAATTAATTTAAGCCTAAAAGAGCTTAAAGCGGCTGTGGGTGAAAATATTATCTTGGTCACGGGCAAAATGCATGCTGCGGGGGTGTTAAATGAATCTGCTGAGCAGTTAATTACCGAGACGGATATTCGTAGTTTTATTGATAGCGGTGCAGATGTGATTTTATTACCAGCCCCTGGAACGGTGCCGGGGATCTCAGCCGAATTTGTGCAAAAAATGGTGGCTTATTGTCATTCACAAGGGGTATTAACGATGACGGCAATTGGGACATCGCAAGAAGGGGCGGATATACAAACCATTCGCCAAATTGCGCTGATGTGTAAAATGGCAGGAACAGATCTGCATCATATCGGCGATTCGGGCTATAACGGTATTGCATTACCAGAGAATATTTTAAATTATGGCATTGTGATCCGAGGTGTTCGGCATACTTATTCACGTATTGCTCGTTCAATAAATCGTTAGTGTTTTTTAAGCCGAGAGTTGATAGGGAATAGCTTTCGGCTTTGTGGTTTATATTCGTTTCATTAGGTAGACCAAATGAGGAAAGTGCGACAGCTAAGGTGATTATTTATTAACGTTATCGGTATCGGTATCGGTATCGGTATTGGTATAGCTAATATTGTTTACAGTTTCTGGATAAAGCCAACTCATAAATAAAGTCAATCCAATAAATATCGGGATAACTGAAGCTAATAACAAACCTAAAGCCCATGAAAATGGTAGGTTTATGGACAAAAATGTCCATAATATAAAGGAAAGACCTAAAATTATGATTGAGATAATAATGGCCTCTATATTTTCTACCCTTCTCTTTGATGGTGCAAATTCAAAGGTTTTTGGGTTTACATCGAGTTTAGTAAATACACTTTGATTGATTTTTATATCAGGAGTTCTCGCAAGTCCTTTAAGGACCGCCTTGAGCATCCACTTCCTTTTTTCTATTGGAGAGAAAAGTGAATAGTTAAGCCAGTTTTCGAGGGGTAATTTATATTCTTTACGCTCATTTGAGGCATTTTTATATTGAAAAACAAGATAGTCAGGCCGATTTCTACCGCTTGTTTTAATATGCACAATATACTCAGAGCAAATAGTTTCCCAGAGTATTTCAATGTTCCCGTTTGGATATAGGGTATTAATAATACGAAATCCGTCGTTATCTACAGAAAAATAACCAACAGTTTTACTTAATCGTTTTAGTAGAGCATAAAATGAAACTAATAGTATGGCCTCAATAGTAATAAAAAGTAACTTTCCCAAGATAACTTCCCATAAAATGAGAGAAGTAAATGCATATAGCAATGCAAAAAATAGCCATAAAAAATAAATAACTGCTTGATTACCATGGCCAATTACGGGTTCTATAGGGCGTTTTAGTTCATTTGGTAATGGGTAAATTATCGTTTCGAAGATAACATAAGGGTTATTGTTGTTACTGATACTATTGTCGTTACTCATGCTATCTATACTGAAAGTATTGCTGTTGTAGCTATGGTTATTTCTACGTCTGTTGCTTTTCTTATTCTTGCTCTTATTTTTCTTCATATTTTAACGAACAGTATTTAGCATCAACTCTTTTTAATGGAATCGAAGAGGGTAACATAAGTCAAATTTGATAGCTAATAAATAACGATGTATTAATAATGTCTATTTTATAGCGGTAAAATCCTTAAGAGGTAAATGGCTTAATCTAATCAATGTTCATAGCTAAAAATTTGTACAATTTTTACTATACTTCAGGTAAAATCCAGCCCATTTTTTAAAACAATAAAAGAAGTGAGTTATGTCGCAAAATACTAATCCGGTGCCAAAAATTGGTTTTGTTTCACTTGGCTGCCCAAAAAATCTTGTCGATTCAGAACGTATCTTGACTGAACTACGCACAGATGGCTATCAAGTTGTACCAAGTTATGATGATGCTGATTTGGTCATTGTGAATACTTGTGGCTTTATTGATAGTGCCGTTCAAGAGTCTCTTGAAGCGATTGGTGAAGCATTAAATGAAAATGGCAAAGTGATTGTGACAGGGTGTCTTGGGGCTAAAGAAAACCAAATCCGCGAAGTACACCCAAAAGTACTCGAAATTACAGGCCCTCATAGTTATGAGCAAGTACTCAATCATGTTCATCATTATGTGCCAAAACCAGAACATGATCCTTTTTTGAGCTTAGTTCCTGAGCAAGGTGTTAAATTAACGCCAAAACATTATGCCTATTTGAAGATATCGGAAGGTTGTAATCACCGTTGTACATTCTGCATTATTCCATCCATGCGTGGTGACTTAGATAGTCGCGCCATTGGGGATGTACTAAATGAAGCAAAACGCTTAGTTGAATCAGGTGTTAAAGAGCTACTGGTGATCTCACAAGATACTTCCGCTTATGGTGTTGATGTCAAACATCGTACAGGCTTTTGGGAAGGTAAACCCGTTAAAACCAGTATGGTTGGCTTATGTGAGCAATTAGCGTCACTTGGTGTGTGGGTTCGCTTACATTATGTCTACCCATATCCACATGTTGATGAGGTAATCCCATTGATGGCGGAAGGGAAAGTTCTTCCTTATTTGGATATTCCATTGCAGCATGCTAGCCCAAAAATTCTAAAACTCATGAAACGCCCAGGTGCGGTCGAAAGAACACTTGAGCGTATTAAACGCTGGCGTGAAATTTGCCCTGAATTAACTTTACGCTCTACTTTTATTGTGGGCTTCCCAGGGGAAACGGAAGAAGATTTCCAAATGTTACTCGACTTCTTACAAGAAGCGCGCCTTGATCGCGTTGGCTGCTTTAAATATAGTCCAGTTGAAGGCGCGAAAGCGAACGAGCTAGCCGATCAGGTTCCTGAAGAAGTTAAAGAGGAGCGCTATCATCGTTTTATGCAGTTGCAACAACAAATTTCAACAGAAAGGTTGCAAGAAAAAATTGGGCGCAAATTGTCTGTTATCATTGATGAAGTCGATGATGAAGGTGCAATTGGTCGTAGTATGGCGGATGCCCCAGAAATTGATGGTATGGTTTATTTAAATGGTGAATTTGACGTGAAGCCAGGTGACATTGTTAATGTGCTGATTGAGCATGCTGATGAGTATGATCTCTGGGGTTCTATTGTCTCTGAATAACCACCAAGTGAAAAGATAATAGACAAAAGCCTGCTCAATAATTGAACGAGCAGGCTTTTTTTAGTCGCATTATTAGTATCTAATTTCGATATAATCAATGTTATTGTCCTAGATCAAAGGATAAAAAACTATTCATGTATTATTTGATTTGTGATATTAAAATTTCATGAAAAATTGACATAATTTGAGAATGACTTACGGATGTATAAGGATGGCTATGTCTATTGATTTATCATCTCCAGTAATTTCTCCCAGATCAAAAGAAGTGGCAAAGGCGATTTCTTCAGAGTTGTTAATTCATTTTGCCAGTCTTGCTATCGAAAACGGATTGGCTCCTATCAATGATATGACTATCGATGCTTCACTCATTGAGCCTAATGGAAAAACGTTGTGGTTAAGTGAGATGCTGACAGCACCATTGGCTATTACCAACGTATTATCAAATTGTACAACTCAGGAAGCGTTATTTAGCTTATTTACTCATCCTGTTAAGTTACAGGGAACCTTTTATTATCTCGCCCCTATTTATTGTGAAAATAGAGCATTAATTGCCATCGTTGCGTTTGCTTCTCAAACGGTTGACAGCACTATTCTACTTGCCTTAGCAAACGCTGTTGGTCGTGAAATCAGTGAGAAAATAAAGCGTCACTTATGTTTGCAAGAGTTGGTTTTTGAAAAACATCAACCTACAGAGCGCCGAGAGCTGAGTATTCAGGAAGTCGAAAAAGCGGCAATTATCGAAGCGGCAAGGCTTTGTGGTGGAAAGGTCCAAGAGATGCATCAAGTCTTGAATATGGGGAGAACAACGCTTTGGCGAAAACTAAAGCAATACGACATTAATATTAAGGAATATAAGTAACTAACTCAAAGCGGCCTCATTATGCATGAAAAACAATGAGCAAAAAATGGTTGTAATTGATGGTTATCATCAAGAGATATAAAAGCCTTTCGAGTCGTTACACAAACCGCCGTATATTTTTACGGCGGCCTATGTTGAATCTATCAGAAATTGTCAGTGGTGGTAGTTGAAGCTCACCGTTTCACTATTTATGACGCCACTATTAATGAGCGAGTCTCAATAGATAATTGTAATTTTGTTTGTTCAGCTATTTGGTGAATGTTGTCGCCAAGATCCGTTAATATCGGTAGCCCCATTTTTGCCGCAATAATACAGGTATGGGAATAAGGGGAACCATTTGCCAGAGCAACACCCACTACGTTTGTGTTTCTGTAGCGAAGTAGTTCAGAGGGGCCTAAGTTACCGCTTAAAATAATCGTAGGCTCGGTGAAAGCACATGATGGCTGTGCGACAGATGATATTGACATAAGTAACTGATTTTTTAAGTCTTCAATATCAATAAATCGAGCTTGTAAATACTCATCGTCTAGTTGCTGATACTGTTTTGACATATTGTTGAATATGTTGGAAATCGCGTCATAGGCAGTATTGCGTTCATTTTCGATGCTTTGTGTGATTGATTCTACAAGTTCATCATCTTCTAATAATAAGCGATGTCCTCGAAAAATATTGGCAATCTCTTCACCATATTGTTCGCTCAGTGTATTAGCGAGAGAATCTAAGTGCGTTTTTAACTGTTCAATTGCTTTGGTGGCCCTACGGGTTTCGTTTTCACTTGTTTGATAAGACGAAATGCAAGGTTCAGTGTTTGGAGTGTGGTGATGAGCTAACCCTGCTACGGTTGGTACATAGACCGTTTTCCCTACAAAGGTTTTGCTGTCCGTTGTTGCGATGTTATCTCCAAAATTGTGTTGGGCAAGCTGATTAAAAGCATCGATGGCATTTTGGCTATCTACTCCTTCTGCAACCAAAGTAATTTTGTCACCTTGACGCACTTGTAATAACGCAATTTGGTTCATGCTTTTCGCATCCGCGCGTTTTTCACCATGACGTAATTCTAGTGTGGCTGTAAAACCAGAAAGCAACGTTGCTAATTTTGCCGCTGGGCGGATATGTAGGCCCGAAGGATTTTTGACCACCCATTGGGTTGTTAATGCCTGCTCTGAAAAATGAGTATGTTTGTCTTTTTCATTCTCAGTGGTAGTGACGGTGTCATTTAGCTGTTGCTGTTTTGCCTGTAAAGCTTGTTGAGCTTCATTTAATATTTCATCAATTGAAGCTCCACCCGATGCGGCGGCCGTAATCGCTATGGCGCCTTCCACTAAAGGGGCGCTACATAAATGAACCTTTTCTGCCAAATCTGGATCGATGAGATCAAGTGCCGTTTCTGCACTGAGTAGTGCACTGCCTAAGTCCATTAATAAAATGATATGCTCGGCATCGGATAAACTTTCGATTGCCTCCATCACTTTTACCGCATCTGTGCCGATAGGGTGAGTTTCATCATCAACACCTGCCGCGGTGATGATGTGACACTTTTGTTTGTTTTGCATTTGCGCTGCAAGTTGATGCAACCCATCAGCGAGCAATTTACTATGAGAAACAATAATGAGACCAATCATATCCTTCTCCTTTACCAAAGTGTGGCGTTCAATCGTATCGTTTGATAATAGGGAATTTTACGGCAAAAAGAGAGCGCCTCGGCTGTTATTGAGCAATAAAAGTGCAAAATATTAGCGGAAGCGCAAATAAACCAGCCAATGCTCATGGATGTTTGCTGTGTGGCAAGGATCGAGACTTAAAAACGTTTGCTCCCTTTTCCTGAAATTTTCATGGTGTCAGCTTACTGATACAAAAATTAAAGAAAAATGAAGTAACGGCATTATTATTGACTAATCATTGATACTTGGATGTCAGTTTTGAACCGTTTTTTTTAGATTAAGAGCATTTTTAGAGAATAGGATTTAACGGGGAGTAACTTAAATTTAAAAGAAAAGTTGAGTGCACCTAGGCGGTTATTTATATGAAAGAGGGAGATAAGTGAAATAACTTAAAACTAATATGCGAAATTATTTCACGGTGAAAATAATAATTCACTTAAGTAACATTAACGATATCGGCGAAGGAGGCTGACACACTGCAAGTTTACATGTGGCAGCCCAGAACATTAACTAATCTAGCCATGAAAATGGCCTATAGCAATTAAAACTGTAAAAACCTTAATATTCAAAATAAAAATATATTAATGGTTAAATTTTTTAATTAATTAAAGCTAAATAGCTAAATTAATATTATCGACAATGTGCATTGATAATCAATGATGTCATAAATTTCTAGAGTAAGTATTTATATATTCATACTCTTGTATTAATTGCGGTAACGATTTTATGCCGAGTTTTGTATAAATATTTGAGCGATGAACTTCAACCGTTCTTGGTGAAAGTGCTAATTTTTCAGCAGTTTCCTTACTCGTGTTACCTTCTAGGATCATATCCATGATCTCTTTTTCTCGATTGGAAAGACGATCAAATTTATCTGCTAATTTATTGTATTTCTTGAGCTCAGAATGCTCATTAGCAAACAATTCCATAGCATGGCTGACAGCATGCGCGATATCCGAATCTTTAAATGGAAATGAAAAGAAATCAAATGCGCCGGATTTGAAACTTTCACGGCAAAGCTCTACAGATGGCTTTTCTGATAGGATAATAAAAGGGATGATACCTAATGAACCATTGATATTATTCAATCTGCCAATATGATTATTTTCACTGTTTAGGAATATTAATACACACTCTTTTGCTCCTTCTTCTTGAGGGTACGTATAATTACTTGTAAATAAATCTTCATCATTATAGAACTTAAAATTGAAACCAAAAGATTCCATCATTAGTTTCAGTTTATTCTTAATGACATTATCATTTTCTATGATTACGTGAATGGTGTTATTCATCACCATACTCCTGTTACACTGATTTGATATTCATATAAAATTTGAAAAATACGTTGAGCCAGATTGCTACGTAAGCTAATGGTAATATTTTCTTGCTAATTTTTTAGATTTATTATTAATGTATTTACGGACCTTTAACGACCTTAATTTATATTATATTTCGCGACTAGGTAAATTTAATATAAAAGTAGGGTTAATGGTTAACGTTTGTGTCATTAAGTAAAAAATAATAAATATCTTACTATATGGTAAGTAGAAACACGTATACTTTGTTTATCTCACTATATATTTTAGATATATTATAAAATTTTTTTATGTAATGGAATGATAATATCGTAAAATAGTAGTCATAAAAAGCTCTAATACTAGATTTAGTATAGTTTCATTTGTAATAATCACAAATATATTTAATCACTCCTGTAGGTGATTTTTATCCTTATCATGTTAGAATTTTCATTCGTTATTATATGGCTGAGTGAAAACACGTAATGGCTTCTTTAAAAGATGTGGCTCGACTTGCTAATGTTTCATTGATGACAGTCTCAAGAGCCATCAATAACCCTGAGCTTCTGAAACCTGATACCCTAAAACAGGTGCAGCAAGCCATTCAAACACTTAACTATGTTCCTGATTTTTCCGCTCGAAAAATTCGTGGGAAGGGGTCGAAAATATCCACGGTTGGTGTACTTGCGCTTGATACGGCTACAACACCTTACTCAGTTGAAATTATTCTTTCAATAGAACAGACCGCAAGGCAGTTTGGTTGGAGTAGTTTTGTGGTCAATATCACATCAAATGATGATAATGAGCGTGCTGTACGACAATTATTGTCGCAGCGGCCGGATGGTATCATTTATACAACAATGGGGCTAAGAGAAGTATCTATACCAGAAGGGCTACATACTTATCCTCTTGTATTGGCAAACTGTATTGACCCACAGCAGAATTTTCCTGCCTATATCCCTGATGATTACCACGGGCAGTATCATGCAATGTGCAAACTGATTGAAAAAGGTTATCGACGCCCTTTGTGTTTGTATATTCCAAAAGAAACATTAGCAGGACAGACCCGTAGAGAAGCGGTTGAATCTTCATGGAAGTCGGCTGGATTACCACAAGAGGCATTAAAACAATATCACTTAGCGCTTGGTGATGAACATTATCTGGATGTGATCGACCTTATTAATAGGCATTGTGAAAGTGGTAAACCTGATTTTGATGTTGTGGTATGTGGTAATGATCGTATCGCTTTTTTAGCGTATCAGGTTTTGCTGAGCAAAGGGCTGCGTATACCTAAAGATGTTGCCGTATTGGGGTATGACAATATGATTGCGGTTGGGGAGCTGTTTTATCCACCATTGAGTACGGTTGTGCTGCCTCACTATCAGTTAGGGCAGGAGGCAGCATTACATATTATTGAACAACGAAAAATTGAAGGTACACAGTATGTTTCTTGTGACCTTCTGGAGCGCTCATCAATTTAATGAAAGGATCACGGTTTATTCGCGATCCTTAAAAAGTGGTTATTCGACCGCTTTATGCAGTGGCCATAATGTCGCCTTTATTAATTTGGCTTTCTGGTTTATGGCAAATAAAGTTAAAGCTCGCTCCCCTTCTTGCGGATAAATTCGGCTGGTAAAACACATTTCCCCCTCATTGATAAAAACTTCAATGCTAGATTTATCAATAAAAGCACGCATTTTGAGATACTGGGTTTGTGGTAACGGCGCACAGCGGTAATCACTAATAACATATTCTGGATAGTGGCGGGTGAGCATTAAGGTTTGTGTCTGCCCATCAATGAAGAATTGAGCACCATTGCCAATCCAAAAACCGAATTTTTCAGCCGGGCTATTCTGTAAATCCCAAATTAATTCAATTTCACAGGCTTTGGCATCATCATACATTTTAATCACACTATTTTTTTCTAACACACAAGGTGTGATCTCAATAGCTTCTTGCCGTAACGATGCCAGTTCTTTAATTGGGGTTACCTGTATTTTACCTTGGTTGTTCAAGGTTAGCTCTCTTGGGATGGTAAAGCAGCCTGACCAACCGTGAGGTTTTGATGGCATATGGCTTTCCCACATATCCATCCAAGCAATCGCTATACGCCGTCCATCTTTAGATAAGAAAGTTTGCGGCGCATAAAAGTCATGACCAAAATCGATTTCGGTAAAATGGTGAGTTATTTCATAAGGCTGTTGCGGTGACCAATGACCCACAAGATAGCCATTTTGGAAACGGTTTCGATACTGATGACCCGATGGTTTTTTGCCTTGAGGGGAAAATAATGTGACAAACTGTTCGCCTAAAGGGAAAAAATCAGGGCATTCCCACATATAAACATTTTTATCTTCTGTTTTAGCCAAAACTTGGTATTCACTAGGCCAATTAAGTAGATCCTCTGTGCTAAAGAGGAGAATTTGCCCCTGATTTAAATGGTCTCTTGCACCAACGACCATCCACCAACGGGAATCTTGATACCAAACTTTTGGGTCACGGAAGTGCATATAACCTTCAGGTGGAGGGATAAGGACACCTTTTTTCTCAAAATGTATGCCATCTTCACTCACTGCAAGGCACTGCGCTTGATAGATCTCGCTGTCATCCCCTTCATCGGATAACCAAATATGACCGGTGTAAAATAAGTATAGTTTTCCATGATGACTGACCGCAGAGCCTGAAAAACAACCGTCGCGATCATAGTCATTACCCGGTGCGAGGGCGATAGGTTGATGTGACCAGTGGAGCATATCTTGACTCGTAGCATGCCCCCAATGCATTGGTCCCCAATCTGAACTGTAGGGATGATGTTGGTAAAAAGCATGGTATAGACCATTATGATAAACAAGCCCATTTGGATCATTTAACCAACCCGCATAAGAGGCAAGATGATATTCAGGATAAAATTGCTTGTTTAGAGATTGTCTCGCTGTTTCAAGCGCTATCGATGCTTGTTCAATACGTTGTTTCATCATAGCTCCTTTACGTGTACCGATTGTTTATCAGTGCTTATTGTTAAAAAGATTAGGTAATGCACATTGATCCATAAATAGGATGAGGCGATATAACACGTGCGTTAATATTGTCTTTTATTTATACTCTAAGCTTTAAATGTTAACGTTAACAATCTGGGTTTTCCAGTACTAATTTGTGTTAATGTAATAATTGTATGTCGAGTCATTCAATCTTCGAATGGGGTGAATATGAAAGTTTGGTCTTTAGGTGATGCGGTCGTTGATTTAATTCCTCTGCACAGTATGCAATATGAAGCCTGTGCTGGTGGGGCTCCTGTGAATGTCGCTGCTGGTGTTGCAAAATTAGGGATACCAAGTGGTTTTATTGGGCGCGTAGGCGAAGATGCTTTTGGTCATTTTATGCAAAAGACGTTATTTGATATCGGTGTTGATACTAGCACGATGGAATTTGATGAGCGGTATCGCACGAGTACGGTGTTAGTGTCTTTACATGAAAACGGTGAACGTGAGTTTTCCTTTTTAGTTTCACCTTCGGCAGATCAATTTCTCAGTAACAAAAATTTACCGCGTTTTGAAAAAGATATACTGCATTTTTGTTCGTTAGCGCTTGTTCATCCAGTTTGCCGCGCATCATTAAATGAAGCAATTGATAAAATTCAGCAAGCGGGGGGATTACTCAGTTTTGATATTAATATTCGACCTCAAATGTGGTCGGATCCTATTGAAATGCATACCAAGGTCGATGAATTTGCTTATCAGGCAGACATACTGAAACTCTCGGAAGATGAGTTATTGTGGCTTGTTGAGGAGGTGACATTGGATAGGGCAATAGAGAAACTCAAGAATTATCCTGCCCGTTTGAAAGTTGTCACTCAGGGAGCGAAGGGCTGCTTGGTATTAACCCATACTCATCAAATCGGCATTAGCGCATATCGTGTCGAAAGTGTTGATACGACGGGGGCTGGTGATGCTTTTATGGCTGGATTGCTTGCGGCCATCGCCCAATTTGGAGTGAGTGATAATGATGACGATTTAATGAAAGTCATTACACAAGCAACAGCTTGTGGTGCATTAGCGACAACACGTAAAGGGGCAATCAGTGCAGCGCCATCCCAGCAAGAGCTAACGGCATTTATTCACCAGCAACCACCATTACATATTCGCGAACGTTGAGAAGGGCTTTACGGATGTGAATAGTGATGTTAATTAATTCAAATTGATAAATAAAAGTGTATGATATTTATAGTGAAATTTTATTTAAGAAAACATCAATTTTGGGTTAATTATGTTACTGAGATCAGGGGTAGCATTGGCTATCTTTTCTTATATTTTATGGGGGATCACACCGCTTTTTTACCGTTTGTTGCCCGGCGCTGAACCTTTAGAGCTACTCGCCCAACGTGTAATTTGGTCGATCCCCTTTTTATTAGCCATTCGCTTACTGATTAAAAATAAAACGCTTTGGCAACAAGTATGGGCAGATAAACGCTCAATTATTTTATGTTTGTTTAGTTCATCTATTATGGCGATATCATGGGGGGCATTCACTTATGCATTAACCCATGGGCAAGTACTTGCTGCCAGCCTAGGTTATTTTATTAATCCACTGTTTTCTATTTTACTTGGGGTCGTATTTTTACATGAACGGCTAGTTTTAGCCGAGAAAATGGCGGTATTGCTGATTTTTTCCGGTGTCTGTTTCCAAATCTGGCAGTATGGTGAATTGCCTCTACTTGCCCTTGTGATGGGAAGTGCTTTTGCCGTCTATGGTTTGATCCGCAAATTTATTCGTTTTGATGTTATCACTTCCCTTTTTGTTGAGGCGATGTGGCTATTGCCTGTCGCCATTGGGATCACATGGTGGCTATCCGCTAATGGCACGAGTGCTGTCGAGGCGGGGGATTGGCAAATCAAGCTGCTGTATATGCTTGCGGCTCCGGTGACAATTATTCCATTACTGTTTTTCACTGCGGCGATAAAACGCACAACATTAACCGTAATAGGACTTGCCCAATATATTGAACCAACGATCCAATTCTTATTAGCTGTATTCTTATTTAATGAACTATTTGATTGGGTGAAAGGGGTTAGTTTCTCATTGATTTGGTTAGGATTACTGTGCTGTATTATTGCCTTGCTGCATAAGCGCTACAACGAATATCACAAACGTGTCCCTTATGTAACAGGTCGTGATAAGCGTTAGTAATGCTAAGCGAATATTGCGATAAATGAAGTGAAATACGATCTCTTATGGTTTAAGCAAACGATTGCGTATATAATCTTGTCCATGAAATCAGCTTTTTTATACAAGGTTATCCATCATGAATAAATTAGGTACAGCGCTTTGTCCTTCTGCAACAAAAGTGATGCTGCTCGGTTCAGGAGAGCTCGGGAAAGAAGTGGCGATTGAGTGCCAGCGTTTGGGCATTGAAGTTATTGCGGTTGATCGTTATGACCATGCGCCCGCCATGCATGTTGCTCACCGTAGTTATACCGTTAACATGCTAGATGGAGAGGCAATTCGCCAACTTGTTGAGAAAGAAAAACCTGATTTTATCGTGCCGGAAATTGAAGCGATTGCGACCAAGACCTTAGTGGAATTGGAGCAACAAGGGCAAAAAGTGGTGCCTTCTGCTAATGCGGTTTATTTAACCATGAATCGTGAAGGGATCCGCCGGCTTGCGGCAGAAGAATTAGGCTTACCGACCTCAGATTATCGTTTTGTTGAGACTGAAGCGGATTTTGTGACCGCAGCTAAAGAGATTGGCTTCCCTTGTATAGTCAAACCAGTAATGAGCTCTTCGGGTAAAGGCCAAAGTGTTATGCGCGGCGAACAGGATCTCAAAGCAGCATGGCACTATTCGCAAGAAGGTGGACGTACTGGTCAGGGGCGTGTGATCGTTGAAAAAATGATCCATTTTGATTTTGAAATCACGATGCTCACCATTAATGCCGTTGATGGTATTCATTTTTGTGCGCCTATTGGGCACCGCCAAGAAAAAGGGGATTATCGAGAATCATGGCAACCACAACAAATGAGTGAAAAGGCATTGGAAAATGCACAAGCGGCCGCTGCCAAAATTGTGACTGCATTAGGTGGGTATGGCTTATTTGGTGTGGAACTATTTGTATGTGGTGATGAGATCATTTTTAATGAAGTTTCGCCTCGGCCTCATGATACAGGTATGGTGACCTTAATTTCACAAAACTTATCTGAATTTGCCCTTCATGTGCGTGCTTTCTTGGGGCTACCTATCGGGGCAATCCGTCAATATGGGCCAAGTGCATCGGCGGTGATCCTTCCTGAATTGTCTAGTCGTGATGTTGTTTTTTCGGGGTTAGGGCAAGCGTTAGATTCGGATATTCAATTACGCTTATTTGGTAAACCTGAAATTGCCGGAACCCGCCGCTTAGGTGTTGCCTTGGCGATTGCGGATTCTATCGATCATGCGTTAAATAAGGCGAAGAAGGCAGCGGCAACCATAACCGTGAATGGGTAATGGCATTATTATCGCCCACTTAGGGTGAGTGGGCGATCATTGGCGTTAATGGTTATCCTGTATCACCATTGCCGCGCCACGCTCGGCAATCATGATTGTTGGAGCGTTGGTGTTACCACTTGGGATTTCTGGCATCACAGAGCAATCAATGACACGAAGTTGCTTAATGCCATGCACACGTAAGCGTAAATCGGTCACGGAAGTTGCTGTGTCTTTTCCCATACGACAACTGCCGACAGGGTGGTAGACGGTTTTACAAAAGTTACGTACAAACTCCTCTAATGCTGCCTCATCATGTTGAACCTGTGCTGGCGGCATTAATGTCTCTTTACTAACCGCTTGTAGTGCCTCCGACCCAAGTACTTTTAACCCAAATTTGACAGCACGTTTGCAGCCTTCCATATCTTCCGGTGCGGCTAAATAGTTGGCATGAATTTTTAGTGGCGCTTGTGGATCTTTGCTACGCAAGAGTAATTCACCGCGCGACTTAGGTTGTAAATAGCCCACTTTTAATGTGAAACCATGTGTCGCGGGCAGTGGCTCGCCGGGAACATCATCCCAGCTATCAAGTATGGGTAAAAAGTGAATTTGTACGTCGGGGCGACCTTGACCACAGCTATCAATAAATGCAGCACCTTCAAGTACGTTTGATGCTAATAATCCACTACGAAAAGCTAACCACTGAAAGCCATGTTTTATAGCATGGATACCTTTGTCAGCGCCAAAGAGGCTAATAGGATCTTTGGTTGTGACATTAATGGACATATGAAGATGATCATGGAAGTTTTTACCGACAGGAAGGTCAGCGACCGTTTCAATCCCTAATGATGAGAGGTGATCTTTAGGACCGATACCTGAGAGCATGAGTAATTTCGCGGAGCCCATCGCGCCGGCACAAATGATCACCTCTTTTTGGGCGAAAACATCGGCTTCACCACCATTTTTATCCTGATAGCTTACCCCAACAGCGACACCATCACGGATAATAATACGGTTAACTTGTTTATTAAGCTTTACTGTAAGTTTATCGCTTTGTGCGACACTCTTAAGATAAGTTTTTGAAGTGCTTGCTCTTTCGCCATTTTTCGTTGTTGTTTGATAAAAACTGACTCCTTGTTGGCTTTCACCATTAAGGTCATTAACATAAGGAAGCCCTTGCTCTTGTGCGGCTCGGATAAAAGCCATAGAAAGAGGGTGCCGATAACGGTTTTCACTGACAGGAAGCAGCCCTGCGGTACCATGATAGCTATCAGATAAACTTTCATTTTGTTCGGCTTTCTTAAACCAAGGTAGGACATCTTGGTAGCTCCAGCCATCACAGCCATAGATTTGCGCCCAATTATCGTAATCCTGTTTTTGGCCTCGAATATAAATCATGCCATTCACAGAACTGCTGCCTCCGAGAACTTTACCTTGTGCTATCTGCATCTTGCGATTATTTGCATGTGGTTCAGGTTCCGTTTCGTAGGGCCAGCTTTTTTGGGCAATAATTTTAGCTACCCCAGCTGGCATACGAATATACAGATGATTATCACTTCCTCCGGCTTCAATCAAAAGAACGCGTGACTGGGTTTCTTTAATAAGCCGTGCGGCAAGCACGCAGCCAGCCGAACCTGCTCCTACAATGATGTAATCATAGTTTTCATTATTCATACAGTTATTCCCCTGATCAAAGTAGCGTTGCTATAACAATTTATTTTCATGTTATTAACAATAACTCTTTATCTTATTAAGGTGTGAATAATGTGTTGTTTATGTGAAGAGTATCAAAATGAAAGTTGTGTGTTTTTTTCTCGGTGTTTTAGTATTTTATTGTTTTTAAAGGATAAAAAAATCTAATTTATTAAGGTTTTTTGGGGTTTTCTTATTATTAATAAGTAAATGAGCTAATTAACTGATTGTTTTTTATTAGAGTATTTGCTGATTTTCGCTGTATTCTTAGTTTGAATATTAGTGGCATCCGCTATATTGCATTAATACAACTGATTGGGGTGAGGAAGTCGAAAATGAAGCAAGGTTTGATTGGGCTGTTATGCGTATTACCGAGCATGTTATTTGCTGATTCACTACATGAGCAATTTGCACAATTGATAGAAGCACCAGAAAAAACATTAAATTGCTTTGAAGCCGACTCTGCATATCGCTTTTGTTTAAAAAATCTCCCTAATCAAGGAATAGTTGTGGTCGACCAACAGGGCAATGAAGCCTATCGACCTTATTATTTTGATAATTGGCCTGATGAGCCTAAAAATGGGCTTTATCGTATCCGCCAAGGTGACAAAATTGGTTTTGCTGAGGCAAAAACAGGCAAGGTCGTGATTGAAGCAAACTATGATTGCGCCTACCCTTTTGAGAATGGGAAAGCCCATGTAGGAATAGGTTGCCAACGGGAAACGGATGGTGAGCATAGCTGGTGGGTTGGTGGCCATTGGGTATGGATTGATCTGCAAGGAAATAGGATAACCGCTCATCCTGCATCGTGAGATTTACGACTATTCGAGTTTTATTTAACAAACCATTTCATTTATACCATTTCCATTAATATGATTAACTTATTGATAATCAACTGTTATTGTTAAGTTAATCACACTTTTTTCGTCTTTGCCATTTCGATAAAACCATTCGCAGTGAAAAACTGACCGCTTAATTTTGTATGCAACCGCTCGCACTGACTTTAGACATTCGCCAATAGATATTTTCTACCATAGAGACCATGGCAGAGCTCAAATTTTTTCTTATTGCACGGTGATAACGACTGCCAAAAAGAGACTTAGTAATGATAAAGAACGGTTCTTTGAATCGATTTGTTATTGATAAGTCAATAAAACATAAGAGAAGTTCGTTTTACCTCAGAAGGGTGTTTTATGAACAAAAATGGTATTTTAAAGCACATTCCTTGGATGATCCTTGGGATTATCGGTGCGATTTGTCTAGGTGTGGTTGCACTTAGACGCGGAGAACACATCAGTGCGCTGTGGATTGTTGTGGCTTCTGTGGCGGTTTATCTCATTGCTTATCGTTATTACAGTTTGTATATCGCGAAAAAAGTGATGAAGCTCGATGAAACGCGAGCGACACCCGCGGTCATTAATAATGATGGCTTGAACTATGTTCCTACAAATAGAAACGTTCTATTCGGTCACCACTTTGCTGCAATCGCAGGTGCAGGGCCACTTGTAGGGCCTGTCTTAGCAGCACAAGTCGGTTACTTACCAGGCACCTTATGGTTATTGGCTGGGGTGGTACTGGCTGGTGCAGTACAGGACTTTATGGTGCTATTTATCTCTTCTCGCCGTAATGGTGCATCATTAGGGGAAATCGTTAAAGAAGAGCTTGGCCCTATTCCGGGAACCATTGCGCTTTTCGGCTGTTTCCTCATCATGATCATTATCCTTGCAGTATTAGCGTTGATCGTAGTTAAGGCACTAGCAGAAAGTCCATGGGGCGTGTTTACGGTATGTTCAACAGTACCGATTGCGCTGTTTATGGGAATCTATATGCGCTATATCCGACCCGGACGAGTGGGGGAAGTTTCGGTCATTGGTATTGTGTTACTGATCTTGTCGATTTGGTTCGGTGGTGTTATCGCTCATGACCCATATTGGGGTCCTGCACTGACCTTTAAAGACACTACAATTACTTATGTTTTAGTTGGTTATGCGTTTATCTCTGCATTATTACCTGTTTGGCTGATTCTGGCGCCTCGCGACTATCTCGCTACCTTCTTAAAAATCGGTGTGATTGTCGGTTTAGCGATTGGGATTGTGATTTTAAATCCTGAGCTAAAAATGCCAGCGGTCACTCAGTTCGTTGATGGCAGTGGCCCAGTTTGGAAAGGCACGCTGTTCCCATTCTTATTTATTACGATTGCTTGTGGTGCCGTATCGGGTTTCCATGCCTTAATTTCGTCAGGGACAACGCCTAAGTTGTTGGCTAACGAAAAAGATGCTCGCTATATCGGCTATGGTGCGATGTTAATGGAATCGTTTGTCGCGATCATGGCGCTAGTTGCAGCTTCAATTATTGAACCTGGCCTCTATTTTGCGATGAATACTCCACCAGCCGCTTTAGGTATCACTATGCCGAATCTGCATGAGCTTGGTGGTGCTGACGGTGCGGCAATCCTAGCACAACTGAAAGATGTTACGGCACATGCTGCGGCAACCGTCAGTTCATGGGGCTTTGTGATTTCACCTGAGCAAATTATGCAAACGGCAAAAGATATCGGAGAGCCTTCCGTATTGAACCGTGCAGGGGGAGCACCGACGTTAGCGGTAGGTATCGCGTATGTATTCCATGAAATCATACCTGCTGCTGATATGGGCTTCTGGTATCACTTTGGTATCCTATTCGAAGCACTGTTTATCTTAACTGCATTGGATGCAGGAACGCGCTCAGGTCGTTTTATGTTACAAGACTTATTGGGTAACTTTGTACCTGTGCTGAAAAAAACCGATTCACTGTTGGCTGGGATTATTGGTACAGCCGGATGCGTTGGTTTATGGGGATATTTATTGTACCAAGGCGTGGTTGACCCACTGGGCGGCGTGAAGAGCCTATGGCCTCTGTTTGGTATTTCGAACCAGATGCTGGCGGCAGTTGCCTTGGTGCTCAGCACCGTAGTCTTAATTAAGATGAAACGCAGTAAATATATCTATGTCACTGTGTTACCAGCGGTTTGGTTATTGATTTGTACAACTTGGGCATTAGGTTTGAAACTGTTTAGTGATAACCCTCAACTCGAAGGTTTCCTCTATTTAGCTAAGTCTTATAAAGAGAAAATTGCGGCGGGTGGTGCTGACTTAACGGCTCAGCAAATCACTGACATGAATCACATTATTATCAATAACTACACAAACGCAGGGTTAAGTATCCTATTCCTAGTTGTTGTCTACGGTATTATTTTCTATGGTATCAGAACAGCGATGAAGGCGTATAAAAACCCAGAGCGTACCGATGCTGAAACACCTTATGTACCGGTGCCTAAAGAGGGCGTGAAAACCTCATCTTCACACTAATCTTTAGTGTATAAAATGGTGCCCTGCATTGTGAGTAAACATGATGTAGGGCATCTGTATTGGAGAGCATATGTTTGGAAATTTAGGCAAAACAGGTAAGTACTTAGGGCAGGCTGCACGTATGTTGATAGGCATTCCTGACTATGATACCTATGTACAGCACATGAAAGATAATCATCCAGACAAACCGATTATGACTTATAAAGAGTTTTTTCGTGAGCGCCAAGATGCGCGCTATGGTGGAAGCGGTAAAGGTGGATTTCGCTGCTGTTAATTAATGACGTCATGAGGAATACAATGAAACCAATCTCTGTCACGATTTTGACCGGTTTTCTCGGTGCGGGCAAAACCACCTTACTACGCCATATTCTTCAAGCAGATCATGGGCATAAAATCGCAGTCATCGAAAATGAATTTGGTGAAGTGCCAATTGATAATGCCTTAATTGGTGATCGTGCGACACAAATAACGACATTGAGTAATGGCTGTATTTGTTGTAGCCGCTCTAATGAGTTGGAAAATGCTTTGCTCGATTTACTTGATGGGTTAGATAGTGGGAAACTCGACTTTGATCGCTTAGTGATTGAGTGCACAGGAATGGCAGATCCCGGTCCTATCACTCAAACTTTTTTTTCTCATGAAGTGCTTTGTGAACGTTATTTATTGGATGGCATTATTACATTGGTGGATGCGGTTCATGCAAATAAGCAACTTGATGATTTTGCGATAGCGCAGGCACAAATTGGCTATGCTGATCGGATCTTATTAACGAAAACGGATGTTCAGCCTGAGCATGAAAGCTTAATTGAACGCTTACAGCGCATCAATGCACGGGCACCCATCTATCCCGTGACCCATGGTGAGATTGACCTCGATTTACTGTTTAATATTCAAGGTTTTTTACTCGATTCACAACTGAAAGTGAATCAACCCACTTTCCGCTTTACCCCTAAACAGCACAATGAAGTGAATTCTATCGTTGTTGAATTTGATTACCCTGTTGAGTTAATGGCGGTCTCTGATGTTATGGAGTCTCTACTGCTAGGATTTGCGGATAATTTATTGCGTTATAAAGGGATTTTATCAATCAAAAACGAGCCGAAAAGGCTACTATTCCAAGGGGTTCAACGCTTATATAGTGCTGATTGGGATAGCGATTGGGCAGAGAATGAGCCGCGTCACAGTGTTTTGGTGTTTATTGGGATTAATTTACCAGAAAATGAAATACGCCAAAAATTCGCACAACTCCAGACGAATAATGAAGAGCTATAAACATATCGATAACCCCTTTCCTGACTGCTAAGGGAAGGGGCGATAATAAACATACGAATCTTAACTTAACATCATAGCTTTTCATTGGTTCCGATATTAACTTAACCAAAATTAAATGGGTTAAATTTCTTGTCTCATAGGAACGGTACAAAAATATCAAAACTAAATTTTAATAATTTCAAAAGGAAACTTATTCTTTATTTTAAGGGGAATTTTAGGTTTGGAAGGGTAAAAGTGTGCTCTAATAGAAAATAATGGTTATAAATTATCGACCTTACTCATTTTTATTCTATTATGAATTAGTATAAAGAATCAGTAATTAAATGATCCATTGGCTTGTGTTGATAGAAAAACGAAAAACCAGCGTGATAAGTTAATTTGCTATTATACTTTTAGTGATACTATCGCGATATAACGTTCACCATCAATGATACTAAATTTAGTATCGTTGTTTTTATTGGCCATTTTATTAGTTCGGCCTTGGTTCTGTTGAAATAAACACGACTTACTCCACTGATATAACCAATAATAACAAGATTTTTTAACCCACTTTTACTAGCAAATACACTAGGGTGCCAAACAGGGCTAACTTACGTGTCTATCCTAACAGCGGCACCTTGACTGCAAGGGACTGAGAAAAAAGGAGATTGAAAGTTTATTAAATGCGATTTAGCCAAATAATAATGAAGATTTTGAAGTTACATAATGATCAGTTTTCTCACCATTATTTTTGCAAACATTTAATATCCTATCTAAATCAACGTGATTTTTGATCGGGGTTAAATTAATTTCTTCGATAAGTAAAGTATTAAATTCCCCAACGGTAATATCGAGTTTTTCTAATAATAGTAATAGCATGCTGACATTAATATGATTAATGCCACACTCATAGCGTGATATTTGCTGTTGGCTAAGATTGACTAAACGACCAAAATCGGCACCAGTTAAACCTTGATTTTGCCTAAGTCGTTTCAACGTTCGACCAATAGCTAATGAAATAGATGAAAAAAAACTATCGATACTCAATTCTTCACTTTCCATTAAAAACCTCTGTGTAGATAAAGTTAATAAATTATAGCCAACAAGCAATATGCTAAAACGTATTGCTTATTTAAGTTATGTTTTTATGTGAGCTTATTCTTATTTCTAAAACAAATATAAATCTTATTTTTTTTTAGATCAAATATCCGATAGTCTGAATTTATTTATTATACGAGTAAAACCCATAAATGGAGTAATGGTTCTATTAATATAAATCTAATAAAATCAATGCGATAAATGGTTATTGATACTTTTTGAGCACCAATAACTGAGTATTATATGCTTATAACCCTGGTTTTTATGTGTCAATTCGAGATAAACAACTAAGATTATTAACAATTAATAGTTGTTATATAAACATGTTACAAAAAGAAATGTTTAACGGGGAATTGTTAGAAAGTATTAATAAAGTATAAAAAAATATGAATATGAATAAATCAAAAATTATTACTATCAATAAGTTATAGGTTTCTGGTTTTTTGCTATATAAATAAGAAATAATAATGATTGTAATATATTAAATAACGCTCCACTGCATACATGCCAAGTTTAAATAAAAATTACCGATTATTTGGTTAACATCTACATTTTATTGAGCAACAGCACTATGCTCGACCTCTATTGAGCTAAATTATCTACAAACCCATATTTAAGTATTATTGTAAGAATTATCTTAGTTATTTTCTACTGTTTTTATCTGTTTTTTTAATATTTTTAGATGCCATAAAAAAAACAGGCCACGAATAATTAGTGGCCTGTTTTTCTTGAATTTTGATTATGTTAGCGCGCTTTTGCAGCCATTATTTCAATAATTTGAACATCGGTGTGCCTCATAGAGCCGGTAGCTAAAGCGCATAAGTTAGCTATGGATTGGTCTACATCGTCGGACACGATGCCATCAGAGCCTCTTACACAACTGTTGTCGAGAGCCATTAACACGGCTTTATAGGCGGCGCTAGCGCTGGTTGAAACCTTCATCGCACAACTGTTTGATGCACCATCGCATATCATACCACTGACATCGCCAATCATACTGCTAATTGCCATTGCGACAACCTCATAACGTGATTCTAGCAACCAAGCGATCCCCGCCGCAGCTCCCATTGCGGCTGTTGTTGCAGCACACAGCGCAGATAAGGCGGGCAGTTGATTATGGATATAGATTGCCATTAAGTGTGACAACATTAAGGCGCGAGCTAACTGCTCTTCTGTTGATTGTAAGTAGTCAGCAGTGACAACAACAGGCATTGTCGCCGCTATACCTTGGTTACCTGAGCCGGAATTACTCATTGCGGGTAATACGGCTCCACCCATACGTGCATCTGAAGCTGCCGATGTTCTGATCATAATTTCTGACATGAGATCTTTCGACAGCAAGCCTCTATCTCGCTGAGATTGCAACGTTTTACCAATATGCAGACCATAAACATGGCGTAGCCCTTCCTGAGACAGGGCATCATTTAAATGTGCGGCTTCTAAAATAAAGCGGATATCTTCAAATGGCGCTTGTGTTGCAAATTGATAAACAGCTTTGGCCGTGACAGGGGGAAGTGTCACGTCGGCAGCACAATCCACAGGGGATTCATTTTGTTGCATTTGTTGGGTGCTATCAAAAATAACAGTGTCGTTATGGATCATTTTTACGACATGCGTATGAGTACCCGCGATAACGACAGTTGCTGAGCCTTTATCTGTAAATACCGTTGCCTCTGAATAGATCACATCATCACAGGGATGCTTAATATCGACAGTAATAAGGCCCTGCGCCAACATATTTTTACTGCGTTCAATGGCACTCGTTGAGGCTGACTTTAATACCTCTAGCCCAGCGTCGGCATCCCCTCCAACAGCACCTAATGCCGCTGCAATTGGGAGACCCACCATGCCCGTTCCCGGTACGGTCACTCCCATGCCATTTTTCATTAAGTTAGGGGAAACGAATGCGGTGACACGAGTGACCGTACCACCAACGCAAGCAGCGGCTTTTGCTGCTGCTAAGGCTAAAGAGATTGGCTCAGTACAACCTAAAGCAGGTTTGACTTCTTGTTTTACTGCATGGATAAAATACTGCCAAAGAAGTGGCTGAGCTTGAACTTGCATAATGAATTCCCCCTAAAGAACACCTGTTTAATAAGGATATTTTAAAGAATTATTGGGAGAAAATTTTCACTATGTTAGAGAAGATAAAATTGTTTGAGAGAAATTTTTTCTATAAAGATGCGAATAGTAAAAAATAAATTTCAAGTTTGAGCTTAATCACAAAAAATCCTGCCTAAGCGATAGGCAGGATAATATTGGTTTTAAGACTCACTTTCGAGATCAAGTCTCTTACTTTGCCATCGACGAGAACGCCAACGCCATGCGTTAGTTAAACCACGTAACCATTCATCGGCAAAAAAGCCAATCCAAATGCCTAATAAGCCCATTTCCATTTTTATTCCTAAGAAATAACCGAGTGGAATGGCGACTCCCCACATAAAAATAATGGCGGTGCAAAGTGGGAAGCGAGCATCTCCTGAAGCCCTAAGAGCGTTAACCATGACGATATTGATAGTACGCCCCGGCTCTAAAAAAACAGAGAGTAGAAACAGCGGTAATAACACATGAATAATATTTTGGTCATCCGTTAAATTGTTAAGGATAGGGGAACGGAATAACCAAAAGAAAAATACCACGCCAATCGTGACATAAAAGCCCATTTTTAAGCTTTTTATTCCACGACGGTAAGCCTCTTCAAAACGCTTAGCGCCAACAAGGTGTCCCACCATAATTTCATTACCAATACTGATAGAGATACCAAACAGCATGATAAAGAGTGAGAGTTGGAAATAGAGTGTTTGCGCGGCAAGAGAGGTTTCTCCCATTAAACCGATAAACGCAGATGCGGTCATAAAATGGAGGATCCACACTAAATTTTCACCCGCAGATGGCAAGCCTATATGCAGTATTTTACCTAGCATTGTACGTGACCAGCGAACCAGCAGCTGTGGCGTAAACTTGATCCTTAATCCATAGAATAACAGACAGAACAGCAAGATAACGGCGACAATACGGCCCACTACCGTCGACCATGCTACCCCTTCAAGGCCATATTGCGGCAGACCAAAAAAGCCATATAGCACAATCATATTACCAACAACAGTGATCACGTTAGCAATGAGCGTTACCCACATAGCGGGTTGAGCTTTGCCGTACACACGCAAGCAAGCAGCAAGAATGATGGAGATGGCTTCGGGGATTAGACAAATACCAAGAATATGCAAGTAAGCATAACCATCTTCCATTAGATGGGATGGCGTATTCATGATACTGAGGATTTTATATCCAAAAAACAGCGCGATAAGAGCACTGGAAAAACCGAGTAGAAAGTTAAAAGCGATAGAAATATGAATAGCTTGGCTGGCCTTTTCACGGCGTCCAGCCCCTAAATATTGGGCGATGACAACGCTACATCCCACACTAATAAAGTTAAATATGGTAATAAAAAGATCAAATACCTGATTCCCCACGCCCATTGCCGCAAGGTAGGCGGTTGAAACATGGCTCACCATATAGGTATTGATAAGTAATGTGGCCAAATGAAGAAAAATATCAATAAATATTGGCCAACTGAGAGAAAAGAGTGATCTCTCAGTGACATCGGATTGATGCATTGAGAACCTTCAAAATAATTAAAATAAAATTCATATGGATAAAGGAAAAGCAGGCAGATTTTACCCGTATTTATGTTGAGTTAATAGAGTCTATAGGTGCTTATTTAAGGAAAAGTTAATCTTTTGTTTAATAATGATGATTCTGCTAATTTATTCCTGATTGATAGTTATGATATCAATATAAAAAGACAACATCAGAACAGTAAAGGAGTCACAATGACAAAAATTAAAGCCGCAATAGTGGGGTACGGAAATATTGGCCGTTATGCACTCGAAGCGGTATTGGCAGCGGATGATTTTGAACTTGTCGGTGTGGTACGCCGTAATGTACAAAATATCCCAGCAGAATTAGCGGGGTACACCGTTGTCGATGATATTGAAAAATTAGGCAAAGTTGATGTGGCGCTTTTATGCTCACCCACACGGGCGATTGGTGATTTAGCTGAGAAAGTTTTAAGTCAGGGGATCAATACCGTCGATAGTTTCGATGTGCACTCCGATATTGTGGCACTAAAAAAACGGTTAGATAACGTTGCGAAAGAGCATAAAAGCGTTGCCGTTGTTTCCGCGGGTTGGGATCCGGGCTCTGATTCAATTATGCGTACACTCATGTTGGCAATGGCGCCAAAAGGGGTCACCTACACTAACTTTGGCCCAGGAATGAGTATGGGGCACAGTGTTGCAGCTAAAGCTATTGATGGCGTTAAAGACGCACTATCGGTAACGATTCCGTTGGGTACTGGCGTTCACCGCCGTATGGTCTATATTGAGCTTGATGCGGGCGCAAACTTTGCAGACGTTGCTAACGCGATTAAAGCCGATAGCTATTTCTCATCCGATGAGACCCATATTCGCCAAGTTGATAGTGTGGACGCGCTGAAAGATGTTGGCCATGGTGTCCATATGACGCATAAAGGGGTTTCTGGAGCAACGCATAATCAATTATTTGAGTACTCAATGCGAATTAACAACCCTGCACTGACATCGCAATTTATGGTTTCTGCGGCAAGAGCGACGATGAAACAATCTGCCGGAGCATATACCGTGATTGAAATCCCACCAGTGCATTTCTTGCAAGGTGATCTCGATAGCTTGATTGCTAAGTTAGTGTAATCACTGGATGGCATGATTGTTTTTGCTACACTCATGCCAATTCCGTTTGACCTATTTAGTCTTTTTAGATAAACCATTAACGTTGGTTTACCGCTTATTTCCCCCGCAATATCGCCATGTCGCGCAGAGTGATAATCTGAGTTTTATTTTAGGTGATCGGGCTATTTTTATGATGGCGCAGCGAACGCTTTGTTTTTCCTTGAACGCAACAAAGACAAACGGATAAGTAAGAGAATCAATTCTGGCAGGCTGTAAAAAGAAAAGCACCTACGGTGAAGTAGGTGCCCTGGTGTTGGCAAAGCCATAGATACTCGTGATATTAAAGTTGCATTATTATTAGCGGTTTATGATTACCATGGACAACTTTCATTGAGTATTAAAGTACTAACGTTTAATTGATTTAAATTTTTCGGTTGTTGCAGTGAGAGCGACCTCCGTTGGTAGGCGCTCCATGGAGCTTGCACCATAGAAACCGTGGCAGTCTGGGCAGTTCGCTAAAATATATTCCGCATCTTCTGGGGTCGCAATTGGGCCACCATGGCACAGAACGATAACATCATCGCGTACTGATTTTGCGGCTTTAGCCCAGTCATTGATTAATGGCACACAATCTTTAAGTGTTAATGCTGTCTCTGCACCAATATTGCCCCCCGTGGTTAACCCCATATGAGGCACGATAATATCTGCACCCGCTTCGGTCATTGCAATAGCATCTTCACGGCTGAAAACATAAGGGGTAGTTAATAAGCCTTTCTCATGGGCTAGGCGGATCATATCCACTTCTAAACCATAGCCCATCCCAGTCTCTTCGAGGTTGGCTCTGAAGTTACCATCGATTAAACCTACGGTCGGGAAGTTTTGCACACCCGCAAAACCTTTGGCTTTTATTTCATCAAGAAAATGATCAAATTGGCAGAATGGATCTGTGCCATTAACACCGGCAAGTACAGGCGTATGTTTTACAACTGGTAAAACCTCTTTAGCCATATCCATAACGATTTCATTAGCATTACCATAAGCAAGTAGGCCCGCGAGTGAACCACGACCCGCCATCCGGTAGCGGCCAGAGTTATAAATGACAATTAAGTCAATGCCGCCTGCTTCTTCACATTTCGCAGAAAGGCCTGTACCGGCACCACCGCCAATAATTGGCTCGCCTCGCGCGATCATCTCTTTGAATTTTTTCAGCAAGCTTTCGCGATTATGTTTCATTGATGAACCTCTATTTGTTGTTCAAAATGTCCTGGTGTAATTGAATCACTTGTTCACAAAACTCCAGTGAGTTGATGTGATATGGACTCAAAATAAGTTTGCGTTTTTCTGTTGTTATAAGATTTTCAGTTAATGCATCAATGAAGGCTTGATCGGCTTCTGGATCCCAAAATTGAGCGCCTTCAATATCCAATGCTGAGAAGCCTGCCGTTGGGATAATAAAACGCACTTCACCTTCGCAGCGGTTCAGTTTGTTTGCTATCCAGCGGCCCATCTGCTGGTTTTCTTCTTTCGTTGTGCGCATCAATGTTACTTGCGCGTTATGGTTGTAAAATAATCGATGGCGATAATGGTCGGGCACCGTTGATGGGCGTCCAAAATTAACCATATCCAATGCCCCACAAGACAGAACACAAGGGGTCTGTGTTCGTGCTATCGCACCAAATCGATCGTCGTCACAAGCTAAGACGCCGCCAAAGAGGTGGTCACACACTTCTGTGGTGGTGATATCCAATACAGAGTGCAGTAAATGGCTATCGATTAATTTTTCCATCGCTTTACCGCCACTGCCTGTTGCGTGAAAAACCAAGCAGTCATACTGTGATTCAAGTTGCTCAGTGAGCTGTTGAACACAGGGGGTGGTTACCCCAAACATCGTTAATGCAATGGCTGGTTTTGATACATCGTCTACTTTATCTTCACGGTTAAAATAGATTGAACCAGCAATTTGGTTAGCGGCATTTTTTAGCACTTTACGAGAAATCACATTTAGGCCCGAGACATCGGTGACGGAGTACATCATCGAAATATCACTTGCACCGACATATCCAGAAGTATCTCCTGATGCCATGGTGGAAACCATGAGCTTTGGAATACCAACGGGAAGTGCCTGCATCGCGGGGGTAATTAACGCGGTACCGCCGGAGCCACCTAAGCCTAAAATAGCCGCTACATCGGTTTGTGCATTGAGGTAAAGGCTAAAAGCCAATGACATTGCCTCAATCGCTCTTCCTCTGTCACCACAAAAAACGGCTTCAACACCTGCTGGGTGGAAACTGGCAACCGTCTGTGCACTAACATCTGCATCTCTTTTTAATTGTGTTGGTTGCGTAGTCAAATCTACAGTGCGTACAGATAAACCCGTCTCTTTGATCAAATCGCAGACATAGAACAATTCATCGCTTTTAGTATCTAATGTTGTTGCTATGTAGATGTATCCCTGATGTTGTTTCATAGGAAAATCCTTACAGGTTAGGAAGATGTTTAATTTCTCATCTGAATGAGACTATAGTATCATTTTGGCTGAATGTAAAATGAGACTGTAGTCTCATTTTGGGGTTGTTCAATAATTTTTAGATATTGGTTTCTTTTATGGCTTGATAAATAAGGCATATTTGAATTTTTTGTGTTTTAATTTTTTTTAAGGCGAACGATAAAAATACAAGGTGCTTTAAGAATCGGTAGCTGTCATTATGGCAAAGTGTCATGATGAGTAACCATTCACTATTTTATCGTAGCGAAATGTTTTTAAGGGGAGGGAGACGATGTCATTAACACATTCTAATCATGAATATAAAGGCACAAGAAAACGGACTTACATTTTACTCGTTAATACAGCATTAGCGCTTTTTGAAAAAGGGAGCATGCCGTCAGTCTCTGAGCTTGCCGCTGAAGCGGGAGTGTCAAGGGCTACCGCGTATCGCTACTTTCCGACGCAAAGTGATCTGATCGCTGCCACCGTTAATGCGAGCTTGGGGCCAATTTTAACATGGCAACCACGTAGCCAAAAAACTGAAGAGCGTATTGATGAGTTATTATCATTTGCCTTACCTCGGATGTTTGAGCATGAAGGCGCATTGAGGGCGGCATTGCAAGTTTCATTGCAACAATGGGCACAGGGGCGATCACTGGCGCAAGACCCTAAAGAAAAGCGTCTTGAAAGGGGGAACCGTAAAGACATTTTAACGATGGTGACCGCTCCCATGAAAGATGAGTACCCTCAAGAAATTATTGATAAGGTGATCAAAGCATTTTCAGTCATTTATGGTTCTGAAATCTTTTTAGTACTCAAAGATATTTGGAAACAAGATGATGCTGAGGTCATTGAAATCGCACAGTGGATGGCAAAAGCAATTATTAACCAAGCCACTGCGGATAAAAATGCCCAAGGGTGCTGATATATCGCACTAAAAGAACGGTAGGGGGAGTACCTATCGTTCCTGATATATAGATTTATAACGCTTTCATAAAATAATACCTTTCATGCTTAATCGGGTACTCAATCAGTGTTGAGATCACCTGATAACCTTGTTTTTCATAAAAAGGTTTTGCTTGGAAACTGAATGTATCGACTTGTGCATATTTGGCCCCCAACTCTTTCGCTTTGTTCTCCATGGCTTGTATTAATTGTGATCCAATGCCTTGCTTTCTCAGTGACTCTTCGAGCCAAAAGTAGTTAATTCGTAGCCAATTTCCGAGTGTTGAGCCTGTTATTCCGCCTAATATTTCCCCTTCTTGTTCATAAAATACGGCTAATGGGGAATGAATATCTTCACTGAAAAATTGCAAATTATAGTTAATTAATGATTGATGAATACGAGCAACTTCAGATTCAGACGGGGATGTTGTGATACGTATTGTCATAATTTTGCTTATCTCTCAAGGTAATGATGATTTATACGGTTATTTACTATCTAATAATTTAATGAATTTAAAGTATTAAGAGGATACTATTAAGACTATTACAGATAATATAGGCACGCTAACTGCTCTCGCAGTGATAGGATTTTGCGATGATAAGATTATTGAAGATGGGCTTAGGCATTGCTATTTGTGCCTTAATTGGTGGAACCCTCACTTATCTTGGCGTACCTCTCGCATTAATGTTTGGTCCAATCATTGCTGTCATTGTGTTTAATCGCTTCAAAATTCAATTTGCCATTCCAAAATATACGCTCACATTTGTCCAAATATCATTAGGAACGTCTGTGGGGCTGATGTTTAATCAAGTCTCATTGGGGCAAGTGGAAAATCTATTTCTACTCCTTTTGATGTTGGTGGTCTGTTTAGCCGTCCAATTTTCATTCAGTTACTTTTGGTTTCATCGCAAAGTCGGGTGGACAAAACAAGAAGCGATGCTGGGCTCTGTTCCGGGAGCCATGGCGGCCATATTAGCATTAACAGATCATACCCATACCCCGCCACAAAAAATTGTCATTTCTCATACGATCCGCCTCATCATTTTAATTTTGTTAGCTGGGATCGTGGTAGGTAGCAATGGGGATCCCCAGCCGTTAATTGTACTGCCATCTTTGACGTTAGAAGCAACCTTCTGGTTAACGCTCATTGTATTAACGGGGTTAGGATTAGGCTTGGTATTGCAGCGGATGCATGTTCCTGCTCCATTTATGCTGACATCATTAGGTGCTGCGACGCTGATCCAAGGCTGGCTAGATGTGCAAATCCATTTTCCGGTGATGATCACTGAACTCAGTATGGTTTTGATCGGGATGAATATTGGTAACCACTTTATTGTTTTTCCACTGTCGTCATTGATCAAAAATATCTATTCATCGGCTCAAGTGGTCATTATTAATATTTTCCTAACCTTATTGATCACACTGTTTGCTGCATGGGTGACTGGCTATCCGATTTCGGTATTGTTGCTGGCTTGGGCACCGGGAAGCATGGAAGCGATGACGTTTGCTGCAATCACAATGAAGCTGGATGCTGGATTTGTTATGTCAAATCACATCATTAGGATGGTGATTATCCAAAGTATTCCTTCCATTGCTATGTTTTGGCAAGAAAAGCGGGCGAAAAAAAAGCGTAATAGCGATGTTGGCTGATCAGTGAGCGTTGACTCCCCTCGATAAGGGGAGATGTTTATTTTACATAAGCAAATAAGCCTAATGAATCACGCGCAAGAGATTGGCATTTAAATTCTTGCGGGAGCGGGATCCCTTTTAGGTCATTGTAGCTCTCTTTGTTCAAAACAGTCATTTGGTGTGAATCGTAATCCCCTAAATCCCACTTATTGCTGCGAGCAAAGTAAACGATAGCTCGTTCAATTTCTCTATCAGGGATTTGGGTGTAGCCACAATCATATTTTAAGTAGATAAAGACCGCTGTGAGATCAGCAAGATCTTCAGCTTCGTTGGGGGTCAATGCTCTGGCAGAATGGGTTATTCCTAACAGAGTTATGATGTAAAAAATTACAGTAAATTTGCGCATTCAGTATTCTATCTGTTTTTTATGTCAAGTAACGTTAACATAACAATAGAATTGTTAGTCAAGTATATTTTTCTTAAAACTGTGTAATATACCCTTAATAAGTACATGGTTTCCTTGACCTTCCTGTAAGGGGAAGCTTTATCATTTTTGGACATTAAACCATATTTTGGCCCTAAACGGTAATCACCCACGGAGCCAGATAGTTTGAATTCGTTTATTAATTTGATAAATAAAAGGAAGGTTATCAATGTTACGTCGCGATTTCATTAAGTTGAGCGCTATCACTTATGCGGCTAGTGCACTACCGATTTGGAGCCGTATCGCTGTGGCAGCCGAAAATTACCCAACACTGGCAATCCCTCCACTGCTAGAGCCTGATGCCCAAGGTAATATCCAATTAGCAATCAAACAAGGTGCTTCCCAATTTGTTCCCGGTAAAAAAACGACAACGTGGGGATATAACGGAGACTTACTCGGCCCAGCTTTGAGCCTGAAAAAAGGTCAGAGCGTAAATATTCATATTGCTAACCAATTACCAGAAGAGACAACCGTTCACTGGCATGGCCTTGAAATTTCAGGGGAGCAGGATGGTGGGCCACAAGCGATCATCAAACCGGGCGCTAGTCGCCAAGTCAATTTCACCATCGACCAACCAGAGGCGACCTGCTGGTTCCATCCTCATACTCATGGCAAAACAGGTTATCAAGTCGCAATGGGGCTTGCGGGCCTTGTGATTATTAAAGATGAACAAAGCGACAAACATGGGTTACCAAGCCAATGGGGTGTTGATGATATCCCTGTGATTTTACAGGATAAGCGACTTAAAGATGATGGGCAAATCGACTACCAATTGGATGTGATGAGTGCGGCCGTGGGTTGGTTTGGGGATTTGATGTTAACCAATGGTGCGGTATTTCCGAAACATGTGGCACCAAAAGGCTGGTTGCGTTTAAGGCTACTTAATGGTTGTAATGCACGTAGCTTGAACATCTCAACCAGTGATGGACGTAAAATGTATGTTGTAGCAAGTGATGGCGGATTGCTCGCTGAGCCTATTGCTGTGACCGAATTACCTATCCTGATGGGGGAAAGGTTTGAAGTGCTGATTGATGCGAGGGATGGCCGCTCTTTTGACTTGCTGACACTGCCTGTTAATCAAATGGGCATGACAATCGCGCCATTTAATCAACCCTTACCTGTGTTACATATTGAAACCACAATGGGTACTGGTGCGGGGAAATTGTCTGAACAGCTCGCGACGTTGCCCGCCCTCCCTTCATTGGCTGGATTAACGCGTCGTCGTTTTCATTTAATGATGGATATGCGCTTGGATATGCAAGGGATGATGATGTTACGTGAGCGCTATGGTGAGCAAGCGATGGGTCATATGGGCGGACATGGTGGCATGATGCAAGGCCATATGATGTCGAATGGTGAAAATGGCGGTATGGGCATGATGGGGCATGGTAATATGGGCGGTATGCGTAATGGCGGAGGCCACTGCGGAACCGGCTCTGGTGAACTTGATATCCATAATGCCAATACAATTAATGGTCGGGCATTTTCGATGACGGAAGCCGCCTTTGATGCCCCTATGAATCGCCAAGAAATATGGGTTATTTCCGGTCGTGGCGATATGATGCTTCACCCATTCCATGTTCATGGAACGCGCTTTCGCATACTAAAAGAGAATGGCAAGGTTGTGGAGCCTCATCGACAAGGTTGGAAAGATATTGTTAAAGTTGAAGGCCAAGTCAGTGAGGTGCTGGTGGAATTTAAACATCCTGCCACCAAGGCGCATCCTTATATGGCGCATTGCCATCTCTTAGAGCACGAAGATACTGGCATGATGATGGGCTTCACAGTGAGTTGAGGTGATATCACTTAGCCTTGTGTATTAGGTCGTTAATGAGCCATGTTGCTATGCCCTCATTACGCCCTAATACTGAAGTGAAAAAGTCAAGGATGACATCTTTTATTCATATCTATTGCTATTGATTTTATTCGTTTTCTCATCATAAAAAGGCCATATTGCCTGAAATTGTGAAAGATGAGTTATAAAATTTATAACAAGTTATCGGATCCTCTTTTACGACAAATGGTGAGTTCTGTTATACTCCTTCCAAATTTTGTTCTCATATTTCTAATGTTGCTGTTGGTCGCGGCTTAAAAGCGTTTTGCGTCTTATCATAGAAATGTGAATTTTAGTATTCAAAACAAATAGGTAGTGGGAAATTGAAACATACACTAGAAGTGATGATCTCTGAAGAAGAGCTCAGCCAGCGAGTCAGTGAACTAGCTGAAAAAATTAGCGCACATTATAAAAATATTGATGGCGAGCTGGTCTTAGTAGGTTTATTAAAAGGTTCATTTATTTTTATGGCTGACTTATGCCGTAAGATTGAAGTCCCACACGAAGTCGATTTTATGACCGTTTCAAGTTACGGTAACGCAATGAACTCAAGTCGCGATGTTAAAATAGTCAAAGACTTAGATGAAGACATTCGCGATAAGCATGTGTTGATTGTTGAAGATATCATTGATTCAGGGAATACCTTAAATAAGGTTCGTGAGATCTTTGAATTGCGCGGTCCTAAATCCGTGGCAATCTGTACTCTGCTTGATAAGCCATCACGCCGTGAGGTTGAAGTACCTGTCGAGTGGATTGGATATTCAATCGAAGACAAATTTGTTGTTGGGTATGGTATCGATTATGCACAACAATATCGTCATTTACCTTATATTGGTCATGTCACGCTGATTGAAGAGTAAGTGAATAATATTCGATGCGTTAGTTAAAAGAAGGGCCGTTCCATGGAACGGCCTTTTATTCGTTTATCGCGATAAATAAAAATTATTTTTTATTGGTCAATTTAGCAATTGCTTCACGGTAGCAAAGCTCTAATCTTTCACGGCTATCTGCGGTAATATGCAAGTCATGTAGACGACCATTGTTGATACCGTAAACCCAACCATGGATCATCACTTTTTGCCCACGTTTCCACGCTGATTGCATAATGGTTGAGTGACCTAGGTTGTAAACTTGCTCAACGACATTTAATTCACATAAGCGATTTAAGCGTTCGCAAGGTTTTAATTCACCTAACATTGAGCTGTGTCTGTACCAAATATCACGAATATGCAGTAACCAGTTATTGATTAAGCCAAGTTCAGTATTGTCAACCGCAGCCTCAATACCACCACATCCATAGTGGCCGCAGATGATAATATGCTCAACCTGAAGGACATCAACAGCATATTGGATAACCGACAAACAGTTTAGGTCGGTATGGATAACTAAGTTTGCAACATTACGGTGAACGAAGAGATCGCCTGGTGCAGCATTGATTAATTTTTCGGCAGGTACTCGGCTGTCTGAACAACCTATCCATAAGAACCTCGGTTTCTGAGCTTTGGATAGTTCTTTAAAAAATTCAGGATCTTTTTCTTTTACGGAAGCTGACCATGCTTCGTTGTTAGCAAACAGCTCTTCAATTTTTCTCATCATGACGTATAGCCTAGTTGTGTTACTTTACGTTAAAATCTTATACAGCATTTATTTATTAATTAATATTCAGTTGTATTAATCTTTACATCCTTATGATGTGCATTTCATTCTGATTAGACAATATTGATATGGCTAACCACATGAATTGGTTAGCATATACCTATTTTCTCTTTTCTGCATAACAGTGATCAGAAAAAAATGGCATCATAGTATTATATTGCTCCCAAACCTATCCAAGAATAAAGGTGTTTTTTACATATGACTTACGCACTTGAGTTATCGCAGCTCACCAAAACCTATCCAGGTGGCGTGAAAGCCTTGCGAGGAATTGATCTAAGCGTAGAAGATGGTGACTTTTATGCATTACTTGGACCTAATGGCGCTGGTAAGTCGACCACAATAGGAATAATTAGCTCATTGGTCAATAAAACGAGTGGGTCTGTTAAAGTGTTTGGTTATGATTTAGACAAGCAAGTCGTACAAGCTAAACAACAATTAGGGTTAGTTCCTCAAGAGTTTAATTTTAACCCATTTGAAACCGTGTTACAGATAGTACTTAACCAAGCGGGCTATTACGGGGTTTCTCGTTCTGTAGCCCATCAACGGGCAGAAACCTATCTTTCTCAATTGGATTTATGGGAAAAGCGCAATGAGCGCGCGCGTAACCTATCCGGTGGGATGAAGCGTCGCTTAATGATTGCACGAGCGCTAATGCATCAGCCAAAACTACTGATTTTGGATGAGCCGACCGCGGGGGTCGATATTGAATTACGCCGTTCTATGTGGAGCTTTTTGAAAAAGCTCAATGCACAAGGAACGACGATTATTTTGACCACACACTACCTTGAAGAGGCAGAAATGCTTTGTCGCAATATTGGTATTATTCAGCATGGCGAGTTAGTTGAAAATACGAGTATGAAACAATTATTAAGTCAGCTGGAATCTGAAACCTTTATTTTTGACCTTGGCACAAGAAGCCCTATTCCAGAGCTTAAAGGGTATGAAACTCGTTTAATTGATACGTCGACCTTAGAAGTTGATGTGAAAAGAGAGCAAGGATTAAATGGGGTATTTAGCCAACTTAATGAGCAAGGCATCGAAATTTTAAGTATGCGCAATAAAGCTAACCGGTTGGAAGAACTGTTTGTGAACTTAGTGAAAAAAGAAAGTCATGCCGCTCGTTTGGAGGAAGCACAATGATTTCTCTATATTGGGTCGCATTAAAGACTATTTGGATTAAAGAAGTCACACGTTTTGGTCGTATATGGGTACAAACGTTATTACCGCCAGTGATTACAATGTCTCTCTATTTTGTCATTTTTGGTAACCTGATTGGTTCCCGAATTGGCGATATGGGTGGGGTAGATTATATGCAGTTTATTGTTCCTGGCTTGATTATGATGGCTGTGATAACGAACTCCTATTCTAACGTCTGCTCCTCATTCTTTGGCTCTAAGTTCCAAAAGAACATTGAAGAATTGCTCGTTGCGCCAGTACCGACACATGTCATCATTGCTGGTTTTGTTGGTGGTGGTGTTGCTCGCGGTATTTTGGTTGGGCTACTTGTCACCATCGTGTCACTGTTCTTTATTCCACTCCAAGTACACTCTTGGAGTATGGTGATAATTACATTGTTATTAACTTCAATCGTTTTTTCACTGGCAGGGTTATTAAATGCAATTTTTGCCAAAACATTCGATGATATCAGCATAGTTCCTACTTTCGTATTGACACCATTGACCTATTTAGGTGGCGTATTCTATTCACTCTCATTATTACCTCCCTTTTGGCAAGCGGTATCAAAACTCAACCCGATTGTGTATATGATCAGTGGCTTTAGGTATGGCTTTTTAGGTATTGCTGATGTATCAATTGCCGTGACATTAGGTGTATTGATGATCTTCTTTGTGATTTTTTATGGATTAACATGGTATTTAATTGAGCAAGGGAGAGGGCTAAGAAGTTAACGATATAACTTATTTTCTTATCTCAAAGTGATTTAATTTAACCCCTAATAGCTAGCTAACTATTGGGGGTTTTTTTATACCTTAATATCTATCGACGATTAGTTAGATCCCTATATTCAATTCAGATTTTTATCAATCATGAAATTAACATGGAATACAGTTACGAAAATATACTTAGTTTGGTTTCTTGCGTAAATAATATTAATAAAAAATAATCACTATAATTTATGAGATAAATATAACTAAACTGTCTTTTTGCGATATATGTTCAAATGTAACTAACAAAAAAGTATTAAAATAATTTCAATCTTAAATTTTTTTTATTTTTCGTTGGGTAGGAAAAATAGATGTTCTTAACATAATGATTTTATTGTGTTTTCTGATATCGAAAAAAAATAGCAAACGCAAAATAGTAGAGATATCAGCACAGTAGGGTGAAATATTGCCTTACATTTATGTATTAGAATATTGAATACTCTCTCATCCCTCAAATTGGATTTAATAGCTTCCTTGTGTTTTATTTTTGGTTTTTTGTTCTGTGATTTTCTTTTTTATAGCGTTTTGTTTAGTGATTTGTTTGTTTTTAATGTAAATTAACGGTTTTCACGCGTAAACTGGATTTTACACATAAATTGCATATACTCCTATGCAGGATGGTCGAGATAAGAAATAACCTTATTAAACTATGTAATTTCATAGTGAAATACCAATAAAAGAATTAGATAACAAATTATATATTTTAGGAGTCATCAAGATGAAACTAAATAAAGCCTTATTAGTTACTTCAGCTATCACTATGTCTTTATTCACTGGCGTTGCAAATGCAGATGTCATTGATGGTAAAGAAACGGGAACTATCCATTTTAAAGGGCAATTTGTTGAATCAACTTGTACTATCGAAACAAATAATGAGAACTCAAGTGAAGGAACAGTACAGTTAGGCACTTGGTTGGTGAGCCATTTTCAAAAATCCGATGAAACAACAAAACCAACAAAGTTTGTGATTGCACTTAACGAATGCCCTGATGTTATTAAAAAAGCAAAGATCACTTTCACTGGAACTGCGGATAGTACAAATAGCAGCTTATATAAAACATCCACAGAAGTTGGTGCTGGTATTGGTATTACTCATGCTGAAAGCGATACAGCTTATATTACCCCTGGAGCACCAGCGGGTGAAATTGAACTTAAAGGAGCTAATAATAGCGGTGAGAAGGAATACTATGCCCGTTATGTGACAACTGGCCCTGTAAAAGCGGGTGTGGCTAACGCGGATGTGACAGTAACAATTTCTTATAACCAATAATGCCAAGTAAATAAACAATAATAATTAAAGTGAGAAAAATTCTCGATTTAATTTAACAAAGTTTTAGCATTAATGGGAACATATCATTCTACACGTGATTATCAGAAGGTATGTTCCCCATATTTAGGGATAGCATTATGGTTAAAACATTAATATCTACTCTTTTTTTCTTCTTTTTAATCGTAACCCAAGCGAATGCAAGTGTTGTACTTGGTGGAACACGGGTTATTTATGATGCAAACAGCAAAGAAGCTTCCATTACAGTTCGTAATAATGATAAGACACCATATTTAATTCAATCTTGGATTGATCATTTCGATAGTAATAATCAAACTAAGTTACCTTTTGTTATCACCCCTCCCTTATTTAGAATTGAACCTGAATCCAGCAATTCATTGAGGATTGTTTATACAGGTAAAGATCTACCTGACGATAAGGAAAGCGTTTTTTGGTTGAATGTAAAGTCGATTCCACCGACTGATCCTAATGCTAAAAATAACCTGACTATTTCGATTAATAATCGAATCAAACTGATTTATCGCCCTAAATCATTATCGAGCGCAGACGCAGGGGCTGCTTATAAAAAAGTGACATTTGAAAGAAAAGGCAACCTGTTAGTGGGTAAAAATCCAACACCTTATTATGTCTCTTTTAGTGAATTAAAAGTAGGGAATAAATCTATCGACGAGCCTGTTATGCTTCCTCCTATGGGAGAGCATTCGTGGAATATTTCAGGTATTCAAGTTAATAAAGTGATGTGGAAAGCCGTGACTGATGTTGGTGGGATAACAGATAGTCAAGAGCAAGAATTAAAATAATAAAAAATTAAAGTCAGGTATGGAATTTTACTATTATGCTAATTTTTAATAAAGAAGAGTACATACAAGAAAATTTAGTATCCATATTTGAACTCAGCAAGATTGCTCCTCATTCGCTCAGCAAAGCCATTGCAGGTTTAACTCTGTCAGTTGCTTGCCTTCCAATGGCGTTTGCTGGTGACTATTTTAGTCCTCACTCGTTAACGCCAGTTAATGGACAAAATATAGCCGAACTGCAAAGTTTAGAGCAATTTTCAACGCCTGGAGGACAGCAGGAGGGCGAATATCATGTAGATATCGTCTTAAATGGGCGAGGAGTAGGTTCTAAATCTTTGGTTTTTGTTAAGAGCAAAGAGGATCAAAAATTAATACCAGTACTCACTAAAGAGGAACTTGAAAATTGGGGGGTTAATGTTAAAACCCTTCCTACTTTTGCCAATTTAACTGAAACACAGCCAATTGAAGATATTTCAAAGTATATTCCAGATGCGTATACACGGCTTGAATTGACTAACCAGAAGCTGATTATTTCTATTCCTCAGATAGCGATGAATAAAACAGCGTCTGGAACAGTTGATCCTAGTTTATGGGATGATGGTGTACCCGCTCTGGTATTAAGTTATTTTTATCGGGGATCTAACACTTGGTATAAATCTTCTCATGCAGATACGTCATCCCACTATGTTAACTTACGCAGTGGGTTAAATGTTGGCCCTTGGCGTTTAAAAAATTATTCAACGTATTCTTATCAAAATAATCAAAGCCGTTGGCAAAATATTGAAACCTACCTTGAACGAGGCATTAATCCTCTTAAATCTCAATTAACAATTGGTGATACTTCAACGCCGAGTGAAGTCTTTGATGGTTTTCAATTCCGTGGTGCTAAACTCGCTTCAGATGAATCGATGATCCCCAGCTCTCTACGTGGTTTTGCACCGATCATCCGAGGAATTGCGCAAAGTAATGCCGAAATAACGATAAAACAAAATGACTATATTATTTATCAATCTTATGTTTCACCCGGCCCCTTTGAAATAAACGACCTCTATTCGACGGGAACGAGCGGAGATTTAACGGTGACGGTAAAAGAGGCCGATGGGAGTGAACGCTCATTTATCGTTCCTTTTTCTTCATTAGCCATTATGCAGCGTGAAGGTCAATTGAAATACGCAGTGACTGGCGGGAAATTTAAAAATAATAACAGTGGCAAAGAGCCTAATTTTGCGCAAGCAACGGTCATTTATGGTTTACCTAAAGGAATAACGGCGTATGGCGGTGGTCTATTTTCCAAAGATTACCAATCTTATGCTGCGGGTATTGGATTAAACCTAGGTTATGTTGGTGCTTTGTCTTCAGATGTGACCCAAGCAAAAACAAAATTTACTCAATTTGATAACCGACAAAAAACAGGTCAATCGTACCGTGTTCAATATACTAAAAATCTGTTAACTACAGGTACCACAGTCACCTTTGCAGGTTATCGTTATTCAACAGAGGGCTTTTATTCTTTCCCAGAAGCTAACGCTAATTATTTTCGAGACAGTTTTTATAGCAAAAAAAATCGTTATCAAGCGACGGTTAATTAGGATTTAGAGGCTTATGGCAACCTTTATGTTTCCGCTTATCAGCAAGATTTTTGGAATCAAAGTGGTCATGAGCGGACATTAAATGCGGGTTACAATAATAACTATAAAGGTTACCAATATACCTTGAATTATAGCTATTCTGATTTTTCAGGCTACGATAAGGCTGATCACCAATTTGTTCTCTCTTTTAGCATACCTCTTGGTGGCCTATCGATTAATAATAGTATGCTAAATCTCTCTATGAGTAGTAATAACAGAGGGGATAGTAATTATATGGCTGGATTGAGTGGATCCCTGTTGGATGATCATAACTTAAATTATTCAGTACAGCAGTCATACGGCAATCGAAATCAAAAAGCACAAGGTAATGCTTCATTATCTTATAAAAGTACGTATACCATCGCAAATGCTGGCTATAGCTATGACCAATTTTCACAACGCGCCAATTATGGCTTAAATGGTGCCATTGTTGTGCACTCTGATGGTGTGACATTATCTCAGCCAATCTATGACTCTTTTGCTATTGTGAAGGCGCCGGGAGCAAAAGGGGTTAAAGTTAAAAATAAAACAGGAATAAGAACTGATTGGCGAGGTTATGCGATAGTTCCTTATCTCAGCGCCTATACACAGAATGAAGTGTTATTAGATACCACGTCATTACCAGAAAATGTTGATTTGCAAAAAAGCGCACTGACCCTAGTTCCGACAAGAGGTGCGGCAATGTTAGCGGAGTTTAAGACATATACAGGATATCGTGTTTTATTGACAGTGACGCACAATGGGAAAGCCGTTCCTTTTGGTTCAATAGGACAATTAGTTTCCGAACAAGATGGATTAAGCAGTGGTGGTATTGTTGGGGATAATGGTGATATTTATTTTAGTGGTATGCCAGAGCAAGGAAAGATCCATATTAAATGGGGAAATCAAACAGATGAACAGTGTATGGCCAATTACCAACTTAATGAACAAGAAAAGCAAATGCCAGTAGCATCTCTGCAAGCAATATGTGAATAAAGAACGGAGATAAAATGAAAAATACAGTATTAAATTTATCATCAATTGCATTTTTTCTCGGATTGCTATGTGGTTACCCAAATATAGCTATAAGTTCAGATATTTCTGCAAGGATCATTTTTCCTGATTCAGAATTAGTGTTTGATGATGCTGCGGGAGAGGTCGCATCGGGAACGATTATCGGGGAGGGATGGCAAATATATTCAGGAACAGTTTGTCAAAGCAACCTTAATAACCCGAAAGAGCAAGGGAAGTTTACCGAAATGATATTTTATGATGCTAGGTACGCAACAGGCCTAACAGTTAATTTTGGAGGAAAAGCGTTCCCTGTTTATGCTGGAAATGTTAAAGGCGTTGGTTATGCTTGGGGAATTAGAGAGGATGGTGATCCTGAGTGGTATCCAATAAAAGATAGGTATGGAAGTGGCCCTTTTAGTTTAGAAAAACCTGATACTGAGGTCAGGATTGAAATTGCCTTTGCAAGAGTCAGAGTTGATGGTATCCCGCCAAAAGGTGATACAAAGATCTCTCGCGATGCTCGGGCATTTTTTACCTGTTATAAGGACGATGATCCCCAATATACTTATGATGGATTTATAGATAGTAGCTATACTCATTTAAAGTCGACAGCCTCTACTTGTAATATCAATACAAAAAGATTAAATATCGATTTAGGGGAGCATGATCTAAATAGGGTAAATAGGTTTGATGTTGGCTATAGGTTTGGTTTAGCAGAAGAAAGTATTGAGATGAGTTGTAATGCTGAGATGCGTGTTTATATGACATTAGGTGAATATGGAAGAGCCTCTAAAATAGGCAGTGATTTCATCGAGTTAACAGATAACTCGGACTCACCTGGCTATGGCGTGCAGGTTTTTCATAATGGCTCTCCGGCATTAAAAGTTGGTGGTGATAAAAACGTTGTTACCGATAATCATCAGCTTCTATTTCGTACGGAAGCAGGCAAAAAGAATTATACCGTTCCATTGCGTTTTGAATATGTTAAAACGGCCAAAAAGGTTAAAGCGAGTTCAGGGAATGCAGCATTAACACTAACGTTTGCTTATGACTAAAGGATTGATACCATGAGACAAGGTTACAATCTAATACGTTATTTTTTTCTCGTATTCCTTATCCCTATTCTGATTAATTCGGCCTCTGCAACAGTAATGGTCAATTATACAGGAAGCATTAAACATTCGACTTGTGGTATCAAAACACGGAATATCAGTGTTGATTTAGGAACTTGGCTAACTAATAGTCCTAGAGGTTTTGGCAGTGCAATAAATTCCCAGTCTGAATGGATTGAATTTACACTTGAGTTTGATTGCCCAGATAAAATGAGTGTATTAAATGGCCAATTTCAAGGTGTTTCAGAATCTAATGGCCGTTATTTATCGCTTGATAAAGGTGATGGATATTCAACGGGAGCTGCAATTGAATTACAAAGCTATGAAAATAGTCTCCACAATTGGGTCAACCGAGATATTAATACGCTATATAACTTTATGCAGAATGAAGCTATTAATAAGGGAAATACTGAATTAAAAGTGCGTGCTCGTTATGTTCAAACCAATAGTAAAATTACACAAGGTAAAGCAAACGCTTCGGTTACCTTTGTCGTACAGGCTAATTAATATGACCACTAAAAAAATACTGCGGATAGTATTGCTGAGTTATTTCGGGTTAACTATAAACCATGCTTACAGTTACGATGTGTTAGTCAACATCACAGGTGCTGTAAAAGCTTCAACTTGTGATTTAAGTTCTAACCAAACTAAAAATATTAATTTAGGGGATATTTATTTAAGCTCTACAGGTTTGGGAGGCAGCGTTGGTTCGACTAGCCCAAAGGCGGATTGGTCAATTAGCTTGAAATGTCCAAGTAATATTCCAGTGATATTTATACCTAAAGGTAACAGTTATTCTGGTCAATCTAGTGTCTTAGCGCTTGATGCGGTCGATGGCGTTGCAACGGGGGTTGGGATAGAAACAGAATATTCAATGGATAAAAATAATTGGAAAGCATTAACGCTCAATGTACGAAATGAAATTATTAATAGTGTAAAGAGTGAGGGTGACATTCATATTTTTATGCGGGGTTACTATAAACAAATAAATGAAAAAGTAACACCTGGTTTTGCAAATGCCTCCATGACTATCGATATTGTTTACCAATAAAGATAAGAAAAAAATTATTGAATAAAGCCAAGATAAATGAGTGAGATTTATCTTAGCCTTATTTTTTATTTAGAAAACCAAATTATTATAAAAGTTAAAATAATCAACAAGGAAACTATATTTTTACCCGCAATAAATGTAAAAAAGTACTACAGAGCAGATAAAGATGTTCAATATAGGTAAGTAAAAACAGTTATACATAACCGTATGATAATAAAGTAATTTTAGGTATATAATTTTAATTATTCATTTTTTGATGCAGATCAAAAAATAATATTCCTATATAACAATGAGTTGTGATGTGTGAGTTGTTTTTTTGTCACCTCTAAAATTTACGTTTTGAAAAACTTACACAAATCAAATACTACTTTAATGTTATATACTCTTTTTACATGTTACTCACCAGTCGGGTAACATGAATTTTTAACTATTTCTTATTTGTGTATATAAGTCTTTAATATGTTCTCGCATTAATTTTTAGAATAGCGATATTTACCTATATCTATACTATTTTATTAATTACGCGCTGAATAATTAACATTACTATTAATTACTATGTAGAGTGTAAAGGTATATCAATGAAAAAATTATCAACTCGAAATATTTTTATGGCTGTTATTGCTTCAGCATTTGCTTTTTCAGCAACAGCAGAAGAGCAAAGTGGAACGATTAAGTTTAAAGGACTTATTTATAATGCTACATGCACTATTAGCCTGAATGATACTAACTCACCAAATGCTGATGTAAAAATGGGACGTTTTGCTACTAGTGAGTTTACTGAGGAAGGTGATGAGGTTGGTGGTACTGGTGGTGATGGTAAATTAAAAATTAAATTAATTGACTGTCCTGATCAAGGTACTATCTCTATCAATTTAACGGGTCATGAAAACCGTTTTGATAAAACTATTTTAGAACTGGACAATAAAGGTAGTGCTGGCGTTGCAAAAAATGTGGGTATCCGTATTTACAATGAAGATGACCTATCCAAGCCATTAAAAATTAATGGTAGTAAAAGTGAAGAAATAAAAGTAAATGGTAACAGTGCTCAATGGACTGGAACTTTTATTGCTAAGTATGTAAGTACAGACGATGACGTAGAAGCAGGCCAAGCAGACGCAACATTAAATTATAAAATTACTTATAAATAATTTGATAACGCAGATTATCAATTATTAATCTGCGTTACTTTTTTTCTTGGAGGACATCCTATGTTTATGAAAAAAATAGTTCCTACACTGTTATTGTGTTTTCTTGCTAGTTCAACCAGCTATGCTGGCTTTGGTTTAGAAACAACGCGTGTTATTTATCACGAAAAAGAGAATAGCGAAGGTGTTGTTGCATTTAATACAGATAAAAATAGGAATTATTTACTTCAATCTTGGGTGGAAGATAAAAATGGAAAAATAACACAAGATTTTGCAGTAACACCTCCATTAATTAAGCTAAAATCTGAGCAAAAAAACACGATTCAACTGACTAAAATAGCATCATTACCGAGTGACCAAGAAGCATTATATTGGCTAAATGTAAAATTTGTGGCACCGAGTAGTGAGGATTTAGAAAACGTTTTACGTTATTCAATGACAAACAAAATAAAGCTAATTTATCGACCTACAGCATTATCCGATAAAAAGCTTGAAGATGTTGTCAATGAGTTAACTTGGTCTCGCTCTACCGCTGGAGTCAAGGTTGTTAACCCAACACCATTTTATATTAACATTGCAAAAATAAAAATTAATAACAGAGAAGTCGAAGCACCAAGCTATTTAGAACCACGCTCTGAAACAGTAATTAATGTTTCTAATTTAGGGGCTAGTTCCAATAAGGTTTCTCTAAACTATATCAATGATTATGGTAAAGGGTTAGATAGTCAATATCTTATAAAATAATAATCTAATAAAGTAGAGTAAAGGCCTATGAATCGTCTTTATCATAAAAAGTATCCATATTCACCTCTGTTTATGGCTATTGTATTCGCTTCATTGTCATTTGAAATGCGGGCTGCTGATTATTATCCACCTAGCTTGTTAAATATTGCAGGTACAGATACGCAATTGACTAATGAAGATCTGGATGTGTTTAGGGAAAATGATATAGCACCAGGGAAATATCATGTCAGGTTTTTCATTAATAATAATTTAATTCTTAATAAAGAAATTAGCTTTGTGATGATGCCTCGGGCAGATGGTGGAGAACAACTTACACCTTGTTTTAGTTTTGCGGATTGGGAAAGTTTTGGTATAGATTTTCATAAGACCTTAAAAGGTGATCAAGAATGCTTCAATATTAATGATATTGAGTATATGACACAGTCACTTGATTTAAATACTAAAGTGTATTCAATGACTGTTCCGCAATCAATGATTAATCAGCAGCGCATAAGAAAAGCTGAAGAAGCACAGTGGGATGATGGCATTCCTGCTGTATTTTTAAATTACTCTTTTTCAGCTTTTAACACCTATGAAGGCGGTAAAGTCGATGATAACTATTATGGTAATATTCAGACGAAAATTAACATAGGCTCATGGCGTTATCGTAATTATTCCACATGGGCCAACAATCGGCACGATAAGAATAAATGGAATAATATTAGCAACACCTTATCAAGAAACATTAATATAATAAAAAGTGAGCTAACACTAGGGGAATTATATACAAGCTCGCAATTATTTGATTCTTTTAAATTTAAAGGGGTTAAATTAGCATCAGATAGGCAAATGGAACCTTATAACTTAACGAGTTATGCGCCAAGCGTAAATGGTATCGCTAATTCTGAATCTATCGTGACTATTGTACAAAATGATCAAGTTATCTATAAGAAAAGTGTGCCTGCTGGGCCATTTGAAATTACAGATTACTATCCAATGAGTAATGGTGGCAATCTATATGTCACAGTAGAAGAAGCAAATGGTAATGAAGTTAACTTTATTGTTCCTTTCTCATCAATTGCTTTTTTAGAGCGAAAAGGCAGTATTAAATACAGTTTCTCTAGTGGTGAATATGATGGGAATAATAACGGTGATGGCCGTTATGTGAATGAAGCTGAAATCTATTATGGATTAACAGACTTTGTGACCGTTTTTGGTGGTGCACTCTACGCTAAAAAATACCAATCCTATGCAATCGGTACAGGGTTTAACTTAGGTGAGGTTGGCGCAATTACAACGGATGTTGTGCACTCTCGTACTGATGTTGATAATCAATCTACGTTGAGTGGTAATGCATTTAGAGTCAATTACTCAAAACATATTGAGACAACGAATACGAGCTTAGCTTTAGCGGGTTTCCGTCATTTTGATGCTGATTTTATGAATATAGATGACGCATTCTCTTATGAGGAAAAATACCGTGGCAGCTATGAAAAACTAAAAAATGAATACACCGTATCTCTTTCTCAACCAATACTCGATAGCTCAAGCTCGATTAACTTAAATAGTGTTGTTTATGAGTATTCAAGTGGTCATAAACAACAATCTTATAATGTTGGTTTTAACAGTAATATCGATAAGGTTCATTACAGTGTCTATTACACCTATTCAAAAGGTAGACAATTTGAAAATGATAACAGCCGTTCATACAATTTGAGTTTAAATGTCAGTATTCCGTTCGATGTGTTAAATAACACAATGAGTGTGAATTATGGCATATCAACGGATGACCAGCATCGTACTTCACAAACAGCACGTTTAAGTGGCAGCTATGGCGAATTATATCGTGGAACGTGGGATATTTATCAAGGCTACGGTAATAAAGGTATGGGCTATTCAGGGGGGTTAAGTAGCTCTTATCGCTCCCCTTATGCAGTCGTTAATGCAGGGTACGCTTATAACGATAGCCATAAAAACTTTAATTACGGTATTAGTGGTGCATTTGTTGGCACTCAATACGGTGTGGTATTAGCACCTTCAATGCAAGATACAAGCGCATTGATTCTTACCAAAGGGACACAAGGTGTCGGTATTATTAATGGGCAGTCAGTTGAAACTAACGCTTACGGTTTAGCGATTGTTCCGGGGATGGCGCCATATCGTAAAAATACACTGGCGATTGATACAAAAACTATCCCACAAGATACCGAAATTGAAAATAACATTATTAATAATGTTATCCCAACAAAGGGCGCTTTGATACTGGCTGATTTCGACGCTAAAAAAGGCTACAAGTTATTATTTAAGTTACAGCATCCAACGAATAAAGAATTACCGGTAGGTGCAAAAGCTGTTACAGAAGATGAAGCGACTCATCTCGTTTCTAACTTTAATACCTTGTATTTAGTTGCAGATAAGCCTAAAGGACGCATTAAAGTTAATTGGAAAAATGAGGGTGCTAATGAATCCTGTGATGTGGATTACAACATCGAAAATACCATGCCAACAAATGGGCTTTATATCCTGAATTCAGAATGCCGCTGAAAGGAGTAAGAATAATGAGAAAACAGATTAATTGGGGCTATGCAGCAGCGTTCAGCGTGGTGTTAATGTTCTCTGGGATAAATAGCAGTATTGCGGCTCAGAATTGTGTTGAAGGAGGGGATGGTCAAAATCACTCTGCAATGCGCGCAATGGTGGACATTAAATTAAGTGGTGCGATCAAAAAGAACGACGAGATTGCTCGTTATACATTTGTGCGAGAGAGTGGACGAGGTGGTGTCGCGCAGTGTGGGCCTGACTCACAAGTCTATGCTTATGCAACATACGGTGAAGGCAGCGGCATTATAGCGAGATATTATGGCGAAATTGATGGGAAGCCCGCTTACCATGTGCATGCTGGTGGCCCCGTAAATATCGTCTATGTCTTAATTGAAAGTAAATCAGGATTGCCTTTTACAAATCGTCCAGGACAAGTGTTGCCTGTTCCTGAAGGTGCACTTATGCCTATAGATGCAACGGTTATTTTTTATGCCGGTAAAGATAACCCGACGGCAACATCCTTTGATAATTCGGTGATTGGGGCGATACTTATTAAACGGTTTGACCCAGGTGGTGGCTCGACAAAAGTTGGTTATACTTATCGACTAAAAGGAAAAGTGACAAGCGCGCCGACATCTTGTGAAGCTAAAAATACCGATTTGTCATTTACGTTACCTCGGGTACCGACCACGGCATTCCCATCCGTAGGGTTCCCGACAACGCCGTCATCTGTTGAGGAACATATTAATATCGTCTGTACGGGGAATGTTTCAGCGAAGATCAAGCTCATTGCAAACAATACAGCGAGTTATAATGGCAAAGATGCAGTGATTAAAATCGATAATGAAGGGCAAGGTAATAATGCCAGTGGTATTGGGTTTGTTGTAAAATCACCATTAAATAATGATAACGTATTAGTTAATCAGGAGTTTGTTAAATTAGCTGATTTAGAAAAAGGTGAAACGCGTGTCCCCCTGAAAGCGGAATATTACCGTTATGGTAATTCTGTCAAAGCAGGGAAAGCAGAAGCGACGGCACAATTTGTTTTGCAATTTAACTAAACGATAGCAAAAGGGGATGAGCAGATCATCCCCTACAATGATGAATGAACAAAATACCCCGCCTATCTATTGGCTATAATGTCATGATAAAAATCGGTTGCACGAAAATAATAAAGACTCGTTTTTCTTAAAGTGGTTATTTAAACGCTGACAGTACCATACATATCCTCTTCAAATACAATATTAATATTCCCCCTATTACCATACTCATCGATAATAAAAATTTGCAGAGGGTCGGCCACATGATAGGGGGCAGGGCAATAATATCCCCAATAATAGAGTTTCTTATCTCTAAGATACATTTGATGACAGACGATAGTGATGGCGTGTTTATCTAAGGTGGTTTTTGACCAAAGAGGACCGAGATTTCCTTCCAGCCGAGGCCAAATCGCATAAGTTGTATCGCCTACAAATCGTCCATCTTTTTCCTCAGTACAATAAAGAGATTGGCGGATATCTTTTATAATCCTATTTAGCCCTTTATTTAATATATTGGAATAGCCAATCTCTATATTATTAGGCTCTATAAACCAGCTATTAACATAAATTCCGCTATAATAAGGCCCTCCAACGATCTTTATTGCATGGGGCATCACGTGATTATGGTACCAATCTTTAATTTTAGGGATATGTTGTAAACTATATACAGGAGATTTATACTTTAATTTATATTTATTATGCGTTGTAATTTTAAATGTTTTACGTCTTATGACCCCGTAATTATGCTCATAATTCCCCAGTATCGCCCCTTTACTGATATGAAATGAAATATTTTTTGAGATTTCCTGCCAATCGTTATCTGTTATAGTGATGTTTTCATTATTATCATAATCAATTTTTTTAATTCCTTGAATGATAACCCGCTTAGGCGCAATAAAAATAATTTCTCCTTTATGATTTAAAGTGCCATTTTGTGAGGTATTGAATAAACCTTCACCATCGATTCTCACCCCGACTGCAATTTCATGTCCGGGATTGATCTCTTTCAGTGAGAAGTAATATGAGGCACTGATCCTTTTTGTGCTTTTTATGGCCTCTATAGATGCATTTTTTATGTGAGTAATCTCATTCTGTACGGCTTTACAATAGTCTCCCCGATGTTCAGAGATTATCCATTCATCACCGAGTAGTTGTTGATCTGAAAAGGAACAAAAATAGATACAGTCTCTAAATTCTTTTTCATTTTCAAAAAAAGCGTCATTATTTTCATCTAAGATTTCAGCAGTAACAATAACCTCAACTTGATTATATCCATTTGCATAAATAACCGAATGAATATTAGTCGGATTATCTTTAAAATGAATGCTAAGATGGTTGATTTGTTTGAATTTTTTAGCTGGGGGTGAGTTAAGCATTTTGGCTCCAAATATTTTAAGCTAAAAGATCAATAGTGCCACTTTTAACAAAACGGATTTAAACAGTAATTTCCCCATCAATATTATGGCGATACTCAATAGTCATGATGCCTTCATTGCCAAACTCATCAACAATTTCAACATGGCTTGCTAAGGATGTGTTTGATTGAGCACGGCATTCAGCACCGAGATAGAGAGGAATGTGATCCACTAAATTGATTTGATGGCAAACAAGGGTGATACTATTTTGATTATTATTTGAAAAGCGGGCAAGTTTAGGCATATCGTTGCTAAATTGTGGCCACACAGAAAACGTATTTTTTTTATTAAATTCACCATTTCTCATGCTTGTAAAATAGAGTGGCGGCTTTTTCTTGTGGGTTAGCTCTGTCCAACCTTCGTTAATTGCGTGAAAATAGCCGACTCTATCTCGAGTCTCAATAAACCAACTCGTTAAGTATGCACCGAGCGCCTGATCATCGGTGGCATAATTCATTGCATGGGGCATGGTCGTACCATAAAACCAATCTTTATAAGGAGCACTATAAGGCAATGTAGGCGAGACCCTTTTTTCGATAATGTTATATTTGTTGGCTGTAATAATAGATATTTTTTTATAGCGAATAATGGCTGCATAATTCCGATAAGAGCTGGAGTGCCGATTGCTACCATTGCGGAATAATGCATCGGTCATGATATATTTCCAACCTTTATCAATCACCATAACATTTCTATTATCTGTATAATCGATAGGGGATATCCTGCTTACTGAAATTCGGCTAGGTGATTTAAAGACAGAGCCTGAATTTAAAGTAGGTGTTCCATTCATTGAGGTGTCAAAATTGCCTATTCCAGGAATATTAATTCCTACTGCGATTTCTAAGGCGGGGTTAACAATGTCGGATGAAATAAACTTGGATATTTGAAATGTCGAGCGGGTTATCGTTCGTAGGGTTGGTGGCTCCCGCCTTGATAGAGTTGTGTCATACTTAACTGCTTTACAAAATGGCCCTTTTTCATTCGAAATTTGCCAATTTTGATTTAAGGGTTTACCATCAAAAAATGAACACAGATAAGTGGCATCTTGCACTTCTCGTTCATTATTAAAATAAGGCTCTCCATCTTCACTAATAGCATCAACAGTAATCAATATTTCGATTTGATTTTTTTTATTTGCATAAATAAAGCCACTGGAAAACGAAGGCATATTTTGAAATTGGATCTTTAGAGTATATAACAGTCCAAACGTCTTCTTGTTTCTATTATCATTCATAGCATCCCCTTTATGTGATGTTTTTTTCAATCTAATATAAATTGGGATGTTAAATAATTATCTTTTTTATTAGCTATGGTGATTTAAATGATATTTTCTAGAGGTATTACTGAGATTAATATAATAATTTTTAATGTTATAGAAAAAGATCAAATAACGAAATGAAAGCTGTATTTTCTTGCTTGGCTAAAAAAGGAAGCTAAGTAACCCCCAACAAGCTAACTGCCGTTGGGGGATATAGCGTTAAGCGACTTGTACAGGAACTGCTTTGGCAACACGGCTCATAATATTGTCACCGTCAAAGTAAGCGACTTTGGGTTTATGGTGACGAGCATCTTCATCTTTGATATCAACGTATGAGCAGATAATCAATCTATCGCCAACAGCAGCACGACGTGCAGCGGCACCATTGACTGAAATAATTTTAGAACCTCTTTCACCTGCAATTGCATAAGTAGAAAAACGTTCTCCATTATCGACGTTGTAAATATCAATGGCTTCGTATTCGAGGATCCCAGCGGCATCCATAAAATCCTGATCAATAGCACAAGAGCCTTCGTAATGAAGGTCGGCTTGTGTGACCTTAACCCGATGTAATTTACCTTGTAACATTTTTCTAAACATAATTATTGTCTACCATTTTTAATCGTCATGCTGTGTTTGCTTGTTTTTTTTAAGCTGAAACTGTGGGTAGGTCAACCTGTAAATTATCAATCAAACGGGTTTGCCCTAACCAAGCTGCCATTAAGATGACCGCTTTTTGACTTATATTGCTCAATGGAGCAAGGGTTTCGGCATCACGAATAAATAGCTCATCAGGGGTAAAACCTGCTTGGCGAAGCGAATCATCGATTTCTTGGATAATTGCTTCAACGTTGTCAGGGGCTGCAATTAGCTTCTCTGCCGCCTGTTGCATAATGCTATATAGTTGTGGTGCTATTTTGAGTTCACTTGCTGATAGATTGTTATTTCTTGAACTCAATGCAAGCCCATTTTTCGCTCTGACGGTAGGCACAGAGACAATTTGTATATCAAAAGAAAGGTCACTCACCATTTTGCGAATTAGCTGTAATTGCTGGAAATCTTTTTCACCAAAAAACGCTAAATCAGGTTGGACTAAATTAAACAGTTTGGTAACGACTGTTGATACACCGCGAAAATGCCCAGGGCGACTCGCACCTTCAAGTATTGATGATAATTCAGGCACTTCAACAAAAGTTTGTTGCGCCATTCCTTCAGGGTAAACATCTTTCACAGAAGGGGCAAAAACGAGATTGATATCGCGACGTTTCAGCTTTTCACAATCCTCTTGCAAGGTTCGAGGGTAATTGGCTAAATCGGATTGGCGATCAAACTGCATAGGGTTAACGAAAATGCTGACAATTACAATATCAGCTTGTTGTTTCGCTTCATCAATTAAAGCTAAATGTCCATCATGCAGGTTGCCCATGGTTGGTACAAGAGCGATACGTTTACCTTCTAGCTTCCAGCGGCGGATCTCACGGCGAAGAATGGGAGATGTTTCGACGATAAGCATAGGTGAATTCCTTATTATTGAGCCGTAATAAAATTATTCAAAAGAATGATCTTCACTAGGGTAGATCCCTGCTTCAACTTCTTGAATATACAGTTTAACTGCATCTTGAATATTGCCTGCTTGTGCAAGGAAGTTCTTGGCAAACTTAGGAGGGCGGGCCGTAATGCCTAATGCATCATGCATGACGAGAATTTGCCCATCAGTACCATTGCCTGCACCGATACCAATAACCGGAAGGAGTAGTTCTTCTGTAATATTATTGGCTAGTGAGGTAGGAACACACTCAAGAACCAAAAGCTGTATTCCCGCATTTTCTAGCGCAATGGCATCTTTCATGAGTTGGTTGGCGGTAACCTCATCGCGACCTTGTACTTTATAGCCACCAAGAACGTTGACGGCTTGTGGCGTTAGCCCTAAATGCCCACATACGGGAACGGAACGTTCACACAGCATTTTGACGGTATCGCATAGCCAGCAACCCCCTTCAAGTTTTACCATGTTTGCACCAGCCTGCATCAGAATAGCGGCATTAGCACAAGCTTGTTCAGGGGTGGCATAACTCATAAAAGGCATATCAGCGATAATAAATGCGTCTGGTGCACCTTTGCGTACACAGCGAGTGTGATAAGCGATTTGCTCTACGGTAACAGGGAGGGTGCTAGATTCGCCTTGTATGGTCATACCAAGGGAGTCACCGACGAGCATGACTTGGATACCTTGCTCTGCAAATAGCTGAGCGAAGCTGGCATCGTAAGCCGTCATGGTAGCAAATTTGTGTTTGTCTTTTTTAAACTGACCCAGAGTAGCCAGAGAAATTGGTTTCATTATAATAACCTCCGGAAAAGATCCCACTGACGACCCCTCCTGTTTAGGAGGTTCACTGTTTAGGTTGTAATATCCCAAAGGGTGAGGCCATTACGTGGGACGAGTGTGAGCCTTTCTGATAGCGGTTCGCCATCAGGAAAAATCAGATCAGGGGCAATGTCATTGAGCGGATATAACATAAATTCCCGCTCTTTTAGCCCATAATGAGGTACGGTCAATCGTGGGGTATTAATAATATGATTGCCGAAAAGCATAATGTCGAGATCGAGCGTTCTAGGGCCCCAACGCTCAGCTTTGCGAACTCGACCAAGCTCCAGCTCAATGCGTTGTGTATGATCAAGCAACGCTTCTGGCTCAAGCTCAGTTTCAAGTGCAACCGCCATATTAAGAAAATCGTTTTGATCTTGTGGCCCCAGCGGTTTACTACGATAGATCGAAGAGGTGTTGACTATACGGCTGTTTGGGAGCGCATTTAACGCATCAATAGCCTGTTGAGCCTGTTTCAATGGCTCGCCAAGGTTACTGCCAATAACAATATAGACCAACTCCATTCTATGACCCCTGATTTTTATTTGGTTTATGGGCGCTTGATGATGACTTGCGTGGGCGATGGCGTTTACGCACTGGCGCACTACCTAGCTCAGCTATCATCTCACGCTGCTTAGTATTATTGGAACGCTGATACTCATCCCACCAGACAGCAAGCTCTTGAAGCTCATTTCTCCGTTCAACATTGGCCCTTAATTCTAATAAATCAAATGCAGCACGGAACTTTGGATGCTCCATTAATTTATTCGCGCGACGCCCTTGGCGGCGAGGAAGGCGTAATTGCAATTGCCAAATATCACGCATGGTGGTGGTGATACGTTTAGGTATCGCAATCGAACGGCACTGCTCATCAAGTATGTCATTCATCGCCAGTGCGAAAGCATCATAGTAGGCAAGCCCACCTTCTTGAGACAGCTTTTCTGCATGTTCCGTAACGGGATACCATAACATGACTGCAAATAAAAATGCAGGATTAACCCGTTTATCATTTTTGAGCCTAAAGTCAGTATTTTTGAGTACCTGATCAATGATTTTTTCCATTGGCGAATCATTGTTATTGGTAAAGCGACTACTGATAACCGGAAACAGTTGCTCAAATAAGTGGTACTCTTTTAGCATGTTATAGGTTGCATAACCTTGACCCGCTTGTAGCAGTTTCAGTGACTCTTCAAATAGCCTTGCTGAAGGAATTTCGCGCAATAGCGGTGCCAGACGTTGGATTGGTTGCGCCGTATTTGGCTCAATACGCATATCCAATTTACAGGCGAAACGCACCGCACGTAGCATGCGAACAGGATCTTCGCGATAACGAGTCTCTGGGTCACCAATAAGGCGAATAATGCCCGCTTTAAGATCGTTTAAGCCGCCCACATAGTCACGAACAGAGAAGTCATCAATGTTGTAGTAAAGGCTATTGACGGTAAAGTCACGGCGGATTGCGTCTTCTTCGATAGAGCCGAAAATATTATCCCGTAGCAACATGCCATTTTTGGCTTGCTGGGAGCGGTTTTTATCTTCCGACTCAATTTGGTCATGGTGACCGCGGAAAGTGGCAACTTCAATGACCTCTGGCCCGAACATAATGTGGGCGAGACGGAATCGACGACCGACTAGCCGGCAGTTACGAAATAGTTTGCGGATCTGCTCAGGCGTTGCATTAGTTGTAATATCAAAATCTTTGGGTTTTTTACCAAGGAGTAAGTCACGTACACCACCGCCAACGAGGTAGGCCTCATAGCCATTTTTATTTAAGCGATAAAGTACCTTCAGTGCATTATCACTAATATCACTACGTGAAATAGTATGCTCTGAACGAGGAATTACAGTGATATTTTCATCTGTTTCAGTCGTCATTGTCTCTGATTTCTCTGCCTGAATACCGGCACGTTTGGACTGACGAACCGTGGTTTTTGTTTGTTTAGCGTTCTGTTCTACGGACTGAGCTGTCGCAGTGTCAGAATAAGTGACTGGCCTTTCACCGGCTGCCTGTGCGTCACGCGTGTCCTTGTCATTTCGCGATAAAATATTACGGCAGAAATTTGCTACTCGGTTAAAAATAGTACACCTCGATATCATTACGAATATTCATTAAACAAAATAAGCGGCTAATCATAGCTTACTGGCCTTTCTTTGAGAATGCTTAAACGCATAAAAGTCATATTCAGTCATAAGCATTGTCAATAATATCATGAGATGGGATCGCCGCTAGCTGCCATTTATCCGTTGCGGTTTTTAAAATCTCATCGGTACTCAAATCACGCCAGTGCTGGATTGGCGGTTGATTCAGTAATGTTAGTGCATGGCATATTACTGGGCGAGGATCCGTCATCGGCAGTGCTGTGGCATGATTTTGCTTTGATAGCTTATTATTATCATGATTTAGGATCAGCGGTAAATGGGCATAATCAGGAACAGGCAATGAAAGGTGGTGATATAACGAAATTTGCTGTGAGGTGGTAGGGATTAGGTCTGCGCCTCTCATCACTTCAGTGACATTTTGATAATGATCATCAACAACAGCGACTAAATTATAAGCAAACAAACCATCTTTACGATGAATAATAATATCTTCTTCAGCGACATTGGCTGGTGTCACAATTTCGCCTCTGAGCCTATCTGTAAATTGATAAACGGGGTGAGTTTGTTTTAATCGAATAGCCGCTTGATGGTCTGGAAGATGGAGGTTGCGACAATGACCATCGTAATGCCCTTGCAACGCTTTGATACGTTGCCGTGAGCAAGTGCAGTAGTAACTTTTGCCTTGTTGGCGAAGGTCATCTAATGCAGCACGGTAGGCATCATGACGTTTTGATTGGTACAGTACCTGATCATCCCAATATAAGCCGTAATGCGCTAACGTTTTTAGAATATTATCAGCCGCGCCGGGAACTTCCCTTGGGGGATCAATATCATCAATACGCACCAGCCATTTACCTTTTTGCGAGCGTGCTTGCAAATAGCTACCTAGGGCGGTGACGAGTGAACCAAAGTGAAGGTTACCTGATGGAGATGGTGCAAAGCGACCAATATAGGGTGAAGTGGAGGTGCTCATTACTAGATTTCCTTATAACGGCGCAAGGTTAGTGCGCCGTTAAGGACTCCATAATCAGTGATTAGCCAGCCATTTGCTTTTCGCGAATTTCTGCTAATGTTTTACAGTCGATACACAAATCAGCGGTAGGGCGGGCTTCCAAACGACGGATGCCGATTTCCACACCACAAGATTCGCAGAAGCCAAAATCGTCTTCTTCGACTTTCTTCAGTGTTTTCTCGATTTTCTTAATCAACTTACGTTCACGGTCCCGGTTGCGTAATTCAAGGCTGAATTCCTCTTCCTGGGCTGCCCGATCAACAGGATCTGGAAAGTTAGCTGCCTCATCTTGCATATGAGTAACTGTCCGGTCTACTTCATCCCTGAGTTGATTGCGCCATGCTTCGAGAATGAGCTTAAAATGCGCCAACTGGGCTTCGTTCATGTACTCTTCGCCAGCTTTTTCATGATAGGGTTCAACCCCAGCAATGGCGAGAATGCTTAAGGACGATGTCTTACGTTTTTGCCCTTCTTGCATAATGCTTCTCCTACACACGCAAATTTCACAAAACCCCAAAGGGGGGAAAAATTAAGGTCGCTATAAATAGCAGAAGAGTGCCCTCTTGGCAATCGTTCATGCAATGAGTTTTGTAATGCTGTGAAGGCGCGCGTGTTTATTCCTTTTTAAGCCTCCAGAACCCATGCGTCTTCGCTTTGAGCAGCGAATAAACTATCATTATTTGATAGGTGTAAACTTAATTTTTTTACCCAATAGCATTTTTTGCGTATTGATATCTACTTGATAACACAGTACTTCAACACCATTTTCGATAGCTTCTTTCAAAAGTGTGGCATATTGCTTATCAATATGGGCTGCTGCCGAGACCTCGTAGATCCCCGTATGCAAAACTGCAAACAACAGTATGGCTTTTTTTCCTTCTTTAGCAATTGTTGTTAGCTCTCGTAAATGCTTTTGTCCGCGTTCAGTCACAGCATCGGGAAAATAGCCATGGTTATTTTCCAATAACGTGACAGATTTTACTTCGATAAAACAATCGGGTAGCCCATCTCCAGATAAAAAGAAATCAATCCGGCTATTTTCAGAACCGTATTTCATCTCAGGCTTTATTACACTATATTCGGATAATTCTGGAATGGTTTTTTGCGCCAACGCCTCGGCAATGATCTGATTAGCTCGTAATGTATTGATACAAATTAGATGATTTTGTGACGTTTGTGTCACTTCCCAACTGTGTGGGTACTTGCGTTTTGAGTTATTCGATGTTGAATACCAAATTTTATCTCCGGGCGTTGCACAGCCAGTCATCGCCCCCGTATTGGCACAGTGGATAGTCATGACTTCACCGTCAGGTGTAACGACATCCGCTAAAAAGCGCTTGTAGCGTTTGATCAGTGTGGCTGGTTGTAACGGGGGAATAAACTCCATATTGTCTCCGCAATCAGTATTCAGGAAATAAGCAGCAATGCTACAATCTTTGCCTGAAAATGTTAAATATCATTGGAGTTATCAGCCGCGTGTTACCGATTTATGACGTTAGTGATTCCTTACTTACGGCCTTACAGCAATCTCCGCAAGTGTTATTACATGCCCCTACAGGGGCGGGTAAATCAACCGTTTTACCTCGGCTAATATTAGAAAGTGGGGTGATTGACGGACGTATTATCATGTTGGAGCCGAGACGAATTGCGGCTCGTAGCGTCGCTAAACGGTTAGCCGAGCAGTTAGGCGAAGATATCGGTAACACGGTAGGGTTGCGCATGCGCTCTGAAAGCCGAGTTAGTGTAAACACACGTATCGAAGTGGTGACTGAAGGGGTTTTGACTCGCATGTTGCAAGATGATCCGATGTTAGAAGGGGTCGGTTTAGTCATTCTTGATGAGTTTCATGAACGCAGTTTACAAGCGGATTTAGGCTTGGCGCTACTGCTTGATACTCAGCAGGCACTGCGTGATGATTTAAAAATCTTGTTGATGTCGGCCACATTGGATGATCAAGGGCTGGTGGCTCTATTCCCTGATGCCCCCGTGATCGTATCCGAAGGGCGTGCCTATCCTGTCGAAAGGCATTTTTACCCCATCAATGCGAATAAATTATTCCACAAAGAGGTGGCAAATGCGGTTTGGCGATTACTTCAACAAGAAAGTGGCTCGCTATTGCTTTTTCTACCCGGTGCGGGGGAAATCGAGCGAACTCGCTCAGAGCTAGCTTCTATGGTTAGTGAGGACATACTTTTATGCCCAATGTATGGGGCACTATCAATAAAAGAGCAGCAGCAAGCCATTCAGCCTGCCCCTGAAGGCAAACGTAAAGTCGTTTTAGCGACCAATATTGCAGAAACTAGCTTAACGATTGAAGGCATTCGCTTAGTTGTTGACAGCGGTTTTGAACGAGTAGGCTTATTTAATCCTCGCACTGGACTAACAAAACTGGTTAAACAGCGTATTAGCCAAGCGTCCATGCAGCAGCGGGCTGGGCGAGCAGGACGGTTAGAAGCCGGTATTTGTTGGCATTTATTCAGTCAAGAGCAAGCGGAAAGAGCTGCACAATTTAGTGAAGCTGAAATATTACACAGTGATTTAAGTTCGTTATGGTTATCCCTGTTGCAGTGGGGATGCCAAGCGGTGGAGCAGCTTCAATGGTTAAACCTGCCACCACAACCCGCAATAGCCGCAGCGAAAGAGTTGCTGAGTCGACTTGGGGCGATTGATCAACACGGTAAGCTAACTCCGCTTGGAAGAGGAGTCGCAGAACTCGGAAGTTCAGTGCGCACTGCCGCCGTGTTGTACAAGGCCTTGCAAAGTCAAAATAATGAAGTGATTAAATTAGCGGCGTTATTAGTGGCAATATTAGAAGAGCCTCCACGCCAAGCTCACAGTGATATTTATTATTATTTGGATAAGCCTACAGAGAGTTGGTGCAAACGTGCCACTTTATTATGTGGTTATCCGGTCACAGCAGCAGTTGGCAGAAACGTCTCGCTAATAAGTGAGTGGTTACCTACTTTATTAGCGAGCGGTTTTCCAGACCGTATCGCGAAAAGTCGAGATCATCAAAGCCGCTATCAGTTAGCAAGTGGATTAGGGGCATCGTTAGATGAAAATGACGCGTTGTTAGGAAATGAGTGGCTAATCGCTCCAACACTTTGGCAACCTGAAACCTCAGCAGATGCCAAAATAAGTCTAGCAACCCCTATTGAGATCGCTAGCTTGCAGGCGGCTTGTCCTGATTTGTTTTATCAGCAGGAAACCGTCGAGTGGGATGAACAAAAAGGCACTTTAATTGCTTGGCGACGGTTGCAATGTGGGCAATTGGTTGTTCGCTCTGAAAGATTAACCCATCCTGATAGACAACAAATTAAACAGGCATTGTTACATTGGCTAAGGCAAAATGGATTAGAAAGTTTAAATTGGAGCCCGTTTGCACAGCAGTTTCGGATCCGTTGCCAATTGGCTCAACGTTGGTTTGCTGATACCACTTTACCAGATGTGGCTGATGAGGCTTTGTTGGCTTCCTTAGAAGCTTGGCTTGCGCCTTACTTAGATGGAATAACTCACCGTAAGCAACTTCAAGAAATCAATGTCGGGGAGCTGCTGATGCATCGTTTAGATTGGGAGCAACAAAAATGGTTAAAAGAGGCTTTACCGACGGACTATTTAGCGGGTTCGGGGAGTCGTGTAAGCATTCACTACTCTTTAGATAAGCCCCCGATGATAGAGATCCGCATGCAGGAGATGTATGGGCAGACATCGAACCCAACGGTTGCTCATGGCAAAGTCGTTGTGGCGGTTGCTTTGTTATCACCTGCGATGCGCCCATTACAGATCACCCAAGACTTAGGGGCTTTTTGGCAGGGCAGCTATCGAGAAATACAAAAAGAGATGAAAGGTCGCTACCCAAAACATTTATGGCCAGATGATCCTGCTAATACGCAACCTACCAATAAAACTAAAAAAGCGATGAATACCGAGGGGCGTTAAATAGAAGCGAATGAAAAAACAGGCGAGATATACACGAAACACGCCGTGAAAAAGCATCATCAGTCAATTTGAGCCTTCTAATTTTTTGTTGGTATGGATAAGTGCGCTAGCAACTCAATCCAGATATGGGTCGTGATAGAAGGTCTAACTGAGAGCGTTTTTATCTTGCGTTGTTATGCTATGTCTCAGACATGGCATGAGTTTCACTGTCTGTCAGTAAATCGATGTAAATATCTGCATAACGTAACAGAAAAAAGTTATAGCTAGCTTCAGGCATTTTTTATCCACTCATTGCGCGACAAAATTGATATGGATCCTACACGCTTTATTTGATATGGAATAATAGAGTAAACTGTAAAAATTACTTTAAATATTAATTGGTTAATTGAGTGTTACGTGTATGCGTGTTTTTAGTTGGAAAGTAAAGTATCACGGATAAAAATATTCAATTTTATTAATTGCTTATAGGGTTTATTTTGTTTTTTTGCCGTGTTGGTATGTCATTGGCAGTTTTTGAGATAAAATTTAGCGATGCAAATGATGTGCAGACAAAGATAAGTGCGTAACAAGGCTATTTTATGCTCTAATAGATGTCCGTGGTGATGGAGTGATATTATTTGCTGCGTAAGGTAATGAAATGTAATTAAGAGCTTTCTTCTGTGAACGCTTTGACATTTTAAGTCAGAATCAAGGATAGTACGTTAAGAATGTAGGTGATATGGAGCGACCATGTCCGGTAAAGATTTTGAACCTATTGGTAGACGTAAAAATACGTCGACGAAAAAAAAGCAGTCTCATTCACGCCGCCGTCGTGATGACTATGATTATGATGAAAAATTATTTGATGACGATGATATTGATGAGCAAGACCTCGATGATGAAGAGGACGAGCTAATGGCGAAGAACAAAAATAACAAAGGTAACAAAAATCGTAAGCCAAAAAGCCGATGGCGCTGGTTTTGGTTATTGGTCAAAATTTTTATTGTCTTTGCTGTATTGCTTGGAGCCTATGCTTTTTATTTAAACCAGCAAATCAAAGAACGCCTTGATGGCAAGGTTTGGGATTTACCTGCGGCAGTGTATGGCCGGATGGTTAACCTTGAACCGGGAATGGATTATAGCCAAGCTGAAATGATCCGCTTACTGGAAGGTATGCAATACCGTAAAGTGACGAAAATTACTAGCTCAGGTGAGTTTTCCGTTAAAGGCAACACGATTGAAATATTACGGCGTCCATTTAATTTCCCTGATCAGAAAGAAGGGAAAATATTGGCGCGCATGGTGTTTGACCAAGGGATCTTAACTAAAATTGAAAACATGGAAAATGGTCGTTCATTTGGCTTCTTCCGGTTAGATCCTAAACTGATCACCATGATGCAGTCGGCGAATAATGAACAGCGCTTAGTTTTACCGTTGTCAGACTTCCCTGAATCGCTAGTGAAAATTTTGATAGAGACCGAAGACCGTAACTTCTATGAACATGATGGGGTGAGTCTTTACTCTATTGGTCGAGCGGTTGTCGCTAACTTATCGGCGGGCAAATCTGTGCAAGGGGGAAGTACCCTGACGCAACAGTTAGTTAAAAACTTATTTTTAACGAATGAGAAGACATTCAGGCGCAAAGCGAATGAAGCCATTATGGCGCTCTTGCTAGATTACAACTATAGCAAAGACCGTATCCTTGAATTGTACCTCAATGAAGTGTTCTTAGGGCAAAACGGGAACGATGAAATTCGTGGCTTCCCATTAGCGAGCCTCTATTATTTTGGTCGCCCTATTAATGAATTAAGCCTAGACCAACAAGCGTTATTAGTTGGAATGGTTCAAGGTGCCACAAAGAATAACCCGTGGACGCAGCCAGAAAATGCGATTAAACGTCGTAATATCGTGTTGAAAATACTAGAAACACGCAATGTTATCGATAATGAAATGTATCAAGTGCTTAGCGCGCGTCCTTTAGGAGTAAAACCAAGAGAAGGGCTTGTCGCCTCTCAGCCTGCTTTTATGCAGATGGTTCGTCAGGAATTAAATGAAAAACTGGGCGATAAAGTTAAAGAGCTTTCTGGCGCAAAAATCTTTACGACTCTTGACCCCGTAGCACAAACTGCGGCTGAAAATGCGGTGGAATCAGGTGTGGCTCAGCTACGAGCAGATCGCAAACTGAATGATATTGAAGGGGCGATGGTCGTGGTTGACCGCATTAACGGTGAAGTTAGAGCGATGGTGGGTGGCTCACAGCCACAATATTCCGGTTTCAACCGTGCGCTCAATGCGCGTCGTAATATTGGTTCATTGGCGAAGCCACCGGTTTATTTAGCGGCATTGAATGAGCCTGATCGTTTCCGCCTGAATACATGGCTAAAAGATGAACCATTATCCGTTAAGGTGGGGAATCAAGTCTGGAGGCCAAGAAACTATAGCCGCAATTTTACAGGGGGAATGATGTTGGTTGATGCATTAGCGAAATCACAGAATATCCCAACGGTAAACTTAGGGCTAGAAGTTGGGCTGGATCAGATAGTTAATATCTTTGTGCGCCTAGGTGCGCCAGCGAGTGCGATGGAAAAAGTTCCCGCAATGCTACTTGGTGCGGTTAACTTAACACCGGCTGAAGTGGCGCAAATCTACCAAACCATTGGTGGTAATGGTAACCGCGCTAAACTTTCTGCATTACGCTCTGTTATTGATGGCGATGGCACTGAAATTTATCAAAGCTATCCATCCGCTGAGCGTGCAATACCGTCACAAGCGGCTTATTTAACGCTCTATGGTATGCAGCAAGTGGTGCAACAAGGTACTGGGCGAGTACTGCTGAAGAAATATGGCAAATATAATTTAGCGGGTAAAACGGGAACAACCAATGACTTGCGTGATAGCTGGTATGCAGGTATTGATGGTAAAGAAATCGCCATTGTCTGGATTGGTCGTGATAATAATGGGCCAACACAGTTAACGGGCTCTACCGGTGCATTGCGTGTGTATCAGCGTTATTTGGATAATCAAACACCATTGGTGTTGATTAATCGTCAGCCTGAAGGGATTGTGGATATGAAAGTGATGCCTGATGGTCAATTTAACTGTTCAGACTTTGGTGGCGGACGCGTATTGCCGATTTGGACTGAGGCGCCAGACGCATTATGCCAATCATCCGCACAGCAAGAGCCAGTTTGGGATTTAAATAACAACGCTCAACCGGCCCAAGAAGACGCACCAGATTGGGTGAAGGAAATGTTCGGTAATAATTAATTAGTACCGTAAAATGAAAATGCCCCGTGAGTATCAACTCGCGGGGCATTTTTTATAGGCGGAGCTTATACGATCAACACTTGAAATAACAACAGACTGTTTGCATCGCTATAAATATTTTCACCACTTATCCAAGTGGGATATGCCGTTTTAATTCCCCACTTTTTATTGTTTCAGCACTTGTTCCCAATGCTTTGACGGGCTCAACTTGTGAAATTGTAAGTTGTGCTCTAATCGCTTTAACATTAATGAGGAAACGCTAGTCGCGACAAAATGAGGGAGTAAAGGCGTAAATAAGGAGGCGAAGATATCGCCTCCGAGTGAAAGAAAGGTTAAGCAGTTTTCATTTTTGCAAATGCAACTTCTGCTGCTTCGATGGTTTTCTCAATATCTTCATCGCTGTGAGCAATAGACATAAAACCCGCTTCGAATGCGGAAGGCGCTAAATAAATACCTTGCTCTAACATAAGGTGGAAGAAGGTTTTAAAACGCTCAACATCACACTTCATGACGTCTTGGTAGCAAGTCACACTTTTTGCGTCAGTGAAGAAAATACCAAACATGCCGCCGACATGGTTGATCACCATTGGAATGCCTTGCTCTTGTGATACGCGTTTTAAACCGCGGGCTAATTTTTCAGTTAGCTCGGTCAGTCTCGCGTGAACACCTGGCTGTGCAACCTCATTAAGACAAGCAAGGCCTGCTGCCATTGCAACTGGGTTACCGGATAGCGTTCCTGCTTGGTATACAGGCCCAATCGGCGCAAGTTTTTCCATGACTTCGAAACGACCGCCAAATGCGCCAACCGGCATACCACCACCAATGATTTTACCTAGGCAGGTTAAATCAGGTTGTACACCATAGTAATCTTGCGCGCCGCCGAGTGCCACACGGAAACCCGTCATGACTTCATCAATGATCAATAGGGCATTAAATTCATCACACAGTGCACGTAGGCCGGGTAAAAACTCATCGGTTGGTGGAACACAGTTCATGTTACCCGCAACAGGCTCAACAATGACGCACGCAATATCTTGTGGATAATTTTCAAAAGCCTGACGAACCGATGCTAGATCGTTATAAGTGCAGGTGAGTGTATGTTTAACGAAATCTTCAGGTACACCCGGAGAGTTAGGCTCTCCCATTGTCAATGCCCCTGAGCCTGCTTTGACTAATAAACAGTCAGCATGGCCGTGGTAGCAACCTTCAAATTTAATAATTTTGTCGCGACCTGTGTAACCACGTGCTAAGCGGATCGCACTCATGGTTGCCTCAGTACCTGAGTTCACCATACGGATCATATCGATAGAAGGCACTAATTCACAAACCAGTTTTGCCATTTCCACTTCTGCGGCAGTTGGCGCACCGAAACTTAAGCCTTTATTGACAGCTTTGATTACGGCATCACGGACGGCGGGGTGGTTATGACCAAGCACCATTGGTCCCCAAGAGCCTACATAGTCAACATAAGCTTTACCATCAACGTCAAAAATATAAGCGCCATCAGCACGTTCAATAAATAAAGGCGTACCACCAACACCATTAAATGCTCGTACTGGTGAGTTGACGCCTCCGGGGATTAGCTGTTGCGCTTCATTATATAAGTTTAAAGATTGGCTCATGCAAGGCTCCTGAATAGGGACAAATAAATCGACTAAATACCGTTGAAACGAGACTTATCATACTTCAAGTTACTTAGATAGGGTGGCTCAAGCCATAAGGTAGCGCTGAGTGAGGCCACTTCTGGTTGGTCATCTACATGCAACTTGAATTATTTAATAGGCCTATTCTAAAGCACGGAACCAATTAAACCAAATGCATTGATTGGTATGCACAATGTGTTGAATTACGACACAGGACTTGAATCAATGACTAAGCTGGCGGATAATTAGTAAATTGATCTGAGTAAGCTATCTGCTTACGCTGAATTACCGGTTGACCGGCTTGGAGTAAAAAATGAGTGATGATGCAGCTCTGCCATTGCAGTTTACTGATGCGGCAGCAATTAAAGTAAAAGACTTAGTTTCTGAAGAAGACAACCCAAACCTGCGTCTACGTGTTTACATTACCGGTGGTGGTTGTAGCGGCTTTCAGTATGGCTTTACCTTTGATGACCAAATTAATGATGGCGACATGACCATTGAAAAACAAGGCGTTGCCTTGGTGGTTGACCCAATGAGCCTACAATATTTGGTTGGCGGAAGTGTTGATTATACTGAAGGGTTAGAAGGTTCACGTTTTATTGTGACCAATCCAAATGCGAAATCCACCTGTGGTTGTGGTTCTTCATTTAGCATTTAAGTCTTATCGTTGAGAGGGGCGTTCCCCCTCTCATTCATCGCTATTCTGAGTGTAATTGTTCACACAATGACTGGGCCGCCAGCACTACGCGAGGGCCAGCACGATGAAACCAATCTTCATTTAAACGAATAATCGGGATAGAAAGTTGCGTTTGCCAAAATTGGCGAACGGCAGTTTCTTGAGTCTCGGTTCCTGTCATTACAATCATCTCGGGCTGCCTAGCAATAACCTGTTCACGGCTGACTTGAGGCCAAGGCACAGCACTGTTTGCGAAAATATTTTCCCCACCACACATTGAAACAATGTCATTTTGAATAGTGTTACTGCCTGTACTAAATAGGGGTTGAGTGCCTAGTTGAATAAATACCCGTTTTTTGGGGCGCTCTTGCTGAGCGTAACGTTGTTTTAGCTGGTTAAGTTGCTCACGCATCGATAAAACGGACTGCTGGGCAATTTGGGGCTGCGGGCTGTATTTAGCCAGTTGTTCGATAGCAGAAATAACCCCTTCAACGCTTTGTGGATCGAAATAGATAATAGGGATCCCCAAAGCAGCAAGTTGGTCGAGTGGGCGCTGAGGGTTACCACCTCGCCAAGCTAAAATAAGATCGGGTTTTAGTGCCACAATCCGTTCGACATTAAGGCCTTGCCAATCGGAAACCTGCTCTAATTGTTTCGCTTCGGCAGGATAATCGGAGTATGCACTGACAGCAATCAGGCTTTCGCCTAATCCAGCCGCATAAGCCAACTCAGTATTCGCTGGAGAAAGGCTGATCACGCGGTGTTTCGTGTCTGCAACAACCGATGTGTTAAAAAATAGCAATAGTAGTAAGGCGAGTGTGGTTTGAAGTGTGCTTGGGTGCCATTTCATGCAGTCATTGCCTCTAACTAAAAGAATAAATAAAAAGCATAGCGTTTTATTGACTATGCTTTTTATTTTAAACGAAAGTTATGCGAGTTCAGCTAAAATTGCTGCTATCATCAGTGATGATTGGCGCGCTGCAACAGGTAAAAACTCATCAAAACTGGTGTGTGATTCTTTATCTGCTACATCGGAAATAGCGCGTACGACAACAAAAGGTACAGCGAATTGATGGCAAACTTGGCCGATGGCGGTGGCTTCCATCTCAACAGCAGCGACTTGAGGGAAGGTTTTTTTAATTCGAGCCAAAGGCTCTGCGCCATTGATGAAAGCATCACCACTGCACACAAGGCCACGAACCGCATTCATATCCAACTGTTGAATACATTTTTCGGCGAGCGCGATCAATTTAGGGTCAGCCATAAATGCGGGAGGGCATTGCGCCATTTGGCCTGGTTCATAACCAAAAGCAGTTACGTCCGCATCGTGATAACGTACCTCAGTTGAAACAACGATATCGCCAACATTTAAGTTAGGATCTAAACCACCCGCTGAGCCAGTATTAATTACTATATCGGGTTGGCAATGTTCAAGTAGCAACGTGGTGCCGATTGCCGCCGCCACTTTACCAATACCTGATTTTAGCAGCGCAACGTCGACGCCATTAATTTTCCCTGTGTAAATTTCACAGCCAGCACGGCTGAGAGTTTGGCAGCCTTCAATTTGTTCACGCAGGATGGCAACTTCCTGCTCCATTGCACCTATGATACCGACTTTCATTATGTCATACTCACTGTTGATTAATTAGACACTTAAGGTAGAGATGACTAAAGTGTAACATTGAAAGGTATTATTTCTCTGCCTTTTATTTTTGTCTCGTGTATAAAGGATGAGGAGTTGGTGTGAGCGAAATTAATTTTCTAACAAAATTAAATTATCAACGAAACTATAATAGCGCGAAAAGTCCTCGAGTCTCTGCTCACAATGAAGATGCTGTTAATCGCCAATTTGAAAGTGATAGAGGCCGAATTATCAATTCAGCGGCAATCCGTCGGTTGCAGCAAAAAACACAAGTATTTCCATTAGAACAAAATGCCGCAGTGCGCAGCCGATTGACCCATTCCTTAGAAGTACAACAAGTCGGGCGTTACATTAGCAAAACGGTTCTTCACGAATTAAAAAAGAAAAAGTTACTGGAAAAATATGGGCTACATGAGCGTTGTGATGCGTTTGAAAGCCTAGTCGAAATGTCTTGTTTGATGCACGACATCGGTAACCCTCCTTTTGGGCATTTTGGTGAAGCCGCAATTCAGAGTTGGTTTCGCCAACTGCTAGCCCCTCAATACCAATACACACCCGATTATCCGGATCCTTGTAAAATCGCCGCCATGCGTTTAACTGGGGATGAACGTCTTGATCTCTTCCGTCGTCAACTTAAACAGGATTTATGCTCTTTTGAAGGTAATGCGCAAGGGATACGCATGGTACATCGCCTATTGAAGCTAAACCTCACTTATGCACAAGTCGGCTCTATCTTGAAATATACGCGCGGAGCATATGATCTTGAGCCTATTCCTGAAGAATTTGATTATTTGATGAAAAAGCCGGGCTACTATTGGTCTGAACTCGGTTTCGTGAATGAACTATGTAAAAAATTAGAGATGGGTGAACATTGTCGCTTCCCACTTTCTTATATTATGGAGGCGGCTGATGATATCTCTTATTGTATTGCTGATTTAGATGATGCCGCTGAGAAAGGAATTTTTACCGTTGAACAATTGATCAACTATTTGCGGAACGAATGGGGGGGAGTCGAAAAAGGCGACTTATTTGATGAAACCATTATGAGCGCTTTTAATAATATCAGTGATAACCATACAAGACGAATTCAACAAGACCAGTTTTTTATGTATTTACGAGTGAATATTACCAGTAAATTGGCTCGTTACAGTGCTCAGCGTTTTATTCAGAATCTCCCCGAAATCTATGCAGGGCGCTTCAATAGCGCATTGTTGGAAGATAAAAGCCCTGAGCATCGCTTACTTAAAGTTTTGAAAACGGTTGCATTTAAGCATGTCTTTAGCCATCACGAAGTAGAAGAGCTGGAGTTGCAAGGTTATCGCATCATTGGGGGGCTGTTAGATTTTTATCGCCCATTATTGATGTTAGAAAGGGAAGACTTTATTTCGCTAGTTGAAAATAACTATCACAAACAATTTTTTATCGAAACACGGTTATTCCATAAACTCTCTAATAAGCACCGTTTGTCATACAGTGAAGCAATTGAAGGCATATGTGCAACAAATGAAATAGAGAAATCTATTCTTGAGTTTTATTATCGGGCACGATTGATTCAGGATTATATCAGCGGCATGACGGATCATTATGCCTATGAAGAATATCGTAAATGTATGGTGTCAAACTGATTGTTTATTCGGCAGTAAGGTGATGAAGGCGTCAATTATTTTGAATAAGAGCCGTTCAAACAAACAAAAATAATAAAAAAATATACGTTAAGTGAAAAAGTGATAACTCATCTTGGCAAAAAAACTGCTATTATAGGCGCGCTTTTACTGAGCATATATTCTGCTGACTAGGTGATATGCACTAGTAGACGCTATAGTTACGCGTAGGTAGAGCTTAAAGTCAGTGTGTTGTCGCGTATCTTATGCCAGTGAGAGAGCATCTCTTTAACCAAAGAGAATATAAAATTATTTTCTGAAACTTAACACCTCGTAGTGACAAATTATGGCCCAATTTTACTCGCCAAACCGCCGTACCACCCAACGCCGTCAAATAACGGTGACAATCGATAGTCTAGATGCAGCAGGTCAAGGAGTTGCACGCTCTAATGGTAAAGCGATTTTCGTAGAAGGGCTTCTACCCGGTGAACAAGCGCTAATTGAATTGGTTGAAGAGAAAAGCCGCTTTGCGAAAGCAAAAGTGGTTAAACGTTTAAGTACCAGCCCACAACGGGTTAAGCCACAGTGCCGTTATTTTAATCAGTGTGGTGGCTGCCAGCAGCAGCACATTGATATTTCTCTACAAAGAGAAAGTAAAGCCAATGCATTACAGCATCTAATCGCCCGAGAAACTGGGGTTCAAAAAGAAGCCAAGCCCATTATTTTTGGTGAAGCTTATGGTTACCGCCGTAGAGCGCGTCTTGGATTACAGTATCAAAATAAAAGCAAACACCTGTTAATGGGGTTTCGCCAAACTCAATCGAATACCTTGGTCGATATCAAGCAGTGCCCTGTACTGCATCACGACCTTGAACGATTGATCCAACCACTATCTGACTGCTTAAATCAGCTAAAAGCTGCACCAAAACTCGGCCATGTGGAGTTGATCCGAGCAGATAATAGCCTCATTGTCTTACTGCGCCACCTTGTACCATTGGCTCCCTCCGATCAGCAGCTGCTTAAAAGCTTTGAACAGCAACATGAGGTCTGTGTTTGGTTAGCAGGGGATGAACATAGCTTACATCCGTTAAGCGCTTCTACCGTGATACCCGAATATCAGGTTGCTGGGGAAATGTTACAGTTCAGCCCATTAAACTTTATTCAAGTCAATAGTGACATCAATCAGAAAATGGTTGCTCAAGCACTTGAATGGTTGGATCTGCACCCACATGATCGAGTTTTAGATTTGTTTTGTGGCATGGGGAATTTTACATTGCCTATCGCGAGGCGAGTCAAAGCCGTGGTTGGTGTTGAAGGTGTCGAAAATTTAGTCAAACAAGCGAGAAATAACGCGCAGCGCAATTCAATTGGTAACGCGACCTTCTATAATGAAAACTTAGAGGCGCAAATCCATACTCAGCCATGGGCAGCTGAAGGGTTTAATAAGGTATTGTTAGACCCTGCTCGAGCGGGCGCCGCTGGCGTAATGGAACATTTAGTTAAACTGATGCCCGAAAAAATTGTCTATGTTTCTTGTAACCCGACCACTTTGGCACGGGATAGCAAAATTTTGCTTCAAGCGGGATATCAGTTAGTACAACTGCGGATGTTGGATATGTTTCCGCATACCAGTCATCTGGAATCAATGGTGCTATTTATCAATAGCCCAGAGGGTTAACAGGTAGGGAGAATATATGGTTGCTGTAAGAAGTGCACATCTTACCCCAGCAGGTGAGTTTGCCCCAGAAAAATGGGTAAGCGGGCTGGGCCTAAATAATCCACAATCAGAACAAAAACTTATCCATACCTGGCAGTATTGTCATGAAAAATTAGCAGGGCAAGAAACGGCACCCCTACTGCTATGGCGTGGGATCGAGATGACCGAAATACTCTCGACGCTGAGCATGGATATCGGTAGCTTACAAGCCGCACTGCTATTTCCGTTAGTTGAAGAGAAACAGCTCGATGAACAAGCGGTAATTGATGATTTCGGTCAATCAATTTATGAGCTGGTAAAAGGTGTCCTTGAAATGGATGCCATCCGCCAATTAAAGGCGACACAGTCGGGGGAAACTAGCTCCGTTCAAGTGGATAATATTCGTCGTATGTTACTGTCGATGGTTGAAGATTTCCGCTGTGTTGTTATCAAGCTAGCCGAACGCATTGCGCATCTACGCGAAGTGAAAGATGCGACAGAAGATGAGCGCGTATTAGCCGCTAAAGAGTGTTCCAATATCTATGCGCCATTGGCCAACCGCTTGGGTATCGGTCAACTCAAATGGGAATTGGAAGATTTTTGTTTCCGTTATTTGCACCCAGAAGAATACAAGAAAATTGCGAGTTTATTGCATGAGCGCCGTATTGATCGCGAAGAGTATATCGATAACTTTGTGACCACATTGCGCAAAAAAATGCTGAAAGAGAATATTCAAGCTGAAATTTATGGGCGTCCCAAGCATATTTACAGCATTTGGCGCAAAATGAAGAAAAAATCGCTAGCATTCGATGAGTTATTCGATGTCAGAGCGGTACGTATTGTCGTTGAACGTCTACAAGACTGCTATGCAGCGCTGGGGATAGTACATACCCATTTCCGTCATTTGCCGGATGAATTTGATGATTATGTCGCCAACCCTAAACCCAATGGCTACCAATCTATCCATACCGTAGTACTTGGGCCAAATGGTAAAACCCTCGAAATACAGATCCGCACCCGCCAAATGCATGAAGATGCAGAGTTGGGGGTTGCTGCACACTGGAAATATAAAGAGGGAGCAACAGGGGTTGGTAAAGGAAGCAGCTACGAAAACCGTATTGCATGGTTGCGTAAATTGATAGCATGGCAAGAAGAGATGGCTGATTCAGGTGAAATGCTTGATGAAGTGCGTAGCCAAGTTTTTGATGACCGCGTATATGTATTTACACCTAAAGGGGATGTTGTTGATTTACCTGCGGGGTCAACGCCACTCGACTTTGCTTATCATATCCACAGTGATGTTGGGCACCGCTGTATTGGCGCTAAAATTGGTGGTCGTATTGTACCGTTTAGCTATCAGTTACAAATGGGTGACCAAATTGAAATTATTACCCAAAAACACCCAAATCCAAGCCGTGACTGGCTCAACCCTAATTTAGGCTATGTGACAACCAGCCGGGGGCGCGCTAAGATCCATAACTGGTTCCGTAAGCAGGATAGGGATAAAAACGTGCTGGCGGGGCGTCAAATTCTTGATAACGAATTAGCGCACCTTGATATAGGTATCAAAGAGGCGGAAAAATTATTGATAGCACGCTATAACGTCCATTCTCTTGATGAGGTCTTGGCCGGAATTGGCGGTGGTGATATTCGTATCAATCAATTAGTCAACTTCTTACAAAGTAAATTCAAGAAAACGTCAGCGGAAGAAGCCGATCGCGAAGCGATGAAGACGCTGGAAAGTAAAACTGCGGCGCCACGGCCAGCTTCCCAAACGAATAGCAGTGGTCGCGTAGTTGTCGAAGGTGTGGGTAACCTAATGCACCATATCGCACGCTGCTGCCAGCCCATTCCTGGCGATGACATTGTTGGATTTATCACGAAAGGGAGAGGTATTTCTATCCATAGCGTTGATTGTGAACAGCTTGCTGAGTTGCAAAGCCATGCACCTGAGCGCCTAGTTGATGCAGTATGGGGGGAGAACTACTCCAGTGGTTATTCGCTAGTGGTGCGTGTTGTTGCTAACGATAGAAGTGGGCTGTTACGTGATATCACAACCATCTTAGCTAACGAAAAAGTTAACGTACTTGGCGTTAGCAGCCGTAGTGATGTTAAACAGCAGTTAGCGACCATCGATATGACGATTGAAATTTATAACCTACAGGTATTGGCTCGAGTATTGGCCAAACTGAATCAATTGCCTGATGTGATCGAAGCGAAACGCCATTCTAAATAATCGTAACATCGTTATGCAGTAATAAACGATCCCATGTTATCCTTGCGAAACATGGGATTTTTATGGTTTAAAAAGGTCAAAAAATGAGTACGACAGCATCACAGCTTGAACGATTACTAGGCATTATGGCGAAATTGCGTGATCCACAAACAGGTTGCCCGTGGGATACTCAACAAACGTTTAAAACGATTGCTCCTTATACGCTTGAAGAAACTTATGAAGTCATTGATGCCATTGAGCGTGAAGATTTTGATGACCTAAAAGGTGAATTAGGCGATTTGTTATTCCAAGTCGTGTTTTATGCGCAAATGGCGAAAGAGCAGTCACGTTTTGATTTTAATGATATTTGCCAAGCGGTTAGCGATAAACTAGAACGACGCCACCCGCATATTTTTGACGCAGAAAATCACCCTGATAGCAGTGTTGCACTGGCAGGATGGGAAAAGCGTAAGTCTGCTGAACGTGCACAAAAGGCGCAATTTTCCATCCTTGATGATATTCCAAGCGCGCTACCTGCCTTAATGAAAGCCTATAAGATCCAAAAACGTTGTGCATCAGTGGGTTTTGATTGGGACACGTTAGGGCCTGTAGTCGACAAGGTTCGCGAAGAGCTGGATGAAGTAATGGAAGAGGCCACTCAAGTGGTTGTTGATGAGCAGCGCTTAGAAGAAGAAATTGGCGATCTACTGTTTGCGACCGTGAATTTATCACGTCATCTAGGCCATAAACCCGAAATGGCACTTAACAAGGCCTGCCAGAAGTTTGAAAAGCGTTTTCGCCAAATAGAGTCACGTCTTGCACTAGAAGGTAAAACCACAGAAACCGCAACGCTTGAGGAGATGGAACAGCATTGGCAGCAAATTAAGCTCTCGGAATAATATTTGTTTTTAATGTGTTACCTTATTTTTTAAAATAGTTAGCATCAATACACGAGGAAATATCTTCATTTCCTAGAGGATATGAAACGATAATTGGTGATATAGGAAGTCTCCTTTCTGGAGGACAAAGGCAACGAATATCGATTGCAAGAGCACTTTATCGAGAACCTAAAATTTTGTTAATGGATGAAGCGACAAGTGATTTGGATGTAGAAAATGAGCGTAAAATAACGGAGGCGATTGCCTCACTGCAAATTACCCGTATTTTTGTTGCCCATCGCCCTGAAATGATAAAGTCGGCAGATAAAATTTTTAATCTGCAATTAAATCACTGGGTGTCACAATATGATTGACTATTATTGTTGCTGAAAAAGCCATCATAACTGCAAAGCAAGCTTAAGTTAACCTCATTAACATCCACTTAATACACGCTAGATTGCTGATCTTTTCTACGAGATATACAAAAAATTTCACCTAATTTAATAAAACCATCTTAGTTCACTCTAGTTTTGCTGAAAGGATTTAGCTTTTGCGAAAAATATGCTAGCCTTAGGAGGTGTTTCTGTATAGAGACACGAATTAAAGAGAGGTGAAGTGTTATGAGTGGCATCATAACGCAAATTTGCTAACCTAAAATAGGTATATGATGAGTAAACTCACATTGCTATTTTACTTTAGGGAAAACAGTTTCTACGCTGTCGTATCTCAAAAGCTATGGTAAGCAAAGTCACTTAATGGGTTAAATGGCTTGAGTGATAGCACTGTTGCTGTTTGCATGTTAATCAACCTTGTTTGGGGCTAGAAAATATTTTTTATTTTAACTAGCTGATATTAATGGAATATAGAGGAAAATTAACCTTATTATGCTTAGAACATTTGTAGCGAAATTAAGGTTCGGGTATACTGTTTTCCCGTCCTGTTATATCCATCATCTTTTAAACCTAAACTTTCAGGTTCAGCATGAAAACTAATTATATTTTTGTGACCGGCGGGGTCGTATCCTCTCTGGGTAAAGGCATTGCCGCAGCCTCTTTGGCGGCTATACTCGAAGCCCGTGGACTCAATGTCACCATTATGAAACTGGATCCGTACATCAACGTTGATCCAGGGACAATGAGCCCAACCCAACACGGGGAAGTTTTCGTTACAGAAGACGGCGCTGAAACTGACTTGGATTTAGGTCATTATGAGCGTTTCATCCGTACCAAAATGACGCGTCGCAACAACTTTACAACGGGGCGCGTTTATTCAGAAGTATTGCGCAAAGAACGTCGCGGAGACTATCTTGGCGCGACTATCCAAGTTATCCCTCATATTACCAATGAAATTAAAGACCGCATCATCCGTGGTGGTGAAGGTCATGATGTTGTTTTAGTCGAAGTTGGCGGAACGGTTGGTGATATCGAATCATTGCCATTCTTGGAAGCTATTCGTCAAATGGCGGCAGAAGTAGGGCGTGAACGCACACTCTATCTGCATCTGACTTTAGTTCCTTATTTGGCGGCAGCGGGTGAAGTGAAAACTAAACCAACTCAGCATTCTGTTAAAGAGCTGCTATCCATTGGTATTCAGCCAGATGTGCTGATCTGTCGTTCAGACCGCGTTATTCCTGCGAATGAGCGTGCAAAAATTGCACTGTTCTGTAATGTTCCTGAAAAAGCGGTTATTTCACTCAAAGACGTTGATTCCATCTACAAAATCCCTGGTATGTTGAAATCACAGGGCTTAGATGAGTATATCTGTAAGCGTTTCAATCTTGACTGCCGCGAAGCAAACCTTGCTGAATGGGAACAAGTGATTTATCAAGAAGCAAACCCTACTGGTGAAGTGACCATTGGTATGGTTGGTAAGTATGTTGAATTACCTGATGCTTATAAATCAGTTATTGAAGCTTTAAAACACGGTGGATTGAAAAATCGCCTAACTGTGAATATCAAACTGATTGATTCACAAGATATTGAAACTCGTGGTGTTGATCTATTAAAAGGCTTAGATGCTATCCTTGTTCCGGGTGGATTCGGTGAGCGTGGTATCGAAGGTAAGATCATGACAGCGAAATATGCACGCGAAAATAAAGTGCCTTATTTAGGCATTTGTTTAGGTATGCAGGTTGCCTTGATTGAATTTGCACGTAACGTTGCCAATATGGAAGGTGCAAACTCAACTGAGTTTGATGCAAACTGTAAATACCCAGTCGTTGCGCTAATTACTGAATGGCGTGATGAAAATGGTAACCTAGAAGTGCGTTCTGAAGAGAGCGATCTTGGTGGAACCATGCGTGTTGGTGGTCAACCATGCCACTTAGTTAAAGACAGCTTGGTTCGTGATATGTATGGTGCAGATACGATTGTTGAACGTCACCGCCACCGCTATGAAGTGAATAATCTGTTGCTAAAACGCATTGAAGATGCGGGGCTAAAAGTTGCAGGTCGTTCAGTGGATAACAAACTGGTTGAAATTATTGAAAATCCAAATCACCCATGGTTTGTGGCATGCCAGTTCCACCCTGAATTCACTTCAACGCCAAGAGATGGTCACCCATTGTTTGAAGGTTTTGTTAAAGCCGCTGGTAGCTACCAGAAAGGTGAGTTGAAATAAGATATGGCGGGGTAGGCAGATGTGCCTGCTCCCCACAATTTAACTTGTACTGAGGAAAACCTAATGTCCAAAATCGTTAAAGTGATCGGTCGTGAAATCATTGATTCTCGTGGTAACCCAACTGTAGAAGCTGAAGTTCATCTAGAAGGTGGCTTTGTTGGTTTAGCAGCCGCGCCATCAGGTGCATCTACAGGTTCTCGTGAAGCACTGGAACTGCGTGATGGTGATAAATCACGTTTTCTGGGCAAAGGCGTTCTGAAAGCGGTTGCCGCTGTTAATGGCCCAATTGCAGAAGCGCTGATTGGTCAAAATGCAAAAGACCAAGCGACTATCGATAAGATCATGATTGATCTAGATGGTACTGATAACAAATCTAAATTTGGTGCGAACGCGATTTTGGCTGTGTCATTAGCTAACGCGAAAGCGGCAGCTGCGGCAAAAGGTATGCCTCTTTATGAGCATATTTCTGACCTAAACGGTACTCACGGTCAATATTCAATGCCTCTGCCAATGATGAACATCATCAATGGTGGTGAGCACGCTGACAATAACGTCGACATTCAAGAGTTCATGATCCAGCCAGTTGGTGCTTCAACACTGAAAGACGCTGTTCGCATGGGTTCTGAAATTTTCCATCACCTAGCGAAAGTACTGAAAGCTAAAGGCATGAACACTGCTGTTGGTGATGAAGGTGGTTATGCGCCAAACCTAGAATCTAACGCTGCTGCACTAGGTGCTATTAAAGAAGCTGTTGAGCAAGCTGGTTATGTATTAGGTAAAGATGTCACTCTGGCGATGGACTGTGCGGCTTCTGAGTTCTATAACAAAGAAACTGGCAACTATGAGCTAAAAGGTGAAGGTAAAACCTTTACTTCTGAAGAGTTCACTCATTATTTAGAAGGTCTGACTAAAGAGTATCCAATCGTTTCTATCGAAGATGGCTTGAACGAATCTGATTGGGATGGTTTTGCATACCAAACTAAAGTGCTTGGTGACAAAATCCAATTGGTTGGTGACGATCTGTTTGTTACAAACACTAAGATCCTCAAAGAAGGTATTGAGAAAGGCATTGCTAACTCTATCCTGATTAAATTCAACCAAATCGGTTCTCTGACTGAAACATTGGCTGCTATCAAAATGGCGAAAGATGCGGGTTACACTGCGGTTATCTCTCACCGTTCAGGTGAAACTGAAGATGCAACCATTGCAGACTTAGCGGTTGGTACTGCGGCAGGCCAAATCAAAACAGGTTCTATGAGCCGTTCTGACCGTGTTGCTAAATACAACCAATTGATCCGCATTGAAGAAGCATTGGGTGACCGTGCTCCATTCAATGGTCTGAAAGAAGTTAAAGGCCAAGCATAATTTAAGCTAGGTTGAGTTATTTCTCAAAACGGGGAGCATTGTCTTCCCGTTTTTTATTAGCCCCCATCCCCCCATTTTTTTGTTTAAATTTCTTTATCTTTTGCTAAGGAATTACACGGACTCATCATTTTTTAGATGTTCACAAAATCGATAGTTTTTTATGTATCAAATGAAAAAAGTGTTTAATTGCGCGGTACAGCTCTCAATTTTGCATCATCTACATTTGAATTTCATTCGATTAACTCTATATTCCCCATACTGTAAATAAATATTAACAAGAGCTTGGGCACTAGGATGCTGATAAGCCAATGGAGTGAATATGGATGCTTCTGAATCTCTGAAACCTTCTGTTGGGCCAACGCCATCAAATGTAAAAGGTTGGGTGATTTTAGCGGTTGATATCGTATTGCTAATTTTACTTTTAAAATATTTACCATTTGATGATAAAGCGAATGCTGGGCTTGCAATGATGGTATTTATTGGTGTGCTTTGGTTGACTGAAGCGATACACGTTACTATCACTGCATTATGTATCCCAATCTTAGCGGTTGGTCTTGGTTTGATGAATACAGGCGATGCCTTGAAGTCATTTGCAAACCCAATTATTTTCCTATTTTTTGGTGGTTTTGCTTTGGCGACAGCGTTGCATATTCAAGGCCTAGACCGGCTGATCGCTAACCGTTTATTAATGGTAGCACGTGGGCGTTTATCCGTAGCCGTGGTGTTGCTATTCGGTGTAACGGCACTGCTATCAATGTGGATTAGTAACACGGCAACAGCCGCGATGATGCTACCCCTTGTGTTAGGTATCCTTTCTAATTTGGATGCGCGTCATGAACGTAACACCTTCGTGTTTGTTCTATTAGGTGTTGCTTATAGTGCGAGTATTGGTGGTTTAGGTACCATTGTTGGTAGTCCACCAAACGCAATCGCAGCTTCTGCACTTGGCTTGGATTTCTTGTCATGGATGAAATATGGCATTCCAATTATGGTTGTGCTGTTACCAATGATGTTTGTGCTGATGTTTATGATGCTACGTCCAAATTTGAAGCATCGCTTTGAATTAGAGCTAGAGCATGTGGAATGGAATGGTAAACGTATCACAGCGATGTGCATCTTTCTTATCGCGGTGCTGTGCTGGATCACTAGTACATTTATCAGTAAAGCATTAGGTGGCGTTAAAGATCTGGATACGATTATTGCCGTAAGTGCAGCAATCCTTATCGGGGTAACTGGTGTTGCGAGCTGGGCGCAAATCCAGAAAAACACGGAATGGGGCGTATTGATGCTGTTCGGTGGTGGTTTAACACTGAGCGCTATTCTAAGTTCGTCAGGTGCAAGTAAGATTATGGCTGACTGGATGCAAATGACTTTTGGTCAAAGCCATTGGTTCGTCATTATCTTAGCGGTCACTACGTTTATCATTATCTTAACGGAATTTACAAGTAATACAGCGAGTGCGGCGTTGTTAGTACCTATTTTTGCTACCGTAGCTGAAGCATTGGGCATGCCTGTTATGGCATTGACGATGATTATTGGTATTGGTGCATCTTGTGCCTTTATGCTACCAGTGGCAACACCGCCAAATGCTATTGTCTTTGGTTCTGGTTATATCAAGCAGATCGAGATGGTGCGTGTTGGTGCAGTGTTAAACGTTGCTTGTATTATTGTGATATCACTATTTGCTTGGTTCTTCTGGCTGTAATTCGAGTCAGTCATAACCGCAAAGTGATTGGAGGCCTCATGTTGATGAGGCCTCCAGCTATTTAGCCCCGCTTGGCTTAAGGTAATAGTCAAAGAGTAAAGGAATAAAATGGCATTTTATACTCAATGATTATTCGACAGTTTGTCTCACCAACTCTTGCTGGTTGCTGCCAAGGCGTAATCGTCCTGTAAGGGCAAACTGGCTATCCCCCTGTAAAGAAAAGTTCATCGCTTCAATGAGACCTTTTATATCAACCTTATTTTGTGGACACATAAAGCTGTCCTTACATTGATATCGATGGCTTTCGAGTAAAATAGAACGCCCCGTCAGTTTACCATTTTCACTTAGTTCGAATTGGCTCCCTTCACTATGCAGTGTTGTTGCTTTATATTTTGCTCCTGAAACCAGTAGACCTTCACGAATAGAGAGAGAAGCATTACCTGAGCTACTTAGATAGTTTTGGACGGCAGAGGTGATGTTGACTGCATTTTGTAGTTTTATACGGTCAGCGAATACATTGATTTTAGATAACTGTATAGGGTTAAATTGTTGTTGATTAATGGTGACTTGGCTACCGGGAGAGACGGTAAATTTTAATTGGCTATAGTCTTTTAATGGTTTCGGTAGCAGTTTTTTGGGATCTGTTTTGTCTTTAATAAACTGTCTTTCAAAATTCCCTGCGACCAATGATAGGCTAGCAATATTGCTTGCAGAGCCGTTGTTCCATGTAATGCCATTAGGATTAGCAATGACTAAGTTGGCTGTTTGGCCTTTTATACCAATAACTCCTTGAATATTTGTAGCTTCGCTCCCGGTCACTTCGGCAAGGATCATTTTAGCGGCTTTCCCACCGAGAGCGCTATTGTCGCTGATATCATTATTAAATACTAAACCATGTTCATTAGAAGAGAGTGTTTCAAAGCGGTTAAATGAAATATGGTTCTCTAATGGAGCGGTAATATTGATGACTTTGGCTTGAGTTGTGTTGGTGGATGCGATTGCGTAGTGGTAAAAAGTAAATAAAAATAACGAGGTAATACAACGGTAACGTAGTTGCATGGTGATGCTCCTTGCGATGAAAGATCCTATAAATTTAATTAAAGTATATCGGTAAGAGAAAGCGGTTAACCATATCAAAAAATATGGGGAGATAATCAAAAACAAAAAGAGTGAACATATAATAAATAAATTATTGCTTTGATTTAATAAGAGATATTTAACTTAAGAGTATGTGAGGTGAGATTGTAAACAATGACTATCAGTAGAGCCGCAAAGATACCTATTTCAATTAAGCGTTAATTTAAATGAATAATAATGATTATTTGGTGTTTAGTATCTCTTGTGGTATCGAATGGCATCGACTGCGTCAGGCGTTATAGGGAAGGGAAGAATAATGTCACGCTTAAGCTGACAAGTAACGCATTAAAAAGGGCCACTGTTGTGGCCCTTAGCGATTATTTTAGCTGAATATAATTATTCGGCTTTTTTGACTGGATGAGCATGCTCAAGCTCTTCTGTTTTTCCTGCAAAGCGGCGACGGATCACCACGTAGAACACAGGAACAAAGAAGATAGCCAGTGAGGTTGCAGCGAACATACCACCCAGAACGCCTGTACCAACGGAGTTCTGTGCTGCTGAACCTGCACCATTACTGAATACCAGTGGGATAACACCTAACATAAAGGCCAGTGATGTCATCAGAATGGGTCGTAAACGCATTTTCACAGCTTCTAATGTCGCTTCAACTAATCCTTTGCCTTCTTTTTCCATCAAGTCTTTGGCGAATTCAACAATCAATATTGCGTTCTTCGCCGACAGACCAATGGTTGTTAAGAGGCCCACCTTGAAGTAAACGTCGTTCGACAGTCCACGAACGGAGGTAAACAGTAATGCACCGATAATACCCAATGGAACAACCAACATAACAGAGAATGGTACAGACCAGCTCTCATATAGGGCTGCCAGACATAGGAAGACAACAATCAGTGAGATAGCATACAGGGCAGGTGCCTGGTTACCAGACAAACGTTCCTGATATGACATACCTGTCCACTCATAACCAATCCCTTTCGGTAGGTTTTCAGTTGTCAGTTTTTCCATCATCAGCATAGCATCACCCGTACTTTGACCAAATGCTGCTTGCCCTTGAATGTTCATTGAAGGAACACCGTTATAACGCTCTAAACGCGGTGAACCATATTTCCAAGGATCTTGAGATTCATCCAAGAAGGCAGAGAATGGCACCATGTTCCCTTCGGCATTTCGAACATACAATGAACTAATATCCGAAGGTAGCATACGGCTTTCTGCATCACCTTGTACGTAAACTTTCTTAACACGACCACGGTCGATAAAGTCGTTTACATAAGTACCACCGAAAATTGAACTAAGCGTTGCATTGATATCTGCAATAGCGACACCTTGTGCTTGCGCTTTTTGTTGATCAATATAGATACGGTATTGTGATGTATCATCTTGCCCGTTAGGACGAACACCTTGCAAAATTTCAGGGTGTTGAGCCGCTAAACCAAGTAACTGGTTACGTGCCGCCATTAAGGCATCATGTCCTAAGTTACCTTGGTCAACCAATTCAAAGTCAAAGCCGTTGGCCGTACCTAACTCAACAATAGCAGGTAGGTTAAAGGCGTAAATCAATGCTTCTTGCTTTTGTGATAGTGCAGCGTTTGCACGACCCACAATCGCTTCAACGTGGTTTTCATCGCCTTTACGTTCACTCCAATTCTTCAGAACCACGAATGCGAGACCCATGTTTTGGCCTTGACCCGCGAAACTGAATCCACCAACGGTAAAGACAGACTCAACGTTACGTTCTTCTTTGGTATGGAAGTAAGTGTTAACTTCATCCAGTACAGCTTGTGTTTGCTCTTGCGTTGATCCTGGTGGTAATTGAACCATCGCTAAGAATACCCCTTGGTCTTCTTCTGGTAAGAATGAAGAAGGAAGGCGGATAAACATTAACGCCATACCTGCCACTAATACGAGATAAATGAGCAAGTAACGGCCTGTACCATTCAACATGCGGCTAACACTATCAGTATAGTGGTGTGCTTGCTTTTCGAATGTACGGTTAAACCAGCCGAAGAACCCTTTTTGGCTACCATGACTGCCTTTTTTAATTGGCTTTAATATAGTGGCACAAAGTGCAGGGGTTAAGATCATTGCAACCAGTACCGATAAGATCATGGCTGAAACGATGGTAATGGAGAACTGACGGTAAATTGCACCTGTTGAGCCACCGAAGAAGGCCATTGGAACAAATACCGCGGACAGTACCATGGCGATACCCACCAACGCACCTTGAATTTGCCCCATGGACTTCTTGGTTGCTTCTTTTGGTGATAAACCTTCTTCTTGCATAACACGTTCAACGTTTTCAACCACAACGATGGCGTCATCCACGAGAAGACCGATAGCGAGTACCATCGCAAACATGGTTAAGGTGTTGATCGAGTATCCAAATGCGGCCAAGACGGCAAATGTTCCCAACAAGACGACAGGAACCGCAATTGTTGGTATCAATGTGGCACGAATGTTCTGTAAGAACAGATACATTACTACAACAACCAGCATGATTGCTTCAACGAGCGTTTTAACAACTTCGTTAATCGAAATCTTAACGAATGGCGTTGTATCATATGGATAAACAATTTCTAACCCTTCAGGGAAGAATGGTTCCATATTCGCTAGTGCTGCACGGACATTGTTCGCCGTATCCAGCGCGTTAGCGCCCGTCGCTAGCTTAATACCGATACCTGCTGCGGCTTTACCATTAAATCGCGCAATGGTGCTGTAGTTTTCAGCGCCAAGTTCAACCGTTGCTACATCTTTTAAACGTACTTGAGAACCGTCTTTATTGACTCGTAAGAGGATATTGGCGAATTCTTCAGGGTTGTTTAAACGGGTTTGTGCAATGATAGAAACGTTCAAGCGTTGGCCTGCAACTGGAGGTGTTCCCCCTAATTGACCTGCCGCCACTTGGTTGTTTTGTACTTTAATTGCATTGATAACATCGGTTGTTGTCATGTTGTACTTAACGAGCATTTCTGGTTTTAACCAGATACGCATCGCATATGGCGTACCAAACAACTGTGTTTCACCAACACCATTAACACGGCTAAGTGGGTCTTTAATATTAGAGCCAACGTAGTCGGCAATATCATATTGTCCCATTGAGCCATCGGCAGAAACGAAGCCGGCTACCATTAAGAATGAGCTGGTAGATTTATCAACGCTAATACCTTGTTGCTGTACTTCTTGGGGAAGTAATGGCATCGCGAGCTGAAGTTTGTTTTGCACTTGAACCTGTGCAATGTCGCCATCCGTACCGGCTTCAAACGTCAGCATGATATTAGCAGAACCTGATGAATCACTGGTTGATGACATATACACCAAGTTATCGATACCATTCATATTCTGTTCGATAACCTGAGTCACTGTGTTCTGTACCGTCGATGCATCGGCGCCCGGATAGTTTGCCGAGATAGAAACAGACGGCGGTGCAATGGTCGGATACTGTGCCACAGGTAACTTGATAATTGCCAACAGACCAGCAAGCATAGTAATAATAGCAATTACCCATGCAAAAATTGGTCTTTCTATAAAAAACTTAGGCATTAATCAACCGCTCCCTTACTTAGACTTTTGTTCAGGTTGTGCCTGATTGTCTATAGATTGCGCTTCTAAATTAGCTTCCTTAGGAACGACAACAAGACCTGGTTTGATTTTTTGGAGGCCAATCACAATAACGCGATCGCCATCTTGCAAACCATCAGTGACTAGCCATTTGTTGCCTACAGCTTGTGCTGTTTTTACTTTTCGGACTTCAACTTTATCGTCTTTACCTACCACCATGACTTGAGCGTCACCTTGTGGAGTACGAGCCAAACCTTGTTGAGGAACCAAAATCGCTTTTTCCATGACACCATCTTCTAAGATAGCGCGCACAAACATTCCTGGCATAAGCTCTTTATTTGGGTTCGGGAAGACTGCTCTCATTGTGATTGAACCTGTTGTTTCATCCACAGTGACATCAGAGAATTCCAGAGCACCTTTTTGGGCATACTCTTGGCCATTATTAATGACTAAGCTCACAGGGGCTTTGCCCGGCTCTTTTTGTAGAGCGCCTTTTTCTATCTCGTTACGTAGACGCAAGAAATCTTCACTGGATTGCGTCACATCAACATAGATAGGGTCAAGCTGTTGAACTCGCATCAACTCAGTGGCTTGACCAGAAGAAACTAAAGCACCTTCGGTGACATTTGATTTCCCCGTGCGACCACTGATTGGCGCAGTAACTTTGGTATAGTTCAGATTAATACGCGCAGTTTCAACGGCAGCTTCTGCTGCTTTCACAGCCGCTAAAGCTTGTGCATAAGTTGATGTTGCCTGATCGTATTCTTGCTGACTAATGTAATTAGTACCTAAAAGTGGCTTGTAGCGTTTTACCGTCAAACCGGCCAAATTTGCATTAGCTTGCGCTTTAGCAAGTTCAGCTTTCGCACTATCATAAGTGGCTTGGAAAGGCGCTGGATCTATCTGATATAAAGACGTTCCGGCCTCAACATCGCTACCTTCTTTGTAGTTACGTTTGAGTATAATGCCACTTACCTGTGGACGGACCTCTGCGACACGATATGCGGATGTACGTCCAGGTAATTCGGTCTTGATAGTCAGAGGTTCGGCTTTTAGCGTAACAATTCCTACTTCAGGCGCCGGGCGTTCACCGCCACCTTTCTGTTCATCGTTACAACCTGATAAAGCTAAGCCACCTGAAAGAACCAACAGAGCCAGAGGTAACACCCCTCTGTTTTTTCGCATAAGTTAACCTCAATTAATCAACATGAGTAAAAAACAATATAAGAAAAATGGTAAACAATAAGATTTATCACTATGCTATAGTACAAACATACACGAATGTATGTAAATCAGCTTTGTCGATAAACGAGTTACAATGGCACGAAAAACTAAACAACAGGCCGAAGAAACCCGTCAGGAAATTTTAGATGCTGCCATCAAAACCTTTTCTGAACGAGGTGTATCGGCGACATCTTTAGCCGATATTGCCAAATCCGCTGGTGTGACCCGCGGAGCGATATACTGGCATTTCAAAAATAAAGTCGACCTATTCCACCAAGCTTGTGAGTTTAGTGACAGTCAAATACAACAGGCCGAAAATTATTATCGTTTGAAGTATAGTAATGATCCACTGGCAATTCTAAAAGAAATTTTAGTTTATATTTTGACAGATTTTATTGAAAGCCCTAAAAACCGCGCTTTGATGGATATTCTGTTCCACAAGTGTGAATTGGTAGGGGAAATGGCGGCCATTGTTGATTTAAAAAAAGAGAATTACGTTGCTAGCCATCATCGTATCATTGAACTCCTACGCCATTGTGTTGAAGCAGGGCAACTCCCAGCTAATCTCGATTTAGAGTGTGGGGCAATTATGATCCGCGCCATGATGGCTGGGTTACTTGAAAACTGGTTATTGCAGCCTGATAGTTTTAAGATACATAAACGTACGGAAATATTGGTGGAAACGATGCTAGAAACATTGAAATACAGTCCATCATTACGCGTAAAAACGGATCAGACTGAATAACCGGAGAAAATACCATGTCATCAATTTTGATTATTGCTAATGGCGCCCCTTATGGTAATGAAACTTTATTTAACTCATTACGTTTGGCGATTACACTCAAAGAGCAGCACCCACAAACAGAACTGAAAGTGTTTTTAATGTCAGATGCGGTTACAGCGGGTCTTAAGGGGCAAAAGCCGAAAGAAGGTTATAATATTCAACAGATGTTGGAAATTCTAACGGCACAGCAAGTGGCGGTGAAATTATGCAAAACCTGCACAGATGCACGTGGTGTGAGTGAACTTCCCTTAGCCGATGGCGTGGAAATTGGCACTTTAGTTGAACTTGCAGCTTGGACATTAGAAGCAGATAAGGTTCTGACATTTTAAAAATATAATGTGCTGTTAGCAAAAGTTAGCAGTACATTATTGACTCAACAAGATACAAAAAAACCTTTTATGGGTTCATCCATGCAGACGACTAAATATCAATGGGTTCGGCAATTCATCATGATTTGCGCACTCTTTATATTGCTTTTTTCTGGCTATAGCCATGCGGTGGTAAATAGCTCTCTTCCAAATAAAAATGATATTCAAAATAAACTGAATACATTAAATAAAAAAAGCCATCCGAGTGCTGAAGATAAACTGGCTATTGCAGATATTGAAAAGTCGCTGGGTTTTTATGATGAGTTAAACAAACTTGATAGCAAGTCGGATGAACTGCAAAAAAGTCTAGATAGAGCGGGTGAAGATGCAAGGCACGCTGTTCGTGCTTTGCAGCAGCTTAAAAAGAGTAGCGAAGAAGATGCACTGAATTTTGCTAATAGCATCAAAAACATTCCCCAAAGTCAGCTGGAAACTATGCTCAGTAATACCTTAGAGCAGCTACAAGCAGAGCAAAATGATTTGGCTAGCTATAATAGCTATTTAATTAGTTTGCAAACTCAGCCTGAAAGGGCGCAAACCATCATGTTGGAGAATGCTCGTCGGTTACAAGAAATTCGCAATGAATTAAATAATGTATTTAATGACTCGGCAAAGTTACGCGATACGCAAATTGAGCTACTGCAAATAGAGCAGAATTATTTGCAACAACAAAATGAATATCAAAAGCGGGTATTACAAGGCAATACTCAGTTGCAAGAAGTATTACAAAAGCAACGTGACTATACGATTTTTTATATCGAACAACTTGAAAAACGGATTGAATTGCTTCAATCCTATATCAGTGATAAACGGCTTAATGACTCTGAAGCAACGGCAAGAGAAGCACAAACCTCCACTGAAAGCGATTTACAACTAAAACAAAACCCATTAATTCAAAAAGAATTAGCGATGAATAATGCCCTGAGTGAGCGCTTGATTGAAGTCACTCAAGGAAATAACCGCATGGTACAAAATAGCATTCGCGTGAAAGCGTGGCTAGAACGAGCAACGCAATCAGAACGCAACTTGAAAGAGCAAATTAATGTCCTACGTGGAAGCCTATTGTTATCGCGTATTTTATTCCAGCAACAAATTGACCTCCCTGATGATATTTTAACCAAAAATCTGCCTAATACGATTGCTGATTTACGTCTGGAGCAGTTTGACGTTAATCAACAACGTGACGCTTTATACCAAGTGAATAATTATATTGCGAATATAGAAAAGCAATTAGCAGAAAAATCAGGCGCTGAGCAAGGTCATAGCCAATTACTTTCCACAGAAGATAAAGAGGCATTAACGAAGCTGCTGGATGTAAGGCGTGAATTACTAGATGAATTAAACCTGCAATTAGGTAACCAAATTTCTCAGGCCATTAATTTGCAGCTCGACCAAAAACAGTTATTGAGTGTAGTGAGTTCACTGGAACATACGTTGGCGCAACAAATTTTCTGGGTAAACAGTAATAAGCCGATCGACCTTACTTGGGTCAGTGCATTTCCAGAAGCGGCAACACAACAAATCAATAATTTTGATTTTAGCCTGTCAAAAGGCAGCATCAAAAAAGGAATAACAAACTCATTATTTGTCGTTGTTCCACTGCTATTATTAGCGTTAGTGTTTGTTTGGTTATACCACAAAATTTCGGCTCGCCTACAACAGATAAATCAAAGCTTATCTAGCTTAAGGCAAGATAGTTTATTAAATACGCCATTCGCGCTGTTCTTGACTCTTTTGCAAACCTTACCGACGGCGTTAGTGCTGGTGGCTTTAGGTTATTGGTTTTTAAAAACGGGTAATGTTCAAGGCGAATTTGTTTGGGCGCTCTGTTTGCAATTAGCCACTTTTTGGGTGTTATTTGAATTAACTTGGCGTGTGTTAAAACCCAAAGGAATTGCAGAAAAACATTTTGGTATTGACCCCAAATTTGCTGCACAAACACGGCGTCGAGTAACGCGTCTGTCACTGCCTTTATTGCCATTAATTTATTTTTCTACGTATGGGGTGATTAATCCTCTAAAAGTTTCTGAAGACGTGATTGGGCAATTAATTGTTTTATTGTCATTGTTGATGCTGTTTATTTTTACATTGCCATTTTGCAAACATATTTGGAAAGAGAAGGGCAGCCATTTAACGCGTTCAGTAGTGATAACAATATTAACGTTCTCGCCTTTGGTATTGATTGGTTTAATGATGGCTGGGTACTACTATACAACGTTGCGTCTTGCTAATCGTTGGTTAGATAGCCTGTATTTATTGCTGCTTTGGTATATCACTTATAATGCGTGTTTACGTGGTCTAACATTAGTGGCTCGGAAACTCGCTTATCAACGCGCAATTGAGCGTCGTAAAGCACAAAACCAAGAGGAGAGTGAGAACGAGCCAATTAAAGAGCCACCAATGACGATTGAGCTTATTAGCCAACAATCATTGCGCTTAACCACAATGGTCTTGTTTATTATCTTTGCATTAGGTTTTTATGCCATTTGGTCTGATTTCATTACTATTTTCTCATTTTTAGATAGTGTTGATTTATGGCATTACACAGCAACGACCGCCGAAGGTAGCAACACCTTACAGTCGGTGACCTTAGCAAACTTATTATTGGCTATGGTGATTATTGTGGTGGCATGGATCATGACTCGTAACTTGCCGGGATTATTAGAGGTTTTAGTATTATCACGGTTAAAATTACGTCAAGGCTCAACCTACGCGATCACGACAATTTTAACTTACATTATTGTCGGGATCGGGGCGATAACTTCTCTAGGTATGCTAGGTATCACATGGAGCAAACTGCAATGGTTAGCGGCCGCATTAACGGTTGGTTTAGGTTTTGGTTTGCAGGAAATCTTTGCTAACTTTGTTTCCGGGATCATTTTGTTATTTGAGCGCCCGATCCGTATTGGCGATACCGTGACTATCGGCACCTACTCAGGTACGGTGAGTAAGATCCGTATTCGAGCAACAACCATAATTGATTTTGATCGCAAAGAAGTGATCATCCCAAATAAAGCATTTGTAACGGAACGCCTAATTAACTGGTCGCTTTCAGATACTGTCACGCGGATCACGGTTGCACTTGGTGTGGCATACGGCTCTGATCTCGATAAAGTGAAACAAGTGCTACTTAATGCGGCGACATCGAATAGTAAGGTGATGACAGATCCTGCACCAGCGGTATATTTCACAGGATTTGGGGCGAGCACCTTAGATCATGAATTGCGTTTTTATGTACGCCAAATTGGTGATAGAGGAACGACCAGCGATGAAGTACATCGTGCAATCGACAGGTTATGCCGTGAAAACGATATCAATATCGCCTTTAACCAACTAGAAGTTCACCTTCATAATGACCAAGGTGAAGTGATCCAAGAAATTAAGCGTGACCCAAATTTAAAGAAAGGGGATAACGATTAACACGGTTTAGTCATCGGTTAAACAGGTTGCTTCGGCAGCCTGTTTGACTAAATAGTCATGTTTTACAATTTCAAGGGCTTTGAGAACAATATCAGTTTCAATATCTGATGTTTCAAGTAAGTAGATTAAATCAACAGCAAGCTGTGTTTCTTTTGGGGCATCTTTTAAAGAATCCATTCTGACTCCTTATTATTGACAGCGGGCTATTATGATACGAATTTTTTGCTATTTATATATTGATAGATATTAAATTTTTATCGAAATGTGAGCAAGTTGATATTATTTAATGATAACGGTGATGATTTTCACTGTAAAACATGAACAGATATTGAGCATATTTATCATGAGTATATGAATTGCTAAATCGAATAATGATACTACTAATGTTAAATATATCGGAAAATTATTAATTCAACTCATCTTTTATTGATGACTGAAAATAGATTGCATTGATTTGATAATCTAAAAATTGTTATTTCTTTATTTATTAACATTATGACAGTATATTTATTGTTATTGAATTATATGCGTGCTAATGTTGCTAGTTATTATTAGTGGTATAACTAGGTGATTTTGTGGTGAAATTATCAGAAAGTTTTTATTTAACAATTTGTATAGTGATAAGTTTTATTGTTACTTATTATATTGCAGGCATTGATGCGACGTTATGGAGCTCGCTATCAACACTTCATGGTTATACTATTTTTAATAAAGCCACACGTTATAAAAATATAATTTATTCATTATTATGCTCGCTGTTTGTTTTTGTAGGAACTGCACTTGGCTACTATTTAGGTTTTAGCTATCTATTTTTTATTGTTTTATTCTTATCACCTTTTTTCTACTATCAACTTTATAATGTTGACTCCTCTTTAGAGATGTCATTTAAGTACTTTATGATTTTCTTCATCATAGGGGCGACATTGAATAAATCCAGTTTTGATGGTCTGGTGATAGGGTTACTGATCGGGACGTTCATAACACTAACCTTTTGTTATAGCATCAGTAAACGGAAGAAAATTACTTTTTTTCAAATTAAAAGGTATATTTCATTAAAAAGGGATAGGGTCACTTACCATTTGATCTGCCAGTCACTGATCTACGCAGTTGGTTTATTATGTTGTGTCTTATCATCAAGAGCAATCAACGTTGATCACTTCTTTTGGGCGCCTTTGACCTTTATTTTTGTATTAAATCCTAAGTTAACAAATATTGTTAAATTAACTCGTGATAGAGTGATTGGCACATTGATTGTTGTTTTTGTTCTTTACTTAGCATTTAACGCATCGGTATTAATGCCATACATTGGTTTTGCATTAATTCTTCTCTTTTCGTTTTTAATTCCAATTAGTAATACAAAGAAAAATAACGTATTTGGAACAATTTGTCTCACAGGGCTTGTATTATCGCTTATTGAAATGTCGATTTACTTTAATAATGTTGACTATCACTTATTGTCCGAAAGGATCATGGAAACATTGATAGGGGGTCTATTTGCGATAGTAAGTAGCTACTGTATTAAATTGGTTATGAAAGGTAAGTAATCAATATTATTAATATAAAGCAATGTGTAGCCTTCGTTTTCTGTTATGGAATGAGGCTACATCCAAAAATGGTTCGCTTTATTTAATCTAAATATTGATTTTCTTGATGTTCTATTGCTTTTTCGATTCGTATCAACGCTTGTCGGCAACGGTATAAACGGCCGGCTAATGCGGCGATATCTTTTTGGCATTGGTGGCGTTGTGCCTGATTGGTTAGACTGTTTAGCTGTAATTCGCGTTCACTCACCATTGCTAATAAACGGCGCTCATAGTCTTGATGTTGGGATAAACGCTCATATAGGTCGACTTGCTCTTTCTTTTCTTGATAATGACTCTCCTTTTTACGTAAGCCCTGTGTCGATAGTTCACGAGATAGCGCTTGAATTTGGTGAGCAATTTTTTCTGTCAGAAAGTTAACTTGTTCTTTATGGTTGAGTGACACACTGTGACAAAGTTGCTGATACAACTTATCTAACTCTTTCTGGCAATCTCCTAGATGCGTTGATTTTGTACTAAAAAGCTGAGTATCAAAGCGAGCGTGTGAAAATTCCTGATCTGCAATAGGCGCAATACGAGCTTGCAATGCGTCAATTTGCGTTTTTAGCGCATCTAAAAGAGGCTGTACTTTCATTTTTGTTCTCGCTAAAAGTGAAAAATCATGGAAAATTGATGTGTAACAATAAAACTTGCCGCAAATAAGCAGCCCCTTATTGCATTTTTATGGTACTTTAAATAGATTCTACCTTTTCGTGTTTACTATACTGATTGGCACTTATTATGACTGCTAAAGAGCAACAACTGCAATTAATTAAAGAAAGTATTGCAACCATCCCTAATTACCCAAAAGAAGGGGTGCTATTTCGCGATATTACCACACTATTAAATAACCCTGCTGCTTATCAGGCCACCATCGATTTGTTGGTTGACCATTACAAAGATAAAGGGGTAACTAAAATTGTAGGTACTGAAGCCCGCGGTTTTCTGTTTGGTGCACCAGTCGCATTACGTTTAGGGGTTGGTTTTGTTCCTGTACGTAAAAAAGGGAAATTGCCCCGTGAAGTATTAAGTATGACCTATGACTTGGAATATGGTACAGATACTCTTGAAATCCATCGAGACAGTATCCAGCCTGAAGATAACGTCTTAGTCATTGATGACCTGCTGGCAACAGGGGGAACGATTGAAGCGACAGTAAGAATGATCAAGCAACTCGGTGCTAAAATTGTTGATGCTGCCTTCATTATTAGCCTACCTGATTTAGGTGGCGAGGAGCGCCTTGCCGCAGAAGGGATCCACTCATTTAGCTTAGTCGAGTTCCCAGGTCACTAATTCTCGTTTCCTCACTATTTTCCTTACTATTTTTATCACGGTCTCGCCGTAAGGGCAGAGGCTGTGGTAGCATGGTGCTATATACCATGTTTAGAAACTGCATAATTCATGAGCTATCAGGTACTTGCCCGTAAGTGGCGCCCCCAAAAATTTTCAGATGTCGTAGGTCAACAACATGTATTGACCGCGCTTGCAAATGGTCTGGAACACCAGAGGCTTCACCACGCCTATCTTTTTTCAGGCACTCGTGGTGTCGGCAAGACGACAATTGCTCGTCTGTTTGCTAAAGGTCTTAACTGTGAAACGGGGATCACTGCGACACCTTGTGGTAAATGCACAAATTGCCAAGAGATAGAACAAGGGCGGTTTGTGGATTTGATTGAAATTGATGCGGCATCCAGAACAAAAGTGGAAGATACGCGAGAGCTACTGGATAACGTTCAGTATGCCCCTGCACGTGGACGCTTCAAAGTTTATTTGATTGACGAAGTTCATATGCTATCGCGCCATAGCTTCAATGCGTTGTTAAAAACCCTTGAAGAGCCGCCTGAACATGTCAAATTTCTTTTGGCGACGACAGATCCGCAAAAATTGCCAGTGACTATTTTGTCACGTTGCTTGCAATTCCACCTAAAAGCGTTGGATGTCAGCCAGATCAGCGAGCAACTTGAGCATATTCTCACCGCAGAAAATATTGAACACGATACTCGCGCGCGCCAACTGATCTCTCGCGCTGCTGATGGCAGTTTGCGAGATGCCCTCAGCCTAACTGACCAAGCGATTGCGATGGGGCAAGGAAAAGTGACGGCAGATATTGTCAGTCAAATGCTCGGCACGCTCGATGATGAGCAGCCACTCGCTATCATCGAAGCCTTGGTTCGAGCTGACGGTATTGCGGTCATGTCAGAGGTAGAGCATGCGGCGAGCCGAGGAGCGGATTGGGAGAATTTGCTGGTTGAAATCCTCTCCTTGTTGCATCGTATTGCCATGATCCAGCTGTTACCAGCCGTTAAAGAGACGGATCCATCATCGACAGAGGGGCGGCTCAGGCAAATTGCCCGAATGATCTCGCCTGCTGATTTGCAACTCTTTTATCAAACCTTGCTTGTTGGTCGTCGAGATCTTCCCTATGCCCCTGAGCGTCGCATGGGGGTTGAAATGGCGCTGTTACGTGCACTGGCATTCCATCCCAAAAGCATTATTGAGGAGCCAGTGACACCCACGGTAGTGGCTGTACCAGCACCGACAGCGATAGAGCCTGCTCGTTCTGTACCGCCGAAGCCAACAGCGGCAACAGCAAATGCCGCAATATCGGAAAATAGCCCGACATTGCAGCTACTAAAAGCAAAGGAAGCGTTACACTCCTCTCAAAATGAGGGACCTGACGCAAAAAAGAATAAACCGGCCGCGCCTGAAAAGGCTAAGCCGGCGATGTCAGCACTTGAGAGGCTGGCCGCCGTCACTAGCCAGCACCAACAAAATATGGCTAGCCGCGCATCTGACGCAAAAAAAGCGGCGAAACCAAAACCTTATCAGTGGCGTCCACAGTCTGAAGAGGCTAATACCAAAGAGGCGGTTACAACACCAACAGAAATAAAAGAAGCGTTGGAATATGAGAAAACCCCGGAATTAGCCGCGAAAATTACTGAAGAAGGTCGGGCGCGTGATAGCTGGTCTGCCGAGATCGCACAATTAAATATTCCTAAGCTGGTTGAACAATTAGCTTTGAATTCATATATAGAGAAAATAGACAGCTCGCACATTGTACTTCATTTACGCTCAGCACAGCGTCATTTGAATAAGCCTTCAGCGCATGAAGCGTTACAAAGTGCATTGAGCCAACATTATGGTCAACCTGTTGAACTGAAAATCGTTCAAGATGATAATACGGCAGTAAAAACGCCACTTGAATGGCGACAGGCGATTTATGAAGAGAAACTGGCGCAAGCCCGTCAGTCAATTATTGCGGATAAAACGATTCAAAAGCTACGCTCAATGTTTGATGCGCAGCTAGATGAAGAGAGTATTCGCCCCGTTTAACGCTACAGTCTCTGTTAGTAAGCTGTAGCCTCAGTAGTGAGAGATAACTATGTTTGGTAAAGGTGGTTTGGGCAATTTGATGAAACAAGCCCAACAAATGCAAGAAAAAATGCAGAAAGTTCAGGAAGAAATCGCCAATCTAGAAGCAACAGGCGAATCTGGTGCCGGCCTAGTCAAAGTTACCATCAATGGTTCACATAACTGCCGCCGTGTTGAAATCGATCCGAGTCTTCTTGAAGATGACAAAGAGATGCTAGAAGACTTAATTGCGGCAGCATTTAATGATGCGGCTCGCCGTATCGAAGAAACGCAAAAAGAAAAAATGGCAAGTGTTTCCAGTGGAATGCAATTGCCACCAGGCTTTAAGATGCCGTTCTAATGCAAACAAGTCCGCTTCTTGAGTCATTGATGGAAGCCTTGCGCTGTCTCCCTGGGGTAGGACCAAAGTCAGCGCAGCGTATGGCATTTCATCTGCTTCAGCGTGACCGTAGTGGCGGCATGCGCCTTGCGCAGTCGCTCACTCGAGCCATGTCTGAAATTGGTCATTGTCGCGATTGCCGCACCTTTACAGAACAAGAGGTGTGCAATATTTGTGAAAATCCACGTCGCCAACAAAACGGGTTGATCTGTGTGGTCGAAAGTCCAGCAGATATCTATGCTGTTGAGCAGACAGGGCAATTTTCTGGGCGCTACTTTGTACTGATGGGGCATTTATCACCCCTTGATGGTATTGGGCCGATGGATATTGGGCTTGATAGGCTAGAAGAAAGGTTGTCTTCTGAAACCATTATCGAAGTGATACTTGCGACAAACCCAACTGTAGAAGGTGAAGCGACGGCAAACTATATTGCACAAATGTGTGCCCAATATGGGGTGGCTGCAAGCCGCATTGCGCATGGCGTACCTGTCGGTGGTGAATTAGAAATGGTTGACGGCACAACGCTATCGCATTCACTTGCGGGTCGTCAGCGCCTCTAATTTTTACTCCAAGCTACAGCTTTACAGGCTTCCTAACTATCTGAGTCACATACTTAGGTATGCGACTTGGAGTGCGTACGCTTACGGCCCGCTGTAGCTCGCAACTTCCCGCGTTTCGCCATTCTTTTTTCGCTTTTCGTTAGCTGTTATCTTTATTGTCGTAATGCATTTTTTACCTTAATGAGTTGAATTCCTATTTTTTGCCCCCAATTAAACTCCATCGATAAGTCAAAATTATCCCATTAGATTGATGATATAAGAGGCATTAATGAGTATGAAAGGACAAGAAACTCGTGGGTTCCAATCCGAAGTTAAGCAACTTCTCCAGTTAATGATCCACTCTCTTTACTCAAACAAAGAAATCTTTTTGCGTGAACTTATTTCAAACGCATCTGATGCGGCAGATAAATTACGTTTTCGTGCACTTTCAAAGCCTGAGTTGTATGAAAATGATGGTGAGTTACGTGTTCGTATCAGCGCGAACAAAGAAGATGGCACCCTAACAATTAGCGATAACGGTATCGGTATGAGCCGTGATGAAGTGATTGAGAACTTAGGGACTATCGCTAAATCAGGAACAAAAGCCTTTTTAGAATCTCTGGGAAGCGACCAAGCGAAAGATAGCCAAATGATTGGTCAATTCGGTGTTGGTTTCTATTCTGCATTTATTGTGGCTGATAAAGTGACCGTCCGCAGCCGTGCGGCTGGTGCAGCAGCAGATCAAGGGGTATTTTGGGAATCAGCAGGTGAAGGCGAATACACTATCGCTGATATCGAAAAAGCCGATCGTGGTACGGAAATAACCCTTCATTTACGCGAAGATGAGAAAGAATTTTTAGATAGCTGGCGCTTGCGCTCGGTAATCAGCAAATACTCTGACCATATTGCATTGCCTGTTGAGATTGAAGTTAAGAACGAAGAAGATGGCACTATCACTTGGGAAAAAATTAACCAAGCGAAAGCACTGTGGACGCGTAATAAGTCTGAAATTTCCGATGAGGAATATACCGAGTTTTATAAGCATATCTCTCATGACTATGCAGACCCACTGACTTGGTCTCATAACCGTGTTGAAGGTAAACAAGAGTACACAAGTTTACTGTATATCCCTTCACAAGCCCCGTTTGATTTGTGGAATCGTGAGCAACGCCATGGTTTGAAATTGTATGTTCAGCGCGTCTTTATTATGGATGATGCAGAACAATTTATGCCAAACTATTTACGTTTTGTCCGCGGTGTATTGGATTCAAACGACCTACCACTCAACGTGTCGCGTGAAATTTTACAAGACAGCGCATTGACTCGTAGCCTACGTAGTGCACTCACTAAACGTGTTCTGCAAATGTTAGAAAAATTGGCGAAAAACGACGCAGAAAAATACCAATCTTTCTGGCAACAGTTCGGTTTAGTGATGAAAGAAGGGCCTGCAGAGGATATGAGTAACAGTGAAGCTATCGCTAAACTGTTACGTTTTGCATCAACCCATAACGATAGCAGCGTGCAAAATGTGTCTTTGGAAGAGTATGTTGCTCGCATGGTTGAAGGTCAGGAAAAAATTTATTACATCACTGCTGATAGCTATGCTGCCGCGAAGAGCAGCCCACATTTAGAGCTATTCCGTAAGAAAGGCATTGAAGTATTGCTACTTTCTGATCGTATCGACGAATGGATGATGAACTATCTGTCAGAGTTTGATGGCAAACAGTTCCAATCTGTTAGTAAGGCTGATGAGTCACTAGATAAGCTGGCGGATGAAAACAAAGCTGAGCAAGAAGAAGCTGATAAACAGTTAGAGCCATTTGTTGAGCGAGTAAAAACGTTGCTGGGTGATCGCGTCAAAGAGGTTAAGTTAACGCATCGTTTAACGGATACCCCAGCGATTGTCACGACCAATGCGGATGAAATGAGTACTCAAATGGCGAAACTCTTTGCTGCAGCGGGTCAAACAGCGCCAGAAGTTAAATACAACTTTGAACTGAACCCTTCACACCCATTGGTTAAAAAAGCATCTGAAATAACGGATGAAGCGCTGTTTGCAGATTGGGTTAATGTGTTACTTGATCAAGCGCTATTCGCTGAACGCGGTACCTTAGAAGATCCAAACTTATTTATCCGCAAAATCAATGAATTATTAATGAAATAATGAGATAATTGATTTTCGTTTTTGAGCAAAAACCACGTTTTAGCGGGCGCTTTAGCGTGGTTTTTTTCTTTTGCGAAAGAAGTTAAATGCGAAAACGTTTACGTGTCTTCTTGAGTAAAGCGGCATGCTAATGGTATGGTATCTTGTTTTCTTTTCAAATTATAAAAAACTAAATAGCAAGGGGTTTACGCAATGCGTATTATTTTGCTCGGTGCTCCAGGCGCCGGTAAGGGCACTCAAGCTCAATTTATTATGGAGAAATTTGGTATCCCACAAATTTCAACTGGCGATATGTTACGTGCAGCAGTTAAAGCAGGTAGTGAGCTAGGTTTAAAAGCAAAAGAGCTAATGGACAATGGTAAATTAGTGACTGATGAGTTAGTGATTGCATTGGTTAAAGAGCGTATCAAACAAGATGACTGCCGCAATGGTTTCTTGTTGGATGGGTTCCCACGTACCATTCCTCAAGCAGACGCGATGAAAGAAGCAGGCATCAATGTCGATTTCGTATTAGAATTCGATGTGCCTGATGAAATCATTGTTGAACGTATTATTGGTCGCCGTGTGCATGCGGCATCGGGTCGTGTTTATCATGTGACATTTAACCCACCTAAAGTTGAAAACAAAGATGATGTCACTGGTGAAGAGCTGACTATCCGTAAAGATGACCAAGAAGACACCGTGCGTAAGCGTCTGGTTGAATACCATGACTTAACAGCACCTTTGGTTGCTTACTATCAAAAAGAAGCTGATGCGGGTAACACCAAATACTTCAAAATCGATGGTACACGCAAGGTCACTGAAGTGAGTGAAGAATTAGCGAAGATCCTTGGCTAATATTCAACAATAGTTATCAACAAAGGCAGCGATTATCGCTGCCTTTGCTTTTCAAGCATTAGAAAACAATAAAAGACAATATTTTGTGATATAAAGTTGGGAATAATTATCATTAAGGAGTAATTACCATGTCAAAAAGTCAATACGGCATTTTATTGGTTAACTTAGGAACCCCTGATTCCCCAACAACCCCAGCAGTGAAACGTTACCTTGCAGAGTTTTTAAGCGATGTACGAGTGATTGATGTTTCACGTGCGATTTGGAAGCCTATTTTATACGGTATTGTCTTGCCATTTCGCTCACCAAAAGTGGCTAAACTCTATCAATCGATTTGGACAGAAGAGGGGTCACCCTTACTTGCTTACACGCTACGTCAGAAAGCAAAGCTATCAGCTTGTTTTCCTGATATCCCAATGGAAGTTGGGATGAGCTATGGTTCACCATCATTGAAAAGTGCAATTGATTCATTAATGAGCCAAGGTGTGACAGAGTTGATTGTGCTACCTTTATATCCACAATACTCTTGTTCAACCACCGCCGCAGTTTATGATGGGATCTCGGCAATTTTCCGCCAAATGCGCACGATACCGTCCTTACATTTTATTCGTAGCTATGCGACGCATCCTGCCTACATTCAAGGGTTGGTCAATTCCATAGAGCAAAGTTTTGAGCAGCACGGGGAGCCTGATCGATTAATACTGTCATTTCACGGTATTCCTAAACGCTATGCAGACACTGGGGATATTTACCCTCAAGAGTGTGAAGCAACGACACGTTTAGTCAAAGAAGCCTTGAATTTCCCAGCAGAGAGAGTATTGATGACCTATCAATCTCGGTTTGGGAGAGAGCCGTGGTTAACCCCTTATACTGATGAAACGATGAAGCAATTACCCTCACAAGGTGTAAAGTCAGTACAAGTTATTTGCCCCGGATTTTCAGCGGATTGCTTAGAGACACTAGAAGAAATTAGTGAGCAAAATCAACACTTTTTCAAAAGTCAGGGCGGAGAATCGTATCATTATATCCCTGCGTTGAATGATAATGATGATAGTATTAACTTATTTAAATTACTTATTACTAGTACAATAAATACAATCTAAAGTTGTAATTGATATTAAATATGGCGTTAATCGATATATCATAAGTATCAAAATTCACTATACTAGTTAATATAAAAAGTTAATTTATTGTTAATATTTGTATTTTATTGGAACTGATATGAGCACTGATAGAGAGTCACCGGATGGCAAAACCGCAAAAGGAAAGCAAGTCTCACCATTTAACTCACAGCAAAGCGATGAAATCGATTTGATGGCTTTATTCGCTGTTTTATTAAGGAATAAGCTTCTTATTATCGTTATTACTGTTGTTATCACGCTTATCAGTATATTTGTGGTATTTCAGTTGCCTCAAAAGTGGAGCAGTACGGCTGTTGTCATCCCACCTTCTTCTGAGGAAATTAAAGATATCAATACATTGAGCGCACAGTTGAGTGTGCTCGATGTTAAGATTGATTTATCGGCACAGCAGATCTTTAATGCCTTTATTGACCAGTATCGTTCGAAAGTTAACCAAGAAGCTTATGTTCGGAGTACCAATTACTTCAAAAAGTTGTCAGAGCAAGTGAATTCTACAGATAAAGAAAATGAGCAGCAGCGGCTAGTCAATACTATTATTTCGAATAATATCGGCCTTAAGGACCAGTCAAAAGAGAAAAACAGTACCTCTAGCGACATCATACTGACTTTTGTGGCGCCAACACCTTCTGAGGCCCAAGACTTACTGTCTGGTTATGTTCGCTATACGGCAACTAAGGTCAGAGAGCAGTTTAAGAAAGATATTCAAAATGCGATTGCACAGCAATTGGTCTATGCTAATGAAACTTTTAAGCAAGAAGTGACAAAGATCCGTTCTGAATATGATGTAAAAGTTGAAAGGTTAAAACGCGCTATTGATATTGCAAAAGCAGCGGGTGTGCGCAAGCCCATTGTTAGTGATTCGGCAATCATTAGTGATGACCCCGATTACCCTATTGCATTAGGTACGGAAGCTCTTGAGAAGAAGTTAGCGATTGAATTACAAAACCGTGATATCGCTCTGTTGAATGAAGACCTACAAATTCGCCAACATTACATTAAAAATCTATCAGAGCTTGATATTGATACCCTTGACTTTATCCCTGCTAAATTTATGTTAGCGCCGGATCTACCCACTCAAAAAGATTCACCTAAATCAGTATTGATTATCATGCTGAGTGCTATTTTAGGCTTTATTCTGAGTTGTGCTTATGTACTGTCGCGCGAGCTATATCGCGACTATCACAAGAATAATAGCTAACTAAAAGGTGTTATTGATGTAAGCCAGCGCCTTTGTCTAAGGTGCTGGTTTGCATTTATCGTGCTAGAATAGTGCCATGTATACTCTCTAATTTATCCATTATGAAATTCCCCGGTCAACGTAAATCAAAGCACTACTTTCCTGTTAGCCTCAGAGATCCGCTGTTACAGCCTATTAAAGAGCGTTTAGATGATGGCGAAAACTGCCAATCTTATATTGTCGGTATCGATCAAACACTGGTCGATATTGAAGCTAAAGTCGACGATGCATTCATTGAACGCTATCAACTCAGTAAAGGTCACTCTTTAGTGATTGAAGATGATGTTGCAGAGGCTTTATATAAAGAGCTAACCAGTAACGCATTAATCACACATGAGTATGCCGGGGGAACCATCGGGAATACGCTGCATAACTACTCCGTGCTGGCGGATGATCGCTCGGTGTTATTGGGAACGATGTGCAATAATATTCAAATTGGAAGCTACTCTTATCGCTATTTATGCCATACATCGAGCCGCATGGATCTCAACTATTTACAAGGGGTCGATGGGCCAATTGGTCGCTGCTTTACCCTTATTGCTGAAAACGGTGAGAGAACCTTCGCGATTAGCCCAGGGCATATGAATCGTCTACGCCCTGAAAGTATCCCAGAAGAGATTATTGCTGGCGCTTCGGCGTTAGTTTTGACCGCTTATTTGGTTCGTTGCAAGCCCGGTGAAACCATGCCAGAAGCCACGATGCAGGCGATTAGCTATGCTAAAAAGCATAATGTTCCCGTTGTATTAACACTCGGTACTAAGTTCGTGATAGCGCAAGACCCCCAGTTTTGGCGTGATTTTCTGGCTGAGCATGTCTCTGTTGTCGCGATGAATGAAGATGAGGCGTTAGAGCTAACAGGGTGTAATGACCCGTTGTTAGCTTCGGATATGGCTCTAAATTGGGTCGATCTTGTGCTGTGTACGGCGGGGCCATCAGGGCTATATATGGCAGGTTATACGGAAGAAGCATTTAAACGCACCACCCAACACCCATTATTACCGGGCGCTATTCCTGAATTTAACCTCTATGAATTTAGCCGCGCAATGCGCCAGCAAGATTGTGAAGTTCCTATGCGCATATACTCTCATATTGAGCCTTATATGGGGGGACCTGAAAAGATCATGAATACTAATGGTGCAGGAGATGGCGCGTTATCCGCATTGCTACACGATATCACCGCAAACTCCTATCATCGCTTCAATGTGCCTAATTCCAGTAAGCATACGCGCCAATATCTAACTTACTCTTCGCTTGCTCAAGTGTGCAAATATGCAAACCGCGTGAGCTATCAAGTCTTGACTCAACATTCGCCGCGTTTAACGCGTGGCCTACCTGAAAAAGAAGACAGCTTAGAAGAGTCCTATTGGGAGCGTTAATACGCAAGCCTTTGCATAATGCCTCATTGTTTGAGCAAAACAGTGGGGTATTTTTTTAGCTCAATGCCAGAAAAAAATTCCCCCACATCGTGGGGGAAGAGGACACAAAAAATATCATCAATAATGGTTTAGGCGGGGATGAGTATAACGACTTATCTATGCTAAAAAGTGGAGAAAATGTGAATCTATTTATTATTAATTATTCTATTTTAGAATTTTTAATAGTGAAAAATCGCATATTAGGCGGGGGCGAACAGTTCACGCTCTCTCAGTAAACCAGTCATGATTGAAAAGAGTAAGCTGCATCCCTGATACAGGGATTAACACAATAGAATTACCAGATAAACAAAGGGAAGCCGAAGCTTCCCTTAAATGTGTTTTAATGAGAGGGTTTTAGATATTCATCTAGGCTTTTACCTTCACCGGCTGTGGGAGAAGGGTCATCATCCATTGAGCAACCATATTCAGTGACATCATTACACATAAAAGTTGCCATCGCTTTAGCAATTTCATGTTCACCAATAATAATATGCTCAGCACCACGCTCTTTAATAAAGCTGACTTCATCATCGTAGTGCGCGCGAACAATCACTGTGATATCTGGGTTTAGCTCTTTAGCATGCGCGACGATTTCACCTGCTTCATAACCATTTGGAATGGTAAGAAGCAGCGTTTTTGCACACTCAATACGAGCAAGGCTGATGATATCTCTATTAGCACCGTTACCTAAAATAGCACTGAACCCGTTTTCTGCTAGCTCCTCAAATTTAGCGCGAGTATCTTCAACCACGACTAATGGGATATCGCGTCTACGCAGTTTATCTGCCAGCATAGTTCCTACACGACCGTAACCAACGATAATCGCATGACCACAAATATCGACAGGAATTTGAGTTTCTTCTTCCAAAGTCTCTTCGAGTAACTGCTCTTCGGCGGTTTCGGTCTTCTCTAAGTACTTATCCAATAAGCTGAACAGCACTGGGTTAAGCATAATAGAGACAATGGCACCGGCTAACACAAGGTTTTGCGCCTCTTTATCCATCACGCCAAGCGCCATTCCCATCCCCGCTAAAATAAAGGCAAACTCACCGATTTGGGCAAGGCTGACAGAGATGGTTAATGCGGTTCGCCGCGAGTGACCAAATAAACGCACAAGCACCAACGCTGCGGCGGATTTACCCACAATGATAATAGCGAGAACAGCAATCACACCTAATGGGTGATCAATAATGACCACAGGGTCAAATAGCATACCAACAGACACAAAGAATAGAACAGCAAACGCATCTCTGAGCGGTAATGTGTCTTGTGCTGCACGGTGGCTTAGTTCTGACTCATTTAATACCATACCAGCAAAGAACGCGCCAAGAGCGAAGGAGGCATCAAATAAGGCGACAGCCGCATAGGCGATACCTAATGCAAGTGCCAATACAGCCAATGTAAACAGTTCACGAGAGCCGGTGGATGCGGTGCGCGATAAAATCCAAGGTATGACTCTGCGGCCAATCACTATCATGAGGATAATGAAGGCGACAACTTTACCTATTGTCCATGCAAGACCGATGAGTAACTCACTTAAGCTGGCTTGCTCTGAATTCATAATCGCGGCGGCGGCTGGTAGTAGTACCAGTGTTAATACCATTGCCAGATCTTCAACAATCAACCAGCCGATAGCAATTTTACCGCGTTGACTGTCAATCAGTTGCCGCTCTTCTAAGGCGCGAAGTAACACTACGGTACTGGCTGTGGATAAACAGAGGCCGAAAACAATCCCTGAAAAGGTTCCCCAACCAAAAAGGGTGGAAAGGCCTAAACCTAACAGTGTAGCAACCGCAATTTGTGCAATAGCACCGGGAATGGCGATGGTTTTAACCGCCATAAGATCTTTAAGCGAAAAGTGTAACCCAACGCCAAACATCAGTAGGATAACACCTATCTCAGCGAGTTCAGGTGCAAGTGTTGTATCGGCAACAAAACCAGGTGTAAAAGGACCGGCCAAGACTCCAGCCGCAAGATACCCTACTAGAGGGGAAATTTTTAATCGCTGAGCGATCATACCTAACAAATATGCAAGGGCGAGACCACCAACAATGGTTGTGATTAAGGGCGTAGAATGCTCCATTTAGTCTCCTTTTATTAATTTGAATTTTTAGGAATAAAATTCCCGTATTTTGGAATGCGCTTTGCATATAATTCTATTTTATCGTTATTTGAGAAAAATTTCCTTAAAAAATTTCAATGTTTTTCAAATAAAAGTACTGTATTAGTGCTAAATCGTTACAAAGATGTCATTTTTATGATTTTTTATTGAATTTTAAGTGGGATATAGAAGGATATGCCCATACTTATTTTTCAATAAGTATGGGTGAAATAAAGAGAAATAGTTATTTTTGTTCTAAATTTGGTAGTAGTACAGTGAAAATTCCTAATAATGGTAGAAAAGCACAATATTGATAAACTTGTTCAATACTGGTCTTATCGGCAATCTGCCCTAGCACTGCCGCTCCAACGCCTCCCATACCAAATGCTAATCCAAAAAATAGCCCTGAAATCATGCCTGTTTTACCGGGGATGAGATCTTGTGCGTAGACTAAAATGGCTGAAAATGCAGAAGCTAATATTAATCCGATAATAACGGTCAAAATACTGGTCCAGTACAGGGAAGCATGCGGTAGCATTAGCGTGAAAGGCGCAACGCCTAAAATAGAAAACCAAATAACATATTTGCGCCCGATCTTATCGCCAACAGGCCCACCAATCATGGTTCCTGCTGCGACGGCAAAGAGAAAAATAAACAGATGGAACTGGGCGTTTTGTACACTAACACCAAATTTATCAATGAGATAAAAGGTATAATAGCTACTAATGCTGGCTAGATAAAAGTACTTGGAAAAAATTAAAATCAGCAATATCGTCAATGAGCCAATCACCGCTTTACGTGGTAGTACTTTGACTTCCACGTGACGAACTGGTTTTTTGCTGGTGGTGCGATGCTGTTGCTTATACCAACGGCTCACTTGCAATAAAACCACAATAGCTAATAAGGCCGCCAGAGAGAACCAGCCAACGTTCCCTTTACCATATGGCTCAATGATGAGTGCCGCGAGTAGCGGGCCTAATGAGGAACCTAAATTTCCACCGACTTGGAAGAACGATTGTGCAAGGCCATGTCGCCCCCCTGATGCCATACGCGCAACGCGAGATGATTCAGGATGGAATACGGAAGAGCCTGTTCCTACCAGCGCAGCAGCAAGCAAAATAACCGGGAAGGTTTCCGCCATAGCGAGTAGCAACAAACCTGTTAGCGTAAAGCCCATTCCTATTGGGAGTGAATAAGGTTGTGGATGTTTGTCAGTATAATAGCCAATGATCGGTTGTAGTAGTGATGCCGTAATTTGGTAAGTCAACGTGATCAAACCAACCTGTGCAAAACTTAATGAAAAGTCGGATTGCAATAACGGATAAATAGCTAATATCAAAGACTGGATCATATCATTCAGTAAATGAGAGAAGCTAATTGCGGTTAGAATACTGAAAACGGTTTTGCCTGTTTTGCTGATAGGCTTTGATGGTGCGGTATTGCTAGAACTTGTTGTTTGGTCGCTCATAGTTAGTAACTTCTAGTTGTGTTGCACAATTGTTATCAATATAGCGTATTTGTAATTTATTTGAACTAATAAATATCACGATAAAAAAAGTCACTCGTGTCATTATTTTGATTGATGTCTCACTTTAATGAAACAAGCATCATTTTATGCACTGGTTATCTAATTATGATCGCGGTTTTGTGCTATATACTCATCATACTTCAACGTGTGGTGCTACTGACGGCGCTCATTCGTATGAGACACAGCCTGCCTTATATTTCTATGGTAATACGTCCGTGACGTATCTTAAATGATATAGAGTATAAGATAGGCGGTGATATTAAACTTATTATCTACTTATACCGCACAAAATTCCTATATCGGCAGGGAGAAAGAGATGAAATTAACCTTTAAAGCATCGGTATGCGCATTAACGGTATCTTTAGCACTGTTGCCTATCGCACAGGCAAATGCTTGGGAAAAAGATAAAACCTATAACATCACCATTTTGCATACTAATGACCATCATGGTCACTTCTGGCATAACGATCACGGTGAGTATGGCTTAGCGGCTCAAAAAACGGTGGTTGATGAAATCCGTGATGAAGTTGCGAAACAAGGTGGAAGCCTATTGCTGCTTTCTGGTGGTGATATCAATACAGGTGTACCTGAATCTGACTTGCAAGATGCAGAGCCTGATTTTAAAGGGATGAACTTAGTCGGTTATGATGCGATGGCATTAGGTAACCATGAGTTTGATAATCCGCTTGAAGTGTTACGTACCCAAGAAAAATGGGCTAATTTCCCATTCTTATCTGCCAACATTTACCAAACTAGCACCGGTAAACGCTTGTTCAAGCCTTATCAAATTTTTGATAAGCAAGGCGTCAAAATCGCCGTATTAGGATTGACCACGGACGATACAGCGAAACTCGGCAATCCAGCTAATTTCCCAGATGTGGAATTTAGAACGCCATCGGTAGAGGCGAAAAAAGTGATTGAAGAGCTGCGTGAGACTGAAAAGCCAGACATTATTATTGCAGCCACCCATATGGGGCACTACGATGACGGTCAACATGGTTCGAATGCACCGGGTGATGTTGAAATGGCTCGTAGTTTACCTGCTGGATATTTAGATATGATAGTAGGTGGTCACTCACAAGATCCCGTTTGTATGTCTGCGGAGAATAAAAACTATAAACAAGTCGACTATGTGCCGGGAACACCTTGTGCACCTGATAATCAAAATGGCACTTGGATCGTTCAAGCCCATGAATGGGGGAAATATGTCGGTCGCGCAGATTTCGAATTTAAAAATGGTAAGTTCACACTGAAACATTACCAATTGATCCCTATCAACTTGAAAAAGAAAGTGACTAAAGAAGATGGCACCACTGAGCGTGTCTATTACACTCAAGAAATTGCGCACAACCCAGAAATGATGAAGTTACTGACACCTTATCAAGAGAAAGGGGGTGAGCAGCTGAATGTTAAAGTTGGCTCTGTTGAAGGCAAACTCGAAGGCGACCGTAGTAAAGTTCGTTTTGTGCAAACTAACATGGGGCGTCTCTTGTTAGCGGCACAAAAAGAGCGTGCAGGTGCTGATTTTGCAATTATGAGTGGCGGCGGTGTCCGTGATTCGATTGAGAGCGGTGATATTACATATAAAGATGTTTTAAAGGTACAGCCATTTACGAATGAATTAGTGTATGTTGACTTCAAAGGCAGCGAAGTGCTTCCATATTTGCAGGCTGCTGCGAACATGAAACCTGATTCAGGCGCTTACGCACAGTTTTATAATGTCAGCCTGACTGTTAATCCGGATGGTAGCATCAGTGACGTGAAAATTGATGGTAAGCCAGTTGATCCTGAAAAAACTTACCGTATGGCAACACTGAATTTTAATGCTATAGGTGGTGATGGCTATCCGAAAATCGATAATCATCCTAACTACGTCAATACAGGGTTTGTCGATGCGGAAGTGTTGAAAGGCTATATTGAAAAACATTCACCACTAAAAGCGGCAGACTATGAACCAAAAGGCGAAATTGTTTATAAAAAATAATGCCTAAGTCGCCTATTAATAACATTTCAATAGGCGAGTGAACTGCTTACAAGGCCTGATCCCAGACAGTAACTGGGGTCAGGCCTTTTCGTTTGCTTTCATACTTTCATCTGCTTGCAATAGGCGAGTTATTGCCGTGTGCAAATGGGGGATAAAATCTTTTTTAGAGTAAGTCGCGAACTGGATTTGCGCCTTAAAAAAGGGTAATTGATGCGCTAAGGCGGGATATTTATTGTGTAGCCGAGTGATATGTTCATCTAATGTATCTGGCCAGTCTGTGTCGTTAGGCGTCCGTAAAATATTTGTAGAGCGGATAAGTTTCTTAGAAGCTTCTTTGGATAATTTTAAGAACGTTGCCTGATCATCCGTACTTGCCATTTTCTGAATGTAATCTAAGAGAGTGGTGTGATAATCACCATTGACGGCTAAGGCGATGGCCCTTGATGGGCGGAATAGGGGAAAATATCGGGAAAGGTCGTCACCATAAATGATACGGCAATGGTGCTTTAGCCAGTATCCCCAACTGTTGGTGTTATTCGGTGACAGAACCTCCTGTTGACTGGCTATATCGAAATCCACCTTTGGAACAATAGGGTAAAGTCGAAGGCTATTTTCGCCTATCTTGCTGAGCGCTAAAGCCTCTGTGTTATCAATATTGCCGTGAAAAATAACACAGAGATCCAGATCGGATTTAGGAGGAGTAGCTTTGCCACGTGCAACGCTACCATAAATAAAAATACTGCAAATTCTATCGCCATACTGAGCGAGTAGTTGTGATTGAACAGATGTGAGTAGTTCTTGATATCTCGCGGGTATAGGTTGCTTTTTTAATGTGCAGATATAGCCATTTTCATCAACTGCCATTTTTGAGTACCTTTTTCATGATGAAGATTGCAGTAACAAGGAGCGTTTTATTCCCCCTTTATCTCAAGAAATCTATTTTGTGATCTGACCAAAAATAACGTAAATCCAGCAAGTTAACAAATGCCGTTGGTTAAGCTTACTAATTTTGCACCTTGAAAGAGGTCATCTACGGTATGTCTTTATGATCGATCACGGAAGCAGGCTCCGGTGGTGCACCAAGGATAACATTAGGCCAGCGCAATACAGCGGCTGACGCTTCTGTTTGTCCTCCGTAGGCGTATAACAGCATAATGCCGCCGGGCTTAATCGATTTTTGTATCGCTGCGGTATACAGATGGATCGGCATCATGGCGGGGCCATTGTAAGCAAATTGAGGAAATGTATTGATGACCCGTTTGGGTTCGATCCCCAATACATTAGCGGAAAACTCGGCATGCCAAGCTGTCGGGGCATTGAGTGCGACACAATCGATATCGTTAATAGAGAGTTTTGCTTTGGCTAATGCGCCTTTTACGGTCTGTTTAAGGTAATATTCCGCTGTTGAACGTAGCACGTGGGTTACTGGCTTATTGAAACTGAGGCGGATATGTTGCGCTGTTGGCGAATATTGGTCTTCGACGACCTTAAAGCACCAAGTGCCACATGTTTCACCAAGGTGTAACGATTTAGAGCCCAGCAGGCCATATCCTTCTTTAACAGGGCCTACGATGAAGGCGGTGGATGCGTCACCATGAAAACGCATGGCGGCATTGTCGTCGTCAAGTGCCCGAGAGAATAGTGCTGTGGCAATGACTAATACCTTGTTATTTAAGCCGCTGCTTACCAAGCCACAAGCTGTTAGTAATGCTGACATCGAGCTATTACAGGTTGCCCCAATATTAAAGGCGCCACCACCGATACCGAGTGCCTGTGCGATATAGCCTGCATCACCACAACCAATATGGTCATCAAACATGGAAGTGACAATGAGGCAATCTATATCACTAGCGGCGACTTTTGCGGCTGATAACACCTTGGTTGCTGCTTTGATCCCGAGTGAGGAAGCGCTTTCATGATTGACCACGACTCTGCGCTCGACACTGCCTAAAAAGGGATCGGATAGATAAGGTTGCATGGCTTTATCATAAAGAGACTGGTGTTGGTGAGTTGAAAATTTAGGTGAATGAGAAGAGGTGATGGCCTCTTTATCCCACCATTCATTAGTGCGTAAACCTTCTGGTAAATGAATGGCAACAGCTTGAATTCCAACTGATAACATAGGTTCTCCTTACATGGTTTCTATGATGATGCCAAATGCATTGAGCGTTCATAACATTCATCGCAAATAAAACAGAAACGGTTTTTAACCTTTAGGAGTCTGTTTGAGTTGTTACTATTAAGACGGATATAAATTATTATTTTATTTATACGGTAAATAATAATTTTTGGATTTTTAAATGTAATATAAAAATAAATATTAATTTATAATTTTCATAATTCAAGCTGGTAGCATATAAAAATATGCTTATATATCAATCGATTTAATAAAGGTGCTCATTTATTTTAGATGATGACTATTTTATAAAGTTATGATAAATCGACTGGCTTATGACTTATAAATAATAAAGCATAAACCAGTATGATGAATTGATAGTGTAAGGGAAATGAGAGTATTATCGATAACAACGCTCAGGGGTTTTACACTTTCTTTATTTCAGCAAATGTTGCATTGAGAACGCGAGCTAAATCCTGTGGCGCTATTTCAATGTCTAACCCTCTTTTACCGCCAGAAATAAAGATGGTGGAAAATTGTTGCGCTTGGCTATCGATAACGGTAGGCAGACGTTTTTTCTGCCCTAGTGGGCTTATCCCTCCAACTAAATAACCTGTTGTTTTTTGTGCTATCTGTGGGTCGGCCATTTCAACTTTTTTGGTTTTGAAAACCTTAGCAACCAGTTTTAAATCTAACTGCCCTGATACAGGGGTTACTGCGACCGCTAACGTTTTTTGATCACCATTAAGTGCAATAAGTAGCGTTTTGAAAACTTGTTTAGCATCTAAACCGAGTTTGCTCACTGCTTCATTACCAAAATCATGCACATTAGGATCATGATCATAAGGGTGGAGCGTGAAGTTTATTTTTTGTTTTTCAAGTAACTTTACAGCGGGAGTCATGTTTTTACCTGTTTTGTATTCAATTTCGTAGATAACTAACTAAACTATCATCACCAAATAAGTGTAAAGCACCAACGGTAACCACATAATTACCATCAGGTAATGCCTTTAGCTTGCTACTCCAATCTTGGTTACGTTGTTCCATGAGAACACGATAAACATCATCACTGAATGTTTTAGGTAATGTGACACGGTTATGGGGTTGGTAATCAAGCCACCAGCTTATCATGGTCTGTAATGAACGGGCATTAGCGCGCCAGTGCTCTAACGTATCTTGTAATAAAGGTAAGCCTTCTTGGGGCAAGTTTAATAATAGCTCGACTTGCGCATCAGTACCTTCCAACTCGATGATTTTCATCCGCTGAGATTGTGCATTACGGAGTAATTGGTAATCAATCCCATAGTGCCCGTGTAGTCCTAACCCTTGAGCTTGGGTGGATTGTAAAATTAGGGCGACTTGCCATGAGGGTAACGCATCAAATTGGCTTGGATTTTGATGTATTTCTTGGCAGCAACTTTGCAGTCGCTGATATTCGTCAGCGCTTAGGCGATCTTGTAGGGGGGCACGAAGAGCATTATCGGTTATAAAGGGGGAGCGGGTATCCGTGATGTCGGCTTCAACAATCAGGGCATCGGCTCGGTTGAGTTTATCGAGAAGAATGTCAGAAAGTGGAAACATGTTTTCAGTTCCCATATGAATACTACCAACAATATGCAGCTTAAGATTTTTTGATAAGCGAACATCAATAGCTGGATAAGGGTAGACGGGAGCTGCTTCTGTATGTAACCAGTTTTTTAAGTTTTCGAGCAGCTTGGCCATTTCACTTTCCTACGTTTTAGTATCAGTCCTTTAGATTAAACAATCTTGTAGCGATTTGCGACTCACTTTGCGCTATTTTATCTGTAAAATTGGATTGGGGTTAGGCATGATATCACGAGCAATTTACCTAAGCGTGAAAAGCCCGACATTCAGTTAAACTCAATGTCGGGCTGTAGCCTATTGTTGTTTCGGTTTAAAGCGTAGCAGTCGGTTGGCGTTAGTCACGACGGTGATTGAGGAGAGGGCCATTGCTGCACCTGCAACCACAGGGTTCAACAATGTTCCTGTTAGAGGGTAAAGAATACCCGCTGCAATTGGGATCCCCAATGTGTTGTAGACAAAGGCACCAAATAGGTTTTGTTTCATATTGCGCAATGTGCCTTTTGAAATGGCAACCGCATCTGCAACACCATGTAGGCTTTGGCGCATTAAGGTAATCGATGCTGTTTCTATCGCAATATCACTGCCGCCTCCCATTGCGATACCAACATCGGCACGGGCCAGTGCGGGGGCATCGTTGATCCCATCGCCAACCATTGCCACTTTATGGCCTTTGGCTTGTAAAGCTTCGATTGCAGCCGATTTACCATCTGGCATGACGCCTGCGATCACTTCATCAATTCCCGCTTCTTTTGCGATGGCTTTTGCGGTAACTGGGTTATCCCCTGTTAACATAACTAAACGAAAGCCTTGTTTATGTAAGCGAGCTAAGGCACTGACGCTGTCTTCACGTAATGGATCACGGATAGAAAGCAATGCAGCGATTTTATCTTCTACGGCTAACAAAACGGGGGTGACCCCCATTGAAGCTTGTTGATGCAATGTTTCTTCAATCGCACTGGTATCGATATGACTTTGCATCAATAATTTTTGGTTACCAAGTAATACCGTTTTGCCTTCGATGACGGCACTGACACCGAGACCCGCTAATGTCCTAAATTGTTCGCTTGTAGGGAAGGAGAGCCCTTTGGCTCGATTGACAATTGCACGAGCAAGCGGGTGGTTAGAGCCACTTTCCAATGAAGCCGCAAGTTGTAGTACTTCTGTCTCAGAAAAGCCATTAAAGGTATGGATATCGGTAACCTGTGGCATGCCTTCTGTTAATGTGCCCGTTTTATCGAAGACGATAGTGTCTAACTCACTTGCTTGTTGCAGAGCATCGGCATCACGGACAAGCACTCCAAATTCTGCCGCCCGCCCAACGCCAGAGATGATTGACATGGGGGTCGCCAGACCAAGAGCACACGGACAAGCAATAATCAAAACAGTCGTGGTGATGACTAATGCGTAGGTAATTTGCGGGGCTGGGCCGACAAAATACCAAATAAGCCCTGAAATGACAGCAATGGCAACCACGACAGGTACGAATATCGATGAAATACGATCGGCTAATTGGCCAATTTGAGGCTTACTGCTTTGAGCTTGGCGCACAAGATGGATAATACGCGCTAGTGTGGTTTGGCTACCCACAGCCGCCGCGCGAAATAACACAGTACCATCTTGAACGACAGTGCCTGCATGTACCTGATCGCCTTTGCTTTTTTGTTGAGGAATGGGTTCACCGGTTAGCATCGCTTCATCTAGCCAGACTTCACCTTCAATAATTTCGCCATCAACAGGTACACGATCCCCCGTTGTTAGGCGTAAAGTCATCCCTTTTTTGACTTGCTCAAGTGGCATATCCACTTCACCTTGCTCGGTAACCACGCGGGCAGTCGGAGGCGTCAAGTCCAGCAATCGCTCTAAGGCTTTTGAGGAGCGCTGGCGGGCACGTTGCTCTAGTGCATGGCCTAAATTAATCAGACCAATAATCATTGCACTGGCCTCATAGTAGAGATGGCGTGCTTGCTCAGGGAAAATCTCAGGCCACAAGTTGACGACAATTGAGTATAACCAAGCAGCACCTGTACCGAGTGCGACCAAAGTATCCATTGTCGCACTGCCATTTTTTAGGCTTTGCCAAGCGTTTTTATAGAAATGACCACCAGCAAAGACCATCACAGCGAAAGTTAAAACCCCAATGGTTAGCCAAATTGAGTGGTTTTGTGGCGTGAGCATCATATTGTCGCCGATCATCCCCCAGATCATCACAGGGATACCAAGGGCTAATGCAAGTGCAGATTGCCAACGAAAACGGCGCATATTTGCATCAGCGACTTGTTGCTGCCGTGCTCGGCGTTCAGCTTCGTCTTGTATGATTTCGGCGCCGTAGCCAGCGTTTTCCACCGCAGCTATCAGTGCGGCTGGCTGTGCTGTTCCTGTCACTAGCGCGCTACGCTCAGCAAGGTTAACACGGGCATTTTCAACGCCCGGAACACTGTTGAGGGCTTTTTGCACTTTATTAACGCAACTTGCACAAGTCATACCATCTAATAATAGCTGGATACTGTCATCTGAAGGGGAGATGTCAGGTTGCTCGCCTAAATCGGACTCTTGAGCCGGTATTTCACAGATTGCCGCTGAGTCAGTTTCCGGCTGTTCAGGCGATTTTGCTAGCGGCTGCGTTTTTGGGAAGTTAGCCCCCGCTTGATTTAATGTGGCTTGGTAACCCGCATCAGCCACAGCGGCAATTAACGCCTCTACAGGTGCATTACCATATATCACGGCAGAGTTTGTATCGACATCCGCATGATCAACACCGTCAACGGCCTCAAGGGCAAGGCGGGTTTTTTCAGCACATTTCATGCAACTAAGCCCCGATAATGCTAATGTCACCTGACTGGGTTGTGCCACTTTTGCATGATAGCCTGCTTGCTCAACCGCATTAATTAAGGTATCTGCTGCTGCACTACCGTAAACTTTTGCTTGTTGAGTATCGACAATAGCAGCGGCTACACCATCAACCGCTTCAAGTGCTTGCTGGGTTTTACCGGCACAGTTCATGCAGCTAAGGCCGGATAGCTGTAGCGTGATATCCGGTTGTTCGGCCATTTTTGCGTCATAACCCGCCTGTTGAATAGTTTCAATCAATGATTGAGCGCTAGCATTACTTTCAATCACTGCATACTCAATGGTGACGTTGAAATGATCAATGTCCGAGCGGGCTTCAAGTGCTTTGGTGACTGTACCAACACAGTGCATACAACTTAGCCCTTGCAGGGAGAGAATGATTTTGCTACTCATAAGTAAAATCTCCTTAACTCATGACGGATCCTGTCGTTTTTATTATCATGGCAGAATACACTGAAATTTTTAAACAAATATAAATTTTTTGATATGTAGGGAAGGTTAAACCTTCCCTCAAGGGTAAGGTCAAGGGGTATGATGAATATTAGTGAAATTGCCAAGAAAACCGGTCTTACCGCAAAGGCCATTCGTTTTTACGAAGAAAAAGGTTTAATTACTCCACCTGAACGGGGGGAAAATAGTTATCGCTATTATCAAGATAGACACCTTAATGAATTAGGTCTGTTAAAACAGGCAAAAGATGTCGGTTTTACGTTAGAAGAGTGCGGCGAGTTATTGAGTTTGTTTCGTAACCCAGCAAGACACAGCGCGGATGTGAAAAATACCACAATGGCGAAAATTGCAGAGTTAGAGCAGACAATCGCGAAATTGTCTGCTATTAAAGATACGCTGCAAAACTTAGTGGACGCTTGTCCCGGTGATGAGAATGCAGACTGCCCGATTATTGATCACTTGTCTCGGGGTTGTTGCCATCATGATAAGGCTTAACATGCAGAGTGATCCCATCCACTGAGGTGATGATCACCTCAGTGCCTGCTTTTAAAGGTTGCTCACTGTATGTTCGCCAACTGCCATCGGCTAGGCGTGCGCGGCTAAAACCTTCATCCGTATCGGAAATCAGACGGACTTTAGTGCCAATGAGTTGGTGGCTCTTTTGGTTGACCTCATCTGCTTGTGAGTTTTTACGTAAACTCAACCATTTCCGCCATAATACGGCTGAAAGGATAGTTAAGATAGCAAATAAAATCCCTTGCCATTCCCAACCCAGAAAAGGCAGCACGAAAGTAATAATCGCCACCGCAACAGCGGCGATCCCCGACCATAATAGATAACCACCGGTACCGAGCAGTTCACCAATCAGCAATAAACCACCAAGGCACAGCCAAAACCATGCGGGTTGAGCGCTGATAAGTTCTATCATGAGTTTTCCTGTTTCTTATTCGAGTGCGTTTTTTTGCTTTCACCGACAAGTTCAGCAATCCCTCCGATAGCGCCCATTAAATTGCTCGCCTCAAGTGGCATCATGATCACTTTACTGTTGTCAGCAGAGCCAATACTTGTCAGTGCCTCGGTATATTTCTGAGCAACGAAATAGTTGATTGCTTGCATATCACCCGCCGCGATAGCCTCAGAAACCATCTTAGTCGCTTTTGCTTCCGCCTCAGCAGCCCTTTCACGGGCTTCTGCTTGTAAGAATGCAGACTGACGATCCCCTTCTGCTTTGAGAATTTGTGACTGTTTTTCACCTTCCGCTTTCAAGATAGCCGCTTGACGAATACCTTCAGCTTCCAGAATGTCGGCACGCTTAGTACGCTCTGCTTTCATCTGCGCATTCATCGCGTTGACTAGCTCTTTCGGCGGCTTAACATCACGAATTTCGATACGGGTGATTTTCACCCCCCAAGGGTTGGTTGCGTCATCCACAATGTGCAGAAGGCGTGAGTTGATGGAATCTCGTTGTGACAACATCTCGTCCAGCTCCATGGAGCCTAATACGGTACGAATATTGGTCATTGTCAGGTTCAAAACAGACAGCTCGAGATTGCTAACTTCATAAGCTGCACGCACTGGGTCAACGACTTGAATAAAACAGACGGCATCGATGGTGACGTTAGCATTATCACGCGAGATAACTTCTTGCGATGGGATATCAAGGACTTGCTCCATCATATTGATGCGACGACCTATTTTATCCATAAATGGCACAATAATATGTAACCCCGGCTGCAATGTTCTGGTATAACGACCAAAACGTTCAACCGTCCATTGATAGCCTTGCGGTACTGTTTTGACACAGGTAAAAACAATAACAATCGCAATAAAAATAATAATCGGTATAGCACCAAACGCGAACAAATCCATGATCATTCCTTATTTAGTAAAGTAATGAATATACTTGTCGGCGATACTTACTGGCCATCGCATCTCCTGTTCCCATTGCCGACATAATATCCATCATTGTTTTTTTCACGACGCCATCTCCAGCGCTGAGGTCTTTTTTCAAGAAGCTAAATAGCATTTCTAAAGCTTCTTCATTGCGATTCACTTCATGTAATTTTAATGCCAATTGCACAGCTAGCTCGGCATTGTCTGAGTCAGCATCAAATTCTTGTTGTAATTGCTGGATCTCTGGCGTATCCGCCGCTTGTCTGAGCAACTCAATTTGTGCCACTAACCCTTGATAGCGGCTATCTTGGTCCTGCATCGGAACCGATGTCAGTGTTTTTTCTGCCTCATCCACAAGATTCAGACCGATCTGTGTTTCTGCTAATAACAGGGTGATATCACTGTTTTTCTCATTAAGCTGATGCGCTTCTTTAAGTAACGGCAGCGCTTCTTGAGGTTTCCCCTCAGCAATCAACTCTGCTGCTTGTGCGGCTTTCAACTCTTCTGGACTAGGCAATACGCGCGAAAGCATCTCTAATACGACTTCTTCGGGTTGAGGGCCTTGGAAACCATCAACAGGACGACCTTCTTGCAGAATATAAACGGTTGGTATTGCTCTAAGACCAAATTGAGCTGCAACATTTTGCTCTACGTCACAATTGACGCGCGCCAACATAAACAGACCCGCATAGTCATTGGCAATTTTATCGAGAGTCGCACCAAACTCTTGACAGTGCGGGCTTTGTGCAGACCAGAAGTAGAACATAACTGGCATCTGCATGGATTGTTCTACAACTTGGTGTAAATTTTGTTCATTAACATCCACGATTTGGGCAAAAGATTGCATAAAATATCTCTTTTAAATAAGTTTTTAATACTCTAAAGGTGGGGCTATTTTATTTTTTTTCAAGCCTTTTTTCCCTGACCTGCCAGTATTTTATCCATCAAGCAATCCGGTAGCAGCCGTTTCAGTATGCGAACTATGACGGTGAGCAAAGTGACTGAATAACGGATACGTGGACGAGGGCTTTCAAGGGCATGTACCAATTTTGCGACCACATGTTCTGGCGTTAAGGTAAAACGTTGTGCAATTCCTGGGTTTTTAACCGGATTATCTTGCTGTGTTTGCGCCACATTACTGGTGAAATTGGTATGGATGGGGCCTGGTTCAATTAAACTGACATGGACACCCGTGCCTTTTAGCTCCAAACGGAGCGCATCGGACCATGCCTCTAACGCATATTTACTCGCTGCATAGGCACCACGACCCGGCGTTGAAATAATTCCCATTACCGAGCTAGTTTGTACGATACGCCCCTCATGATGAGCTAGCATGGCTGGAAGCAAGCGCAAGGTCAATTGGTGTATTCCGAAAAAGTTAGTCGAAAATTGAGACTCTAATTGCTGGCGGTTAATACTCGTTAGCGCGCCGTACACACCAAAGCCGGCATTATTGAATAAGCCAAAAAGGCGCCCTTGGCATAGCGTCAATACCTCATCGGCAGCGCTATCTATGCTATGGCTATCATCGAGGTCGAGTACAACAGTATCGAAGCCTAGTCCTTTTAGGTGCAAAACATCAGCTTCTTTACGGCAGGCAACTATCACATGATAACCTCGTTTGCGAAGTGTTTGGGCGGCACAAAAGCCAATACCGCTAGAAGCACCGGTGATAAATACCGACTTTTGCATAACTTTACCTACCTATAGGCTCAAATTGATATAAAAACTGCTTTACAATTACCCACTTATTTATTCTTTTAATTTGCTGAAGAAGTTAAATAAGGGAGTAATTGTTTTTCCATAAAATCAGCGATAGAAGGTTGAGCTTCTACAGTTGGGTGAATACCATCTTGTTGGATCCACTCAGGTTTAGTAATGATGGTTTCCATATAAAAAGGCAGTAGTGGAACCGCGTTTTGTTGTGCAAGTGCAGGATAAACATTTTCGAAACTAGAAGTATAACGCTTACCGTAGTTCGGCGGTATACGAATTTGCATTAAAAGCGGTTTCGCACCGGACTGCGTTATTTGTTCAATAATTTGTTGTAGTGTGTTCTCCATCTGTTTAACAGATAGCCCTTGCAAACCATCGTTTGCACCTAACTCGATCAATACCCAATCGGGTTTGTGTTGTTCAAGTAAGGCAGGAAGGCGCTCGAGCCCTTGGGCTGAGGTGTTTCCACTAATGCTACCGTTAATGACAATAACGGGTGGCGACGATTTCTGCCAACGTTCGGCAAGGAGTGAAGCCCATGCTTGCTCTGCCGGTAAGCGATAGCCTGCACTGAGGCTGTCACCAAGGATTAACAGTTTTGTGGCTGCGAGTGCTTGCCCACTTGCGACAAATAATAGGAGAAATACCAGTAAATGTCGGCGGAAAATATTCTTGAAGTTCATCATCTCATTAAACGTGTTGGTCAAGGGGAACATGAACTCACTATATTGCAAGGTGTTGAACTAATTGTCGAGTCCGGTCAAACAATTGCATTAATTGGCGAGTCTGGTTCTGGTAAGTCGACATTATTAGGCATTATTGCCGGTTTAGATGATGGTAGCAGTGGCAGCGTTAGCCTATTAGGGCACGAATTGACCCAAATGGATGAAGAACAACGCGCTTATTTGCGTGCCCAGAGTGTGGGCTTTGTTTTTCAATCTTTTATGTTGATACCAACACTTAATGCCCTCGAAAATGTGCAATTGCCTGCTCTATTGCGAGGTGAGCCAGAGTCACAGAGCTATCAACAAGCAGCCGCCTTGCTTTCTGAACTTGGGTTAGGCCATCGCTTAAAACATATGCCGGCGCAGTTATCTGGAGGTGAACAGCAGCGCGTTGCATTAGCAAGAGCATTTAATGGGCGGCCTAAAATTCTGTTTGCCGATGAGCCAACGGGAAACCTTGACCGACATACTGGCGATAAAATCGCCGATCTTCTATTTTCCATGAACAAAGAGCATGGCACAACATTGATCCTTGTGACACATGATAACGAATTAGCTGCCCGTTGCCAGCGTCGCTTACGACTGGTAGATGGTGTATTGAGGGAAGAAGCATGATTTGGCGTTGGTTTTGGCGTGAGTGGAAAACGCCATCACTTCTGATCGTCTGGCTGGCGCTGACTTTAGCCGTCGCTTGTGTGCTTGCTTTAGGGCGTATTAGTGACCGTATTGAAAATAGCATGAGCTACCAAAGCCGAGAGCTATTAGCGGGTGATTTGGTGTTGCGCTCCTCTTATCCCAGTGATCCTGAGTGGTTGCAACAAGCAGAAGCGATGGGGCTAAAACTAAGCCAACAAATGTCGTTTTCTACTATGGCTTATTCGACGGCTGATGAAGATTTACGTCCACAATTAGTGCTGGTTAAAGCCGCAGATCAGGCTTATCCACTTTATGGCGAGCTTATCACTGAGCCAGCCGGACTTCGACCAACCAAAGGGGAAATTTTAGTTGCCCCTCGCTTGTTGGAGTTACTTAACTTAAAAATTGGCGATAACATCGATATTGGCGACGCGACCCTAAAAGTTGCTGGAACATTAATCCAAGAGCCGGATAGCGGCTTTAACCCATTCCAAATCGCTCCGAGAGTACTTATCTCATTAGAAGATGCTGAATTGACAGGCGCTGTGCAGGTAGGGAGTCGATTAACCTATCGAGATATGTTTGCTGGAGAAACCGCCACAGTTGATGCTTTTGAATCTCAGTTTGATGGGCAATTAAGAACGGATCAACGTTGGTTTACGTTAAAAGAAAATAGTGGGGCGGTAGGAAAAACTTTCCAGCGGGCGCAGCAATTTTTATTACTGTCGGTATTGCTGACATTGTTGCTAGCAATAGCGGCGGTGGTGGTATCGATGACTCACTATTGCCGTAGCCGCCACCAATTAGTTGCTGTACTTAAAACCTTGGGTGCAGGGCGCTCGGCGTTACAAAAATGGATAATAGGCCAGTGGTTGGCTATTTTGATAGCCGCAGCCTTGCTAGGGTCGCTACTAGGGCTAGCTTTTGAAGGTATTTTAATGCAAATACTCGGTGCAATGCTGCCGAAAGCGTTACCTTCTGCCAGTTTATGGCCATGGGTTTGGGCGATTGGAACTTTGTTTGTGATTGCTATTCTCGTGGGGATTCGTCCTTATCGTCAGTTAATTGCAACGCAGCCATCACGGGTATTACGTGAAGATGCTAACTCACCTGTTTGGCCATTACGTTACTATTTACCTATTGTCACCTTAATTGTTGTTGGTGGGTTATTTCTGTTTACAGGTGTGAACCCACTATTATGGTCGATTTTAGTGGGCATCGTGATCGTCGCTATTTTATTAGCTTTGATTGGTTGGTTGGGGTTATGGGTACTACGCCAATTTAAGTTTAAGCAATTAAGCTTACGGCTTTCGGTGAGCCGTTTATTGCGTCAACCTTTACAAACGGTCTCGCAAATGAGTGCCTTTTCACTCTCATTTATGCTGTTAGCCCTGTTGATCCTAGTCAGAGGGGATTTATTGGATAGGTGGCAGCAACAACTGCCAGCGGATAGCCCTAATTACTTTTTGATCAATATGAATGAATCGCAGATTAAACCTGTAACGGAGCTACTTGTGCAACACCAAGTGAAGCCGACGGAGTTTTATCCTGTGATCTTAGCGCGTTTATCAGAGATAAATGATAGCTCAGCGATAGAGTGGGCGGACGAACGTGATCCAAATAATAATACCGTGCGACGCGAGCTGAGCCTAACATGGCGAGCTAAACTACCGGAAGCCAATGTGGTTGATGAAGGCACTTGGCCGCCTAAAGACGGTGAGGTCTCTATCGAGCAAACCGTCGTGAAACAATTAGGACTTAAAATCGGAGATAAACTCACTTTTAATGCCGGCGCTCAGGTATTTAGTGCAACAGTCACTAGTATTCGTACTGTTGATTGGGAAAGTTTGCGACCAAACTTCTTCTTTATCTTTGCTGAAGGAACATTAAAAGATGTGCCTGCAACATGGATGAGCAGTTTCCATTATGATGGCGACGGTAAGCTACTGACAGACTTAAGTCGTCATTATCCAACCATCAATGTATTGGATACAGGGGCATTAATTACTCAAATACAACAAATCCTTCAACAGGTCAGCCAAGCACTGGAAGTGATGGTCGTGTTGGTGATCTTTTGTGGCCTACTGTTGTTATTAGCGCAAATTCAGGTTGGTATGAGTCAGCGGGAGCGTGAGTTAGTGGTCTATCGTACCTTGGGGGCAAGCCGGAAACTGATGCGTAAAACCTTATGGAGTGAGTTTGCGCTATTAGGGCTAATGGCTGGATTAGCTGCTGCCTTTGGTGCTGAGGTCGCTTTATGGTTACTGCAAACTCGCGTGTTTGATTTCCCTTGGCAGCCTGAATGGTCAATGTGGTTACTATTACCATTATGTGCAGCCCTATTACTGTCTATTTGTGGTAGTTGGTTAGGATTAAGATTGCTAGGAACAGGCAATCAGCATCGTCGCATGCCGAATAATTAATCGCATTGATATACCACACAACAACCTTTCAACGCCCAGATCGCAGATAACATGTGATCTGGGCTATTCCCTATTTAGCCGCGAATTTTATTTCTTTGAAAAATAGCTTGTTACTTGCCATAGTTGAATAAAATAACTGTCTTATATCTATCACTAAACTGTCATCAATGCTGTTTATGATCCTATGGTCAACAAATGATTAACTATTTGATAGGAATATAATAATGCAGCATCGCCGCACCATAAAATTGCGCTCTTTATCATTACTCGCGACATTGATTACTTTTTCTACCACGGGATACGCACAACAAGAAGTTTCAGCAACATTAGCAGGGCACGCGGTGTTACCTGTGAATTCGACGATATCTGCCCCAACGGATGCAGCGAAAGATTTACAAAACAGTGGTAAATACACGACGGGAAGTCGTATTGAGACATTGGGAAGCGTTGAAGGGAAGTCAGCCGATCGCCCGACAGGCATGCATGTTCCCATTAAAGGGCAGCCATTACAAGGGCACTCAGGCATCAAACGTATGTCAGATGGCACTTATTGGGTACTGACTGACAATGGCTACGGCAATAAAGTTAACTCACCTGATTCAATGCTGTATTTAACTCAATACGACATCGACTTTAAAACTGGAAAAGCAACGCCATTAAAAACGGTTTTCTTTCATGATCCCGATAAAATCATTCCGTTCCATATTATTAATGAAAGCACGGATAAGCGTTATTTAACCGGAAGTGATTTCGACCCTGAAAGCTTCCAGTTTGCCGATGGCGCATTATGGGTTGGAGAGGAGTTTGGCCCGTATTTGATTAAGATGGATCTGAATGGCAAGGTGCTTGCTCTCTTTGAAACGTACGTTGATGGGAAAAAGGTCGTGTCACCAGATCATTATCAAGTGACAACACCGGCTAAGCCAAGCGATAGCGTCAGCTTTCAAGTGAACCGTTCAAAAGGTTTTGAGGGGATGGCCTCATCGCCAGATGGTAGCAAACTCTATCCAATGCTCGAAGGCGCATTGTGGGATAGCGAAAAACAAGATTATGAGAGCGTAGAAGGGAAACGGGCTGCACGCATTCTTGAATTTGATGTGAAAAAACAACAATGGACGGGGCGTAGCTGGTTATATGTTTTTGAAGATAATCAAAATGCCATCGGTGATTTTAATATGATTGACGATACTCATGGCTTGATTATTGAACGTGATAATGGCGAGGGAACTGCCGATAAAGCTTGTGCAGAGGGGGCTGCGGATACCCAACATTGCTTTAGTCATTTAGCTAAATTTAAGCGAGTTTATCGGGTTGAATTTTCCGATAAAAACCAAGGTAAGCCAGTTAATAAGCAAGCCTATGTAGACTTAATGAATATTAAAGATCCTGAAGGCGTCGCGAAGAAACCATTGAATAATGGCGTATTTACCTTCCCATTCTTTACGATTGAAAATGTGGATGTTGTCGACGGTGAACACATCATTGTTGGCAACGATAATAATTATCCATTCTCATCCAGTCGCGAACCGAACCAAGCGGATGATAACGAATTTATTTTATTGAAAGTGCCTGCGTTGTTAAATCCTTAATTTCCTTGTCTATATTGATTTTGCTCGGGGAGTAGCCCGAGCTTTTTTATTTATCGCCAATTGTAAACATCGTGATTTTTACCGCCACCATTATTTTTTAGCGGATAACTCAGGCGGCTTCATCATTAATGTAAACATTAGCACCACAATAACGGGAGCCACAATAATAAGAAATGCCGGCGTGAAACTGTGCGTATAATCTTTAATAGCACCAGCAATAAAGGGGGCTAAGCAAGCGAGGGTCGATAGCAAATTAACGACAGAAAATAACTCTAAATAGGGGCCTCTGCCAAAATAGTTCGATAATAATACGCTAGATGCTAAGAAAGTCATGCCATAGCCGATACCAACACAGAGCACAAACAGTATTAACCATAACCAAGAGGTGGCGATACTGAGAGAAATAACCCCAATGATCATAATAATCAAACTACCAATTAACAGTTTTTTCGGTTCCAACCATTCGCCCGCCGCACCGCCAATAAAGCGTGAAAATGCGTTCACAAACGCCATGGTACTGAGTAATGAAACAGCTACGGTGATCCCAAAACCACGCTCTTCAATATGAGCGACGGCAAAACTGTTTACTGTAATACCGCACCATAAAAATGAGGTATAGGTTGCTGCGATTAAATAGAATTGCCAAGTACGTAGCGCACGGCGTACTGTCCAAACTTCTTTGGTGCGATAAATAGGTTTGCTAACATCACTGACCTGTTTTTGTACCACGCTTTTAGCGTGTTCACGTTCGCGTTGACCTTCGCGTAAGACCAAAATAGTCAGCAGTGTGGCAATACCGAGATAAAGCGCACAGAGTACCCAGTGCATACGCCATGACCCTAACTGGTTTGACGCATAGAAATAGATCCAAGGCCCCGCGACGCCCCCTAATCCCCCGATGGTAAAATAGAGGCCAAAAGCGAGAGACTGTTTTTCAAATAGGCGAGAAAGAACATAGGTTCCCGGAACGGTCGCGAGTAGAGTAAAGCCTATACCTATCAGGGCAGTACCGAGAAAATAGCGACTAATGGTTTCGGTCGAATAGAGGCTATAAAACCCCGCGATAAAGACGAGAGCACCGAGTAAAAGGGTGAGGCGAACGCCGATTTTACGGATCAGGACAGACGGAAGAAAACTGGCTAAACCACAAGTCAACCCCAATAACGTGAAACCAAACCCTGCCTCTGTCCAACTCCATTGCAGTTCCTCAATCATACTGGGGAGAACAACACCTAACGAGGTAAAGGTTGTCGCGGTGGCTAAAAAATAGACCATCCCTAACAAAATGAGGATACTCCACTGATAAAGTGGGCTAAACAACGGGGAATTTGAGGCTACCATGTCAACTCCGGTCACTCTGCCTGTTTTTTGCACAAAAAAGACAGCGATATAAACGCAAAATGCCCGAAAATATCGGGCATCGTATCGCGCTATTTTCCCTGTTTATTGGGCATAGTACCAGTTTAATTTTGCTTTTGCCCATTCAATGCCACTTTTGTACTCATTTGGTAACATATCGACGAGTGCGTCTAATGTATCAGCAAGCATTGACGGAGCATTATGCGTGAGATTTAAATGACCAACCTTGCGGGCTGGGCGTACTTCTTTTTCATACCAGTGTAAGTGTACGAGTGGTAGGCTGAGCCAGTGTGAGTTGACATCAGTACCAATCAAATTAACCATAACGGATGGACTAAACACTTCTGGTGATGGCATTGGTAAATCTAAAATAGCCCTCAAATGTAGCTCAAATTGGCTAATGGAGGCGCCATTTTGAGTCCAATGGCCGCTATTATGCACGCGAGGAGCAAGCTCATTGATGAGTAACTTATCACCAACCACAAAGCATTCCATTGCCATCACGCCAACATAATCTAACTCATCCATTACTGCACTCAACATGGATTGTGCTTGTTTTTGCTGTGAGTTATCTGCCTTCGGAAACGCTACGCTGGTACGTAAAATCCCTTCTTGATGTAGGTTATGGGTAATCGGATAAAACACACTCTCACCAGCGCGGTTACGTGCGCCAATGACTGAAACTTCGGCATCAAAAGGGATACCTTGTTCGACAATGCACTCCCCGTAGATTTCATCGGGCAGGCTGGCTTCATCACCAGGGCGAACACGCCATTGACCGCGCCCATCATAGCCACCAGTCCTACGTTTAACTATCAAAAAATCGCCAAGCGTTGAGAATAACTCAGGCCATTGATCTTTGGATTCAAGACAGGCCCAAGGAGCGGTTGCTAGGCCCAATGAATCAAATAGACTTTTTTGGGGAAACCTGTCAGCTAGGCGAGGGAAAATATCGCGATTAATAAATGCATTATGGCGGGCCAATTCTTTGGTCAGTGGTGTCTCAGGCCAGCGCTCAATTTCTGCAGTAATGACACTTTGTTGATAGGGAACGGCTTCTGGCTCGGCATCTAAACCAACAGGAAACACCGCGATACCAAGTGGTTCACCTGCTTGGCGTAACATTCTTCCTAATTGACCATTACCAAGGACACAAACAGGTTTCATTACGCCTCCCGAGGGTCTGGGCTGTTCAACACGTCATTAGTTTGACTTTCGCGCCAAGCCGATAGGCGTGTTAATAAGGCTGTGTCAGTGTTTGCTAAAATTTGCGCTGCCAATAATGCCGCATTTGCTGCTCCAGCTTTGCCAATTGCTAATGTGCCAACAGGAATGCCTTTTGGCATTTGCACAATAGAATAGAGACTATCGACACCGCTTAAAGCCGCACTTTGTACAGGAACACCTAATACAGGAACCAATGTTTTCGCAGCTAGCATCCCCGGCAAATGTGCCGCGCCACCTGCACCAGCAATGATCACATCAAAGCCATTTGCTTTTGCTTTTTCAGCAAAGGAGAATAATTTATCAGGCGTACGGTGTGCTGAGACGATTTCAACGTGAAAGGGCACTTGCAGCTCAGTTAAAACATCCGCCGCATGTTGCATAGTTGACCAGTCACTTTTAGAACCCATAACAATGGCGATTTTAGCCGCAGATTGTGCAGATACTTGGGCAGTCATTTGATGTGATCCTGTGGTTAATAAACTTTCACCGTGAGGTGGGAAAAATAAATTATCTCGATCATATCATGGTAAAAGGGTAAGGAAAACGTTTGCGTGGTTAAAATGTCAGCAAACAGACTGGGGGTTTAAGAGCGAGTCGAGTGTGTCTCAGGCTCGAAAGGGAAAAAAATAAGTTCGATACCTTGTTCGTTAATCACAAATGCGGAGCCTTCATGGTGCCATGCTCCTAATACACCACGATAGCAGCACTTATCACCAACCTTCACTTCATGAATAGCAGGACGATGTGTATGCCCATGGATCATCCAATCAGCTTGGTAATTTGTTAAGGCGTTAATCACCGCTTGTGGGTTGACATCCATGATTGATTCGGCCTTCATACTGCTGGCGTATTGGCTGTTTTGGCGCATTTTTTCTGCTATCCGTCGGCGAATAAACAGCGGTAGGGCTAAAAATAGGCGTTGGATCCAAGGCGTATGCACTTTTTTACGGTAATTTTGATAAGCCTGATCATCAATACACAGTGTATCACCGTGTAAAATGAGTACGCGTTTACCATAAAGCTCCAGTAATGTTTCTTGGTTGAGTATAGTCATACCACATTGTTTGGCATAACGTTTCCCAAGTAAAAAGTCTCGATTACCATGGATAAAGTAGCAGGGAATGCCTCGCTCAGTGAGCATTGTTAGGGCATTGGCGACTTGCTGGTGGAGTGGGGTTTTATCGTCATCACCAATCCAGTAATTGAAAAAATCACCGAGTATATAGAGGCTATCGGCATGAATTGCTTGCTGATGAATAAAATTCATAAAACCGGCGGTGATCGCCGGTTCATCTTCACTCAAATGCAAATCTGCAATGATATAAGTGGACATATTGTTGAGTCGAATTATTCGCTAACAGTCACTTTTTCGATCACAACATCTTCGCGAGGAACGTCTTGGTGGAAACCGCTGTTTCCTGTTGCAACGCCTTTGATTTTGTCAACAACGTCCATGCCTTTTACAACTTCAGCAAAGACACAATAGCCCCAGCCTTCAGGACGTTCTGAACGGAAGTTAAGGAAGTCGTTATCAACAACGTTAATGAAGAACTGTGCTGTCGCTGAGTGAGGATCGTTGGTACGTGCCATAGCAAGAGTACCACGCGTATTTTTTAAGCCATTGTTAGCTTCGTTTTTGATTTGTGCTTTTGTTGCTTTTTGTTTCATGCCTGGCTCAAAGCCGCCGCCTTGGATCATGAAACCGTCAATGACTCGATGGAAAATGGTATTATTGTAAAAACCTTCACGGCAATAGCTTAAAAAGTTTTCGACAGTAACAGGGGCTTTATCGTCAAAAGTCTTAATAACAATATCACCGTGATTGGTATGAAAAGTAACCATAATAGCTATCCTGAATAATTGTTTTATTGCGCCTTCTTATGAAGGCGTTGTTGTCAGAAAGTTTATATCACAGATGAAACCTGACTTGAAGTCACAGTCTGGTTTGTAAAAGCAGCGAGTGATAAAAATAGACAGGTAAACACTATGGTTAAACCTTGCATTATTGCAATGTTCAGGTTTCAATATCACTCTATTTAACAGGTTGATACCTTATTATTGAGATACCCCTTATAGCTTGAGCGAGTAATACGCTAAATAATTCAAGGTGTAACAGGGCGGCAACAGACTAGTCGGCTAGGCATAGGCAATATGTATGGCTAGCGTTAAAGGCAGTCGCCGTTTGTGTTGCGGCTTGAATCAAGGTAAGCCAGTAAGGAAAAACACGTACACATTAAACGGAATAGTTCAGATGCTACAGATTTTTAATACACTGAGTCGTCAAAAAGAAGAGTTTAAACCCATTCATCCAGGGAAAATAGGGATGTACGTGTGTGGTATCACCATTTATGACTTGTGTCATATTGGTCATGGTCGAACCTTCGTCGCTTTCGATGCGATTAGCCGCTACTTGCGCTATTTGGGATATGACCTGAATTATGTGCGTAATGTAACAGATATTGACGATAAAATTATCAAACGTGCGGCTGAAAATAATGAAACCGTCGATTCGCTGACAACACGTATGTTAGCTGAGATGCATAAAGATTTTGATGCATTAAATATTTTACGCCCAGACAGTGAGCCGCGAGCCACCCAGCATATTGATGAAATTATCGAAATCACCGATCTGCTTATTAAACGAGGTCACGCTTATGTGGCAGATAACGGTGACGTGATGTTTGAAGTCAAAACGGATAAAAATTATGGTCAATTGTCTCGTCAAGACCTAGAGCAACTGCAAGCTGGGGCACGTGTTGAAGTTGCTGATTCAAAACGTAATCCGATGGACTTCGTTCTTTGGAAAATGTCAAAAGAAGGCGAGCCTAGCTGGGAATCACCATGGGGGTTAGGTCGCCCTGGTTGGCACATTGAATGTTCCGCGATGAATAGCAAAGCATTGGGTAACCATTTTGATATTCACGGCGGTGGTTCGGATTTGATGTTCCCACATCATGAAAACGAAATTGCGCAATCATCTTGTGCTCACGATGGTCCTTATGTGAATTATTGGATGCACTCAGGAATGGTGATGGTTGATCGTGAAAAAATGTCTAAGTCACTGAATAATTTCTTTACTATCCGTGATGTGCTTGAGTATTACGACCCTGAAACAGTGCGCTATTTCTTGCTATCTGGTCATTATCGTAGCCAACTTAATTACACTGAAGAGAATTTGAAACAAGCACGTACAGCCTTAGAACGTTTATATACTGCCTTACGTGGTACTGATAAATCAGTCGCCCCAGCGGGTGGTGAAGTCTTTAAAAAACGTTTTGAAGATGCCATGAATGATGACTTCAATACACCTGAAGCTTATTCCGTACTGTTTGATATGGCGCGTGAAATCAACCGACTGAAGTCAGAAAATAAGGTTGCAGCCAATGAATTGGCCTCTGAGTTACGTAAATTAGCGGGTGTGCTTGGTTTACTTGAGCAAGACCCGGAAGCCTTTTTACAAGGTAATGCTCAAGGTGAAGGCGACGAAGAAGTGGCTAAAATTGAAGCGTTAATTAAACAGCGTAATGATGCTCGTAAAAATAAAGAGTGGGCATTGGCTGATGCAGCCCGTGATGAACTGACGGCAATGGGAATCGTATTAGAAGATGGTGCTCAAGGAACAACTTGGCGCCGTAAATAGTCTTATCTTTATTTAAAATCAACCCGTTAAAATTTGAGTAGATAGCACTCAATCATTTTAACGGGTTTTATTATATCTATCGATATTCAACAGCTAGCCCTATTATTAGCGCAATAAGTCAAATTTTTATCGATTCAGCTTAATAGATTAGCTGAATTAAACTTTATGCGGTATCACATATTAATTATCTTTATATTTATAAAATAGAGATAGAAAAAAAACAGCGTTATTTTGGAAGTAAACGCAAGGTGAGTCTTTTTACGACTATCATAATAAGTGTATTTTGAATAAGTTGTATTTTATAATAATTAATTATTTTTAACTTTTTTAATAAATAACAGTTATTGTCATCTAACGATAATAAGTATTAACACCTAATTGAAATAAAAAACTACCAATGGAATCTAATATAAATTTATATTCTAATTTCGTGTTTAATATTTAGTCGTTATGGGTTTTGTTGCTTGTTTTTTCGCTTTAAGTGTTTTTACTATATTATTTTAAATAAAAACTTAGATTTATATAAAGGTAAAAATAATATAATGACGTGATATTTTTCAATTATTAAAATTGTAGGTATTTACATACTTTTATTTTTATCTATTATTCTGATGAGTAGGAATAAACTCCTATTCTTGTTTTAAATTGATTTTTTATTTCTTTATTTTGTATTTGTTGTGGGGTCTATTTAGGCTCTATTAATCACTACTTGTTCATGAGGTATATCATGGCTTTTAAAACTAAGTTAATTACAGCGATGTTATTTACCGGTGTCAGCCTAGGTGCTGTTGCTGGTAGTAATAGTGACAATATTACACTTAATGGTGTAATTACGGCGGTAACTTGTAATGTGACTGCTAATGGTGGTAATTCAGTATTTTATGTAGGTAAATTTGCTCAAGATACCTTTAGTCCAAATGTACAAAACGGTGATACTCCACTTGTCGTACAATTAGATGCGTGTGACAAGGCATCCGATAAAGGTGCACTGTATGTACAAGGCACAACGGCTACTTCAAATACTGCAAAAAATATCTTCATTGGTGAAAGTTCAACCGTTGGCTTTATGCTGCAAGAAGAGGGTAAACCCGATCAAGTTGTTGCAAACAAAGCAATTCCTGTGACTGTTTCTGATACTGCACCAACAACGTATACCTTCAAAGTTGGTATGGGTACAACGGATGCCTCGCCTGCTGTTGGTGCCTATTCAGCGCCAATTATTATTTCTTACGCATCTGAGTAATTAATAATATTTGAAGCGCAGAGCCCTGCGCTTCATTTTATCGTTTAAGGTGAATTATTAGGATAGGGAAATGATAGTAAAAGTATTTAGAGTTATCGGAACCATATTATTATTACTGAGTACAACTTCAGCAATGGCGGGGATCGTGCTGCATGGAACTCGTATAATTTATAATGAAAGTCAGGATAATGTAGGGGCTAATATTACTATCAAAAGTGAAGATAATTCGAATACTCCTTATTTAGTTCGTACGCAAATTTACCGTGATGTACAGGGGCAAATAGCGCAAAATAATTTTATCACCACACCTTCAATGTTCCGTTTAGAACCGAGTGACTTGAATCAAGTTAAAATTCTAAAAGTTAAAAATGACTTACCTAAAGATCGTGAGTCTATTTTTTATTTTAGAGCAATAGCGTTACCTGCAACGGATAGGTTAGATAATAACTCTACCCCCAAATTAGTAGGCTCATTGCAAATCGCAACGGGAAACACAATAAAATTATTCTATAGACCTGTTCAGTTTTCTGTCAGCCAAAAAGAGGCAATGGGCTTATTGAAGTTCTCTTTGCAAAATAATGGCTTAAAGGTGACCAATCCGACACCTTATTATATTACGCTCAGTGAAATCAAAGTGGGCAATAAGCTCGCTAAGCTGGAGCCTAAATTAGGTAATACCATGATTTCGCCTTTTAGTGACATGCTGTATCAAGATATTCACCAAAAAGGCAAAGTACAGTGGAGCGCAATCAATGACTTTGGCGGAAAGGATCAATTCGATGGTTGGGTTCAATAAGTCTTCCTCGATCTTTTTTGTGCTGATGCTAACTAACATTGGCCAATTATATGCGGTAGGTACTGCAGAAGTTGATTTGTCGGCTTCCTTAGTCGATGGTAGTTGTTCCATTGAATTATCAGATAAGGCGCTACATTTTAAGCCTTATTCGGTTGCTAGTTTCCCAACAGCAAAAACAACAGTTGAAATTCAACCTATTTCAGCAAAAGTGACCTGTGAAGGGGGAAATACCACACCGTTATTAACATTAAAAGGCATAACGCCTTATAGCGGTAATAATCAAGTTTTTTTAGACAGTACGCCTAATGGTACAGGGTTTATGATCCAGCATGGTAAAAAAGAGCTTGGATTAAATGATTTCTATAATGGTGACGCGCTAGAAAATCAAGGAAAACAGGTGGCTTTAACACCGCTAAATTCATCGAACCAATTTTCAAGTACCGAGTATTTTGGGATTGGGCTTGTAAGCGTGGATAACACAGTTACCCCTGATTTTTTAAAAGCCAATATTACATTTACCGTTCTTTTTCAGTGAAAAGTAAGGGGCCACTGTGCAGAATTTTTTTACATTGTATAAGAAATTAAAGCGGGTGACGCAAATTAGCTTGATGATACTGACATTGAGTTATTTACCCTTAGCAAAGGCTGCACCAGTTCAAATAAATTTTTCAGCTGAATACTTTCAAGGCACATGTGAAATTAGCGTTAGTCATCCAGTTATTGCGTTTAATAATGGCGCTAATATTTCGACCTCTCAGGTTAAAAATGGTACAGCTAAACAAGAAAAATTTACCTTAGACTTTATTGATTGTGATAGTAAAGGGTTAACACACTATACGCCGAAAATTAAAGTTACGGGGGAAAGCAAAACCCTTGGTGGGCGTCATCTATATGTGAACTCAGCAAGCTCAACTACTAAAGGGTATGGTTTTTTACTTAGTACTGAAGGAAATACTTATTTCAAGAAAAATACTAATGTAGCCGAAACAGGATTAATTAATGCTAATTGGGTGGCAGAAAGTCCACTATCAATATTGAATAAAACCAAAATACCATTTACGGCAACAATTTCATGCGGGAATTGTAGTGGCGAATTACAAGCTGGGAAATTACACAGCACCGTAACTTTTCAATTTCTTTATGACTGAAAACGATGATGAAATATTTCTTAGCTTTATTAACATTATTGCTTAGTTCTCTATTTAATAGCGCTATTGCGGATGGCGGTGTGTTATTGAATCAAACGCGTGTGATCTTTTTAGAGACCGATAAAAACACAAAAGCAACGATTCAAAATCGTAGCAATAATACCTATTTAATTAAAGTTAATGCACTTATTTCACCTGATAGCTTAGAAAAGGCTCCCTTTTTAGTAAATCCACCATTATTTAGAATGGAGCCACAAAGTCAAAATACGGTAGTGATTGTTCCTAATCAGATAAAGCATCTACCTAAAGATAGGGAATCGGTTTTCTATTTAAGCTTTTTAGCAATACCGAGTATACCTAAGGAAGGATTAAGTGAGGAGAGTGATAATTACTCACAAGTTTCTTTTGGTTTGCAAATGGTGATTAAACTATTTTATCGCCCTGAAAGTATTATCAAGGGTGTAAATTCGTCAGCATCACAACTCACTTTTCAACAAAAAGGAAATGTTTTAGTTGTAAATAACCCAACAGCCTATTTTCAGACCTTTTCTTCGTTAAAGGTGAATGGACAACAAATTGATAATCAAAATAATGGAATGATGGTTGCACCGTTTTCGGAAATAAAATATCACATCAACCAAAATGCTAAAGAGGTAACTTGGCGAGTTGTTAATGATTTTGGTGGGGAAAGTCGAGAGTATCATTATTTAATGGGTCATACGGAGAGAAAATAATGAGACGCTCATCATGGTTTACTTTGTTTATTTTTCATTGCTTCTGGTTATTTTCTCTTTCATCTTATGGGCAAAATATGGTGAAGCATGATGGCATTGCCATGCAATCGACAAGGGTCATTTATCCAGAGTCTGCGAAAAAAGGTGTACCCTTTAAAGTGACTAATTACAGTAATATGGCTTATTTATTGCAATCTCAAGTTGTAAACCCAAATGATGATGGACTTAATAAGCCTGATTTTATTGTTTTGCCGCCATTAGAAAAAATAAATGAAAAAGACGCGGTCGTATTAATGATTAAATCAATTAATCATAAAATGCCGCAAGATCGTGAGTCACTATTTATTCTTAACATTAAGGCGATACCTAATCAGAAAAAAGAAACAGGCCATACAGGAAAGTCACAAATGATTATTGCGACACAGAATCATTTAAAACTTTTTTATCGCCCAAGTGGTTTACCCAAATATGGTACTGATGAAATATCAAAAAAATTAGTTTTTTCTCGTGATAAGGACTCTTTAGTTGTTAAAAATCCAACACCTTATTATGTCACTTTTTATTCAATAAAAGTGGGCAATCAAGATGTTGACTCTTTATCTCTATTTGAAATGGTTCCACCTATGGGGCAACAGCGGTATCCATTACCTGAGAATATTAAAGGTGAGCTTGAATGGAGTTTAATTGACCAAGATGGTGGAGTAACACAGCAATATACGCGTTTATTGTAATTATTTCAGAACTCGTTATTGAAATGAATATAAGTAAAAAAGAGCACTTACTGCTTTAGGCTTAATTTTGCTATTGATAAGTCAATGGATATAAATATGAATAGAAATAAGCACACACTACCTGCTTGCGTAAGTCCAGCTAAGTTTACATGGCATCCTATTGCGTTGTGCTTGATGTTAAGCATTCACTCCGCTACCGCAGAAGATTATTTTGATCCTGCTTTTTTACAAGCAATGGGAGAAACCGATCAAGTTGATTTATCCGTGTATTCTAAAAAAGGGAGTATTGCTCCGGGTGAATATCTCGTTTCTGTTTATATTAATAAGGTCGGTATTGGGCAACTTCCAATTACATTTAAGGAAAATAAACAAGGCGTTGTTTCTCCAGTATTAACACCTGAGCTACTAGAAAAACATGGCGTTAATATTAAGCAACTTCCTACAACAAAGGATTTGCCGTTAGATTACCCGATTGATAATTTGCCGGCTTTGATCTCAGATGCATCAACACATTTTGATATTTCTATTCTAGAACTTGAAATCAGTATTCCGCAGATAGCAATGAAATCGAGCCATACTGAGGTACTCGATCCTGACTTATTGGATTATGGGATCCCGGCACTTATTGCGAATTATAATTTAAGTTATGGGCATACTGAAAATAGTTCACGGTATAGCTCAGATAGAAAAACCGATAACTTCTTTGCAACAGTAAGAGCTGGTTTGAACGCGGGGGCATGGCGTTTACGGAGCACGATCACCCATAGCCAAATAAAAACGGATGGTGGTGATAACCAAGATAATAACCAGCACTATACCCGTTTTACGAATACATATTTATACCGCGAATTATTCCCACTGCGCTCTGTGCTGTTAGTTGGTGAAAATAATACGGGGAGTGATGTTTTTGATAGTGTTCCTTTTCGCGGTATAAAATTGAGTTCTAGCGAAGAGATGCTACCAAGCCAGCTACGGGGCTATGCTCCACCCATAGAAGGGGTTGCGAATAGTAATGCAAGGGTAACCGTTCGCCAAAATGGGAATATTATCTATGAAACCTATGTCGCTCCAGGTGCTTTTTACATCAATGATATTCAAGAAGCAGGGCTTTCAGGTGACTATGATGTCACTATCACTGAGGCAAATGGTACTGAACGGAAGTTCATTGTGCCTTACTCATCATTACCTGTCATGCTAAGGCCCGGTGGCTGGAAATATGAAGTTACGGTTGGACGTTATGACGGTAATGTGACGAATCAATCCCGCGAGGCCGATTTTTTATTAGGAACGGCTGTTTATGGGTTACCTTATGACACCACAGTTTATGGTGGTGTATTAGCTGCTGAAGATTACCAAGCTGCAAACGTAGGAACGGGTATTTCACTAGGCAACGTAGGTGCCATTTCTCTTGATATCACGGCTTCTGCTGCAAAATTAAATCACAACTCACGGAAAACGGGGCAGTCTTATCGCCTTCGTTACTCGAAAAGTATGATGAATACGGGAACCTCCGTAGATCTCACCGCATTACGTTATTCAACACGTAACTATTATAATTTTAGTGAATTTAACTCTGAAGGTTATCAGCTTGAAGACGGGGTTTACCCGTGGTCAATGCAAAGACGGCGTAGTAGTTTCCAAACTCAAGTCAGCCAGCGTATGGGAGAATGGGGAACAATTTACCTTCGAGCTACGCGTGATGATTATTGGGGAAGCTCTAGAACCCAAACTGGAGGTTCGATTGGCTACAGTAATAGCTATAAAGGGATAACTTATGGCAGTAACTTTACTATTGATAGGGTTAAAGATGATAACGGAAATTGGCCTGAGAATAGACAAATTTCCTTTAACATAAGTATTCCATTTAGTGTATTTGGTTATTCAGATTCCTTACAGTCTATTTATTCTACTAGCTACTATACACGCGATAACAATGGTAAATCGCAAATTCAAACTGGGATAAATGGTAGTTTGATGGATGGTGATTTTACCTATAGCGCTTCTCAAAGTTGGGAAAATAAAGATGGCGCTAATAGCAGTAATATTAATGCTGGTTATCAAGGAAGTAAGGGAAGTATTACCGCGGGGTATAGTTATAGTCGTCAGATGAAGACATTTAATATGAACGCAAATGGCGGCATGCTGCTCCATTCCGGCGGACTTACACTGACAAAAAATATGGGGGAATCAGTCGCATTAGTTTATTTACCGGATGCACCGAATGTCAGTATTAATAATGGTTCCTCTTACTCTGATTGGCGAGGTTATGGTATAGCTCCTTATCTTTCTGACTATAAGAGAAATAGTATCAGTATCGACCCAACAACATTACCTGATGATGTCGATGTTGCTCAAACAAATATCAATATTTATCCGAGTAAGGGCGCAGTTGTTCCGGTTAAATTTGCGACAAAACGAGGGTATCAAGTGTTAATGACGTTGATTAAGAATAATGTCAATGTGCCGTTTGGTGCGATAGCTAGCTTACAAAATACGTCAGATAGTTATAGCAGCATCGTTGGTGATTCAGGGCTGGTTTATTTAACAGGATTACCTGAAAAAGGAAAATTATTGGTTAAATGGGGGGAGTCTACAGAAAAACAATGTGAAGTTCGCTTCGATTTAGCCAATATCGAGTTAGAGGCAGACCAACCAATACGCCAAGTAACTTATACATGTACCCCTGTGAAATTATAAAATAGATTAAGGTATTTGCCTGACCATGAAATATTATTATTTTAAATATAAAACCATGATGAGTTCAGTGTTTAATGAATATATGACTAGCACAGTCATTGCCTTTGGTTTTATCCATCCAGTCGCGTTGGCTGCAAATTTTAATGCGATGCCTGGCCAAGAGATTATTTCACTTGGTAATGTGAACGCCGAAATAACCCTAACAAAAATTAGTGCCGTAAATTCATCTAGCGCGATTAGGGCCGATGGTTTTGGTATTAATACATCTTCTTCTAAGGTTGATTGCTTACCAAGCTCGTATGAAATGACGGTGGGTAAAATGAAAGGTTATAGGGTAGATCAGGACATAATTATTGGTTTTCGTAGTACAAATGCAACAGGGGTTGCGTCGGTTGGAGCAGGTGCGAGCACATCAGGACCTTTTCATGATGTTACTGTAAAAGGGGCGTGGGATAACTACGGTAATTATACACCGTCACCAGTACAAAATGCGTCGACCATGTGGTGTGGCTCTGCTTGGCCTGAAGCAACTCAGCATCAATGGAATACGAATAGGAAAAATAATAAGGCATCAATACGAGGGGAGTTATTTTTATATGTTGGTAATAATGCAAAGCCTGGCTCTTATACGTTACCGAGTCTTTATCTTATAAAATCAGCTTCATCGGGTGATTTGGTCTCCCATCTAATTTTTCCGAGCGGAACAGTGACGGTCAGTTATCCACCTTGTTCCATTTCAACGCCGACAGAAGTCTCATTTGATACGAGAAAAGGGCTTCCCGTTATCAATCCAACATCTTCAATTAGTGTGAATTGTGGTGCTAATGATGGGCGAGCTTTCCAAATTGCTATTTCAGGCCAGCCTGTTGCCCCATCAACTGCCGTCGGAAATCATGCAATTAGCTTACACTATAGTGATGGCACAATCGGGGGATTAGTGCGCGGCTATATTGGCAGTAATGCGGCAGCAGATGCAGTAGGCTGCGTGGATAGGACTTCAAGTATCCCTTTTTCTGTCAATAACCAAGGGTTAAATTTCATGCAAATAGGCGCACAAACCGCAAGCTCTTCACAATCTCAGCCGCTGGTATGGTCGCTATGTCCTAATAAGACGGAAAAACCAGGGAAAGCAACCGGCGCAGCACAGCTTGATATAATTTTCAAATAAAAATAAGTAAGATAAAAAAGTCCCCCATTGAAGGGGGAAAACAGAAGTATATTAATTGTTATCATAATCAAGTAGGAGTTGCTATTAGGTGTGGTTGTTGCACCTCTTACAAACTTGCTTTTCGATAATGGCACACAGTGCAGCAGAAAGGCAATATAGGTATAGGCGGTTATTATCACATTTCGAGACTAAATAATTCTTGGGCTATTAATTTCTTAAATTAATCATCTAGTTTAGGAAGAATAGTTTATTGGAATAGAGTGCAAATATTTCTCCTAATTCGGATGTCGGTCACAGATAAGTTATTCAGTTATAGCTCGTTGGTGGGATAAAGCTTACTCGCCTTCATTTTAAGATGAGATTGAGATGAGCCGACTCGGTGGTAAGTGAGAGAGAAAAGTATGTTAATAGAGAAAATGGCGGTAAAAGTAAGCTGATCTGCACATCAGCTTACTTGTTGGTATTTAGTCTTGAACTTTGATTTTTTGGTCGCCCATAGAAACTACTTTTCCTGCCGCGATTTTGCAACGCTTGCGAGTTTCTATTACGCCATCAACTTGCACTAAGCCTTCAGCGATCATGGCCTTAGCCATTGCCCCGCTTTCTGCCCATCCTTCTATTTTGAGCAAATCACACAGTTCTATGTGTGGGTGGCCTTCAAGCCTGAAAATATCCATGACAGCTCCTGATTTCATTAAATATCGTGATACTCTTCGCACGCTTGCAATGTATTTTGGATCAGTGTGGCTACCGTCATCGGGCCAACACCACCTGGTACAGGGGTGATCCAAGAGGCATATTTGGAGGCCTCATCAAAGTCTACATCACCGGTGACTTTACCATTTTCAAGGCGGTTGATGCCAACATCAATCACGATAGCACCCGGTTTAACCCATTCACCCGGAATAAAATTCGGTTTTCCTACAGCAACAACTAAAAGATCGGCATTGCGAACGTGTTGCTCAAGATCTTTTGTAAAACGGTGAGTCACGGTGGTTGTACAGCCAGCAAGTAGCAGCTCCAAGCTCATAGGGCGACCAACAATATTAGATGCACCAATGATAACGGCATTTAGCCCATAGGTGTTAATACCGTAGCGGTCGAGCAGGGTAACAATCCCTCTTGGTGTGCATGGGCGTAGACGTGGTGCGCGTTGGCATAAACGGCCGACATTATAAGGGTGAAACCCATCAACGTCTTTATCTGGGTGAATGCGCTCAATAACTTTAACGTTATCGATGCCCGCCGGCAGAGGTAACTGAACTAAGATACCATCGATTTCAGTATCTTGGTTTAAATCATCGATCAGTTTTAGAAGCTCTGCTTCAGTTGTTGTATCAGGCAAATCATAAGAGCGAGATAGGAAACCCACTTCTTCACATGCACGGCGTTTGCTGCCGACATAAATTTGTGAAGCCGGGTTTGCACCGACTAAGATAACAGCAAGGCCTGGTGCGCGTTTGCCCTGTTCTATACGTTGTTGGACTTTTTGGGCAACTTCCTGCCGAATTGTCTGCGCAATCGTTTTCCCATCAATAATTTTTGCTAACATCTGTGACTTAATCCATATATGAGACTTGGGGATGTGCCTATTTTGTCAGAAGTTAGCGCCAATGTCAGTTCAATCTGTAACATAAAATGAGCAGATAGTTATTTTAGTAGAGAAAAGCCATTGACTCAGCGCGTAGCAACCGTATAATTCAACGCCATCAACCGTATAGGTTGCCGCATTTCTCTTATGCGCCCTTAGCTCAGCTGGATAGAGCAACGGCCTTCTAAGCCGTAGGTCACAGGTTCGAACCCTGTAGGGCGTACCATTTCGAAGTCAATGGACATCAACTGATGTCTTTTTTTATACCTAAAATTCAGTGAATTAATTGAATTACTGTGAAAATAATCAGATAGCGTTATGCCATATTCAACCCGATAAGCTACAGCAAAATGGCTTTATCGAGCGTTTTAATGGTTCGTTTTGTCGTAATTTTTTGATTTGCTTATTTATTTGAATCGTTGAGCCAAGCTAGAGAGTTAGCGTGGTATTATCATCATTGATTCTTACCTTTTCTATCAACTAGTACAAAAAGGAACAAATGGTTTATAAATAAAACATATTCGATTTGACGTATGTGTTTTTTAGGTATAATTTAAAGAAAAGGCTAAAGAGGTACACATGGAACCATTACAACTGTTTAAAATTTTAGGCGACCAAACTAGGCTCGATATCGTGCTGCTTTTGAAAGCATCCGGTGAGCTATGTGTCTGTGATATCTATACGGCCTTAAATTTATCGCAACCGAAGACCTCTCGACATCTAGCAATGCTTAGAGAGGCGGGTCTTCTACTCGATTCAAAACATGGGAAATGGGTTCATTATCGGCTATCTCCGGCATTACTACCGTGGGTAAAAAGTATCATTGATGTCACCTATGCCACAGAGAAAAATAGAGTCGCAGATTTACTCAAAAGCTTAGAGAAAAAAGAATCTGCTAATCGCTGTTCTATATAAAATTTTTTAAATTAACATATTCGAAAAATCATATATAAGGTTGAGACATGAAAAAACTCGAAGTATTTGATCCCGCGTTATGCTGTAGCACTGGCGTTTGTGGAACAGAAGTTGATCAAGCATTAGTGGACTTTGCAACAGATGCAGATTGGTTAAAAAAACAAGGAGCGAATGTAAAGCGTTTTAATTTAGCGCAAGAGCCTATGGCATTTGTTAACAACATAAAAGTAAAAACATTTCTGGAAACTGCTGGCGCCGAATCACTCCCACTCTTTATTCTTGATGGTGAGATTGTGCTGACAGGTCGATACCCTAAACGTCATGAGCTAGCAAGATGGTTTGGTATTCGCCTGAATATTGAGAAGGTGGAGACAGTTAAGTCGTGTTGCGGTAATGACAAAACATGTTGTTAACAGGGGCGATAAAATGAATTTTTTAGACAGCACACCTAATTATTTATTTTTCACTGGAAAAGGGGGGGTGGGTAAAACCTCTATTTCCTGTGCGACAGCAATCAAGTTGGCAGAGGAAGGGAAAAAAGTCTTACTGGTGAGTACGGATCCGGCTTCTAATGTTGGGCAGGTATTTTCTCAATCGATTGGCAACAATATTCAGCCAATAACATTGGTTCCAAACCTATTTGCCATTGAAATAGACCCTCAAGCTGCTGCCGAAGAATATCGAAATAAAATTATTAATCCAATCAAAGAAAATTTACCTGAAGCGGTAATTCAAAGCATTACGGAGCAGCTATCAGGCGCCTGTACCACAGAGATTGCGGCTTTCGATGAATTTACTGGATTGTTAACCAATACCGAAATTACCCGCCAATTTGACCATATCATTTTTGATACCGCACCTACGGGGCATACCATCCGTTTATTACAACTCCCGAGCGCGTGGAGTGATTTTATTAGTGACAATCCTGACGGTGCGACATGTTTAGGCCCAATGTCTGGCCTTGAAAAACAACGTGAGCAGTACAGCATGGCAGTGCAAGCGTTGAGTGATAACTCACTAACAAGGTTAGTATTGGTTGCACGTCCTCAGTCAGCCGCTTTGAGGGAGGTTGCGAGGACCTATAGTGAATTGTCTTCTCTGGGTATCAAAAATCAACAATTGATTATAAATGGTGTTTTCCCGGAAACGGCGATGACTGAAAATGATAAGTTATCCCATGCACTCTACTCTCGAGAGCAAGCCGCATTAAAGTCTCTGCCTGAGGCATTGCGTTCGTTACCCATTGATATTCTTTATTTACAAAATATCAATATGGTTGGTGTCGATGCATTGAAGCAGTTGTTATCGAATGACATGCCACAATTTTCAACCATTACTCCGACAAAACAACCTATTTCTTTACCCTCCTTGTCAGAATTGGTTGGGGAAATATCTCAGCAACAACATGGGCTGATTATGTTAATGGGCAAAGGCGGTGTTGGGAAAACAACGATTGCAGCATCAATAGCGGTTAAATTGGCAGAAAAAGGGCTTGATGTGCATCTGACTACATCAGATCCTGCTGCTCATGTTGAATCAACACTTGATGGTGTTTTACCCAATCTTCAAGTTAGCCGAATTGATCCCATCGCCGAAACTGAACGCTATCGTAATTATGTCTTAGAAACAAAAGGGAAAGATTTAGATGCAGAGGGGCGTGCATTACTTGAGGAAGATTTGCGCTCTCCATGTACTGAAGAAATTGCTGTGTTTCAGGCCTTTTCTCGCATCATTAGAGACGCAGGGAAACGTTTTGTCGTCATGGATACTGCACCGACTGGACATACATTATTACTTCTTGATGCAACAGGGGCATATCATAAAGAAATTGCTAAGAAAATGGGCAAAAAAGGCCACTTTTTGACCCCTATGATGCAATTACAAGATCCTGAGCGCACCAAAGTCATTATTACGACACTCGCTGAAACAACGCCTGTGCTTGAGGCGGAAAACTTACAGAATGACTTAATACGGGCAGATATACATCCGTGGGCGTGGGTAATTAATAATAGCCTATCTATCACGGAAACTACCTCACCATTGTTACTTTCAAGGGCAGAGCAGGAAGTCGTTCAGATTGAAAAGGTGGCATCAACGTTAGCAAAACGTGTTGCTATCGTTCCTTTACTTGAGACTGAGCCTGTGGGGATATCCGCATTAAGTCAGCTCGCAGAATAAGTTTTATTTTTAGAAAATAAAAGGTGCACGAAAGCACCTTTTAAACGAGGTTGTTATGTTTATTGCCGCATTAATTTTTGTTCTAACGATTACGTTTGTTATATGGCAGCCCAAAGGGTTGGGTATTGGCTGGAGTGCTACAGTAGGGGCTGTATTAGCACTGATCTTTGGTGTGATCAGTTTTCAAGACATTCCGATTGTTTGGAACATTGTTTGGAATGCCACCGCGACATTTGTTGCAGTGATTATTATTAGCCTACTTTTAGATGAAAGTGGTTTCTTTGAATGGGCGGCATTACATGTTGCCAAGTGGGGCGGTGGTAAAGGAAGGCTGTTATTCAGTTATATCGTATTGCTTGGTGCAACTGTTGCAGCCTTATTTGCCAATGATGGTGCGGCATTGATATTAACGCCCATTGTGATTGCGATGTTACTAGCACTTGGTTTCAACAAAGGCACGACGTTAGCGTTTGTCATGGCGGCGGGTTTTATTGCAGATACAGCGAGCTTACCGCTTATCGTTTCAAACCTCGTGAATATTGTTTCTGCGGACTTCTTTAATATTGGATTTACTGAATATGCCTCAATTATGGTGCCAGTGGATATCGCGGCGATTATTGCAACGTTAGTGATGCTGCATTGGTTTTTCCGTAAAGATATTCCTAAGCAATATGATATGACTAAATTGAGTGAGCCTGCTTTAGCCATTAAGGACATGACAACGTTTAAAGCAGGTTGGCTTGTATTGGTGCTGTTGCTCATCGGTTTCTTTGTCTTAGAACCATTAGGTATTCCTGTTAGCGCTATTGCTGCAATTGGCGCCTTAATTCTTTGGGTGATTGCAGCCAGAGGCCATACGATTAATACCAAAAAAGTCTTACGTGGTGCACCGTGGCAAATCGTCATTTTCTCTTTAGGTATGTACTTGGTGGTTTATGGCTTAAGAAATGCAGGGTTAACCGATTATCTTTCTGAAACGCTCAATTACCTTGCCGATAAAGGGTTATGGGTAGCAACTCTGGGAACTGGATTTATTACCGCATTTTTATCATCCATAATGAATAACATGCCAACGGTATTAATTGGTGCTCTATCCATTGAAGGGAGTGAAGCGTCAGGGGTAATTCAGCAAGCAATGGTTTATGCCAATGTAATTGGCGCAGATTTAGGGCCAAAAATTACACCAATTGGTAGCTTAGCAACATTGTTGTGGTTACATGTGTTATCACAAAAGAACATGACCATTACATGGGGATATTATTTTAAAACAGGGATTATCATGACGATCCCTGTGCTCATTGTCACACTCGTTGCTTTAGTGCTTCGACTTTCATTGTTAAATTAAGGATAACCCAATGAATGAGATCACCATCTACCACAACCCAAATTGTGGCACTTCACGCAATACCCTTGCAATGATCCGCAATAGTGGTATTGAGCCGGCGATTATTCATTATCTAGAAACACCACCCTCTAGAGATGTGTTAGTAAAACTTATTGCCGATATGAAAATCACGGTAAGGGCGTTATTACGAAAAAATGTCGAACCCTATGAACAATTAAATTTAGAACAAGATAGCTATACAGATGACCAACTCATTGATTTTATGTTGCAGTACCCGATACTGATTAATAGGCCGATTGTCGTCACTCCGCTAGGCGTAAAGTTGTGTCGGCCTTCTGAAGTCGTGTTAGATATATTACCTAATCAGCAACAAAATGAATTTATCAAAGAAGATGGTGAAGTTGTCGTTGATAAACAAGGGTGCAGAATAAAGTAAATGATGCTTTGAAATCATTGTTGTAGGTTAATGTTTATCAGCGACATTCTTTGTTGGAATAGACCAAATGCCCTTATGGCAAGTAAGGCAGTATTTTTGATTATTTGTAAAGTCGTCATGGCACGGTACACAAAACCAATCCATAACCTTTAAAATCGGTAAAACGGAATGAAATTACTGATTAAGTTTATACGTTGAATGAGTTAACAATAAGGGCCATTTTAATAGATACATTAAAATGGCCCTTATTGTAATAAGTTGATTAATCAAGCGAAGGTTAAAATGTCACTATTACTTTTGAAGAGATTGTTTTATCCGCAGCTTCTAATAAGGCTCTTTCTATCTCTTTTGATGTAAGAAGGGGGGGAAGATGCGTGATAGTTATCTTATTTTACCTTCTATTTTTATTGAAATTTTATTCTGTTTAAAAACAAAGTGTTATGATACCCTCTAAAAAATAAGGTATTTTGCACAAATTAGCCATAATTTATTGTTGCACGAAGGTTTTTTCCTGATAGTTTATAGTGTACTGCCGTATAGGCAGCTTAGAAAATAAAGCATGGGGAATCAAGGAAAAAGGAGAGGTGTACTGCCGTATAGGCAGCTTAGAAAAGAATTAAAAGACACCACTGGTAAATCACTGTGTGTACTGCCGTATAGGCAGCTTAGAAACTAGTAAATCCCGACTGGTGCATGAGTAGCGCGTGTACTGCCGTATAGGCAGCTTAGAAACTGATCTCCTGTTGATGTTGCAGAAGAAGTTCGTGTACTGCCGTATAGGCAGCTTAGAAAAACGGGAGGCATCTAATGCAGGGAACTAACCCGTGTACTGCCGTATAGGCAGCTTAGAAATACAGGAACAGTAACTAAACTTAGGATATAACGTGTACTGCCGTATAGGTAGCCTAAAAATGATAAATGATTATCCTGTGTGCTTTCCAATAAGCTGCACAGGCTTCTTTTTTCGCTATTTTAAGATTAATAATTAGATTATATTTATTGAGATTTCTAGTTTATTAAAACAGTGCAATTCCTTTAAATAATAAAATTAATCGGTGAGGCAGGATGAAGCTGCTAAATAAAACAATCTATACGCTTATTGTGGCATTTATATCAACAGCGGCAATGGCAGAGGAGTGTATAGGTGATAGTACCTATCAAGCATGTACAAGATCGAGTACTAATGCACAAGGCGATAATATTATTGAATCGTATGATACTGAAGGTAACTCATATTCAATAACATCTGGCTCAAGAGACTATGCGGATGGTTCATCTGAAGTCTTTTCAGTTGATAGTGAAGGCAATGAATACTCGATAAAAAGTTGGTGTGACAGCTCTGGATGCCATACATCTGATAGCGAAGGGAATACGTGCACAATAACAAATACTGGCGAGATGATAGGCTGTTAAATGATAAAGAAAATACTAATAATATTTATTGTTTTAATCAGTGCAATATCTGTATTTGCATATAATAAGCTGACAATTTTTACTGTTCAGCCAATAGGCGCAATACCGGATGGTGTCACTGTTGTTATGTGGAAGAAAGGTGATATGCGTTTTTTTGAAAGTCCTGACGGATTATGTATGCAGAGAGTCGGCAAGGTTAATTTACTCTGTAGAATGACAATGTTAGGAAGCGCTATTGATAAAGATAATATTATTATCAGACTTCCCTATAGTGAATATGCCTATTTAAAATCAACAAATGGCAGAAAATTTGATAGATGATAAGACTCATAGCTATTATTAGGGGTATGATGAGTTAGTGTTTTTAACTATTTTTGATATGTCTTCGCTAAATGGTGATTTAAACTTTTATACACATTAGGTGCGTGATATATAAAATCAATCATTACAAAGTGATTGATATCTTTTCTCTATCATTTATCTTATTGAAAACAAAGGGTAAATAGACGATGGCGGATTGATGAAATTTTTGAATTAAAAATAAGAATAACTGTCTAACTTACATTGCATATCGCAAAGACGAAGTGTTGAGATACATATGTACGCTAAAAACCTGTTTTCCCTAAAGTTACTCCATCCCAAATACGCTACAACATGGTTAGGAATTGTTATTTTATTTTTATTGGTTCAACTCCCTTATAAATGGCTTGTTCGGCTTGGTGCATTTTTGGGGGTTAATTCGAAGTATTTTATTAAAAGACGAGTTTCCATTATAAAAAGAAACTTAGAATTGTGTTTTCCAAATAAAAACCGCAAAGAAATAGACGATTTAGTTATCGAAAACTTGAGATCGCTAGGTATTGCGTTATTTGAAACCGGAATAGCGTGGTTCTGGAGTGATAAAAGAATTAAAAAGCTCTTTCAAGTCAAAGGAATATCTAATTATCAAGAAGCTATTGCCAAAAATAAAGGGGTAATTATCGTTGGGGTTCATTTTATGTCGCTGGAGTTAGGTGGCAGAATTATGGGGCTATGCTTTCCTGTAAATGCGATGTATCGACCACATAACAACAAAGCAATGGAATATATTCAAACAAAGGGTCGATGTCGTTCTGGCAAAGGAATGATTGATCGTAAAAATTTAAGATTTATGGTTCAAGAATTAAAAAGTGGCAAGGCCATTTGGTTCGCACCTGACCAAGATTTTGGTCGAAAGGGAACTGTATTTGCTCCGTTTTTTTCAGTCAAAAATACTTCAACGTCAAAAGGTACATCAATGCTTGCTCAATTATCTCACTCACCAACATTAACTGTCACACTGCTACGTAACCGTAATGGTATTAGTTATGACTTGGTGCTAGGGAAAGAAATAGTCAATTACCCAACTAGCGATACGCTACATGATGCCGCGACAATTAACTCTGTACTAGAGAAAGAAATAATGAAAGCACCAGAGCAGTACTTGTGGGCGCATAGAAGGTTTAAAACTCGTCCTGATGGGGAGCCTTCTCTCTATATTTAGAAAATGGTGACGCAAGATAAGGGGGATTCCCCCTATAATATAAGACCCGCATTGGTTGGGTCTTTTTAATTATTTGGTACTTCAAACATAAAGGGTATTTATTGGTAAGAGAGGGAATAGGAATAATTAATTATAGCAAATAATCCTATTTCTAGATTACCCGTAATATTACATTTCCCAATGATCATCAACCCATGTAGCTTCTGAGTCTTCGATGCTAACACTCCATTGTGCTGTCGAAAACGCTAGAGTTAATTGCGAAAGACAATCTAACCAATAATCGATAGACTCGAGCAAAATGGACTCATCATCAAGTGGTAATTTTGTTGAACCTTGTAGTAAGAATTGATCTGATGGCTCTTCATAAAAATAGAGAGTCTCCGCATCTTCTTTGTATGGAAAGGCTTGATTCAACTGATTTACCATGGTTTCAAACGTATTTTTTTCTTCAAAATTGAAAGGAGTCTTTTTTGTTGCGGAATAATAAATAGAAACGCCCATATTCGTACCTTGCTTGTAAGAATCCAATGTAAGAGATAAGTCAGATAATAAAAAAGAGGGGTAATATTTTAAATAAGAGTTAACTGAGATTGGCATGCTCAAGCAGAGCCTTTGCTTAAAATGTGACGTTAATTGATCGCTGTGACTGTGGTAGCTGGCTAACCTCTGGGCTAAGGCGAAACTAAATGCTGTTATTGAACTTATCGCTTAATCATTGGCTAGTCTGAATACCTCGATACTGAAAAATGACTTAAGAAGGTGAAAAGGCAAAGAATATTAAAAAACGTGTATCGCACAAAGAAGGAGACTATAAAAATAGCGAATTTTATTTTGCTAATTACCTTAATTTAAAAAAATATTGCCATACAGACGATAACATAAAAAATTATTGTAAGGCTGCTTAAGAAGGTCAGTAAGTTATTTTTATCTTCATTTATTATGACATAGACAAGCGGTGCGATAAAAAAGAGGATAGAAAAAATATAAAAATATAATGCGTAGCCGCGTAGAGAAAACATGAATGTCCAGCCTTTAATTTTACTGACCATCGTATGCTGCATACGAACAATAAAAATCAAAGTATAGTATTTAATTCTCTTGGTGAGTAGGATATTTCTTATTTTTAATGAAGTGAGAATTAAGATATATCTGACAAATTTAGTTATTAATACTTAATAATGATGTGTGTTTTTATTTTAAATTTCATTTTGTCGTGATGAACAAATGGAGAGTAGGAAAGAGACAGATCACAACCTCCGTCGACTTTTTATATAAACTCAGTGCCCATCATTAGGGCTATTGATAGAAATTTTATTTTTAAATATCGGATTAAATTGATGTGATAGTTTGTTTATTACCTTGTAGTTTCTATGCTTAATTTATCTGATAAATTTAATGGTAATTGATATTAAGGCACCTATTTGCAGATTATTTATTTCCTAGATACAATGAAAATACTTTAAAAATCATTGGTTACAAATCTATCGCGTACCATTAATCTTAACTTTTAGGGTAAAAATGAAAAAACATATTTTCTCAATTACAGTACTTAGCGCCGCCACATTGTTGGTTACAGGCTGTAGCTCAAATAATGATATGTGGGGTGAATTCGCGAATATTCTGAGCGACGCCAACCCAGTTGTTCAAGAGTCAGAGGAATGGGAAGCATATAGTATTAAAACAACACAGCAGGGTGTGACTTACGCTTCTGCTAGCTCTGCTGATCAACAGTTTGTCAGCAAAAAAATGGATGCTGAATATGCTGATGCTCTATATCGCGTATCAAGCCCTTTTGCGAGAAGCGATAAAACGAAAGAACAGTTAGCTAAAGACAACCAAGGTTATCGTTTTAAATATAATGAAATCATGGTGGTAAAAGATAAAAAAACGGCTAACACAATTGGGTATTGTGTGAATTATGACTCTGACCAAATAGAAAATGGTCAAGTAAAACCAGTGAAAGAAAAAGATAAGATTAGAAACCACTTTATCTATGTCGATAAAGTTAAGCCTTTATCTGTAATGACCGTTGGCAGCGACTTTACTAAAGTGATGTGCGGTGAAGAATTTTATAATAAATATAAAAAATAAGTTTCATCACAATCACTTCTTATAGGCAAAAAGAATTATTGTTGTGCCATCATTTAATATCCAATGAGTTAGGAGGAAGCTCCTAACTCGGACTGGGGGATTTTTATATCAGACTAAATTGAATATAGCACAGTTAGTTGATATCAGATCAGCACCTCTCTAGACCACCTTATTTTTAAGCATGATTTTTTTGATCAGCCTTGAAAGGGAAATACCGACAAAGCTAGGCCTAGCAATGAAAATGAATGAGTGAGAAAAGGTTGACAAAGGGCGCCTATTATTTGTTCTAGCTCCCAGTTTTATATCAATATAATTTATTCTTTGATTCGAAGAAAGTCGGGGTTTAGGTACTGATAATACAATACGTAACCACTGTAGGTTAAATTGTGGTGAGATATGAGATAACCATTAAATAGCTTTAACTAACATGAATAGTCTCGTCATAACAGCTCAAAGAATAAGGTTAATTTTAGTGTGAAATTTAATCTTAAAATAATAGAGATTAAAGTGCGATGGCATAAAAAGACCTTAATTAATAAGTGGTCAATAATATCCGTAAGAGTGATTCAAGAGTCCCCCTTTTTTTAATGGTTATTGATATATTAAGCTAAAAATGAATTGATAAAATACTTAAGTAAAATAACGTATCCTGTTAGCTTTAATATTGCCCAAATCGTAGGTCTACGATAGGTTAATTTTCCTACAGATGTTACAAATTCTCCCTAGCGACCAAGTGTTTTTCTTTTAAATAATGAAAATAACTATTCATTTATAGTGACTTGTCATTTTTCTGTTAGCGCTAAATATATTATATCTTGCAGAAGTTCCGATATTGATAGAATAGGGTTTTGCATTGCTATTTGTCTAAAAAGTATTCAGTTTTATTTAGTTAATATTCTATTTTTATTTTATGAATAAACATTCATTAAAAATAATTTTTAACAAATAAATTTAATTTTAATCTAAATTAGAATACAATTACGTTACAAATAAAAATTAAATGATGATCTTATTATTTAGATACTGACGTTCATTTGATAAAAGGAAATGTTTTAAAATGGCAATAACTAGAAGAAAGTTTCTTATCGGCGGGGCTGTTGTAGCCGTGGCTGGTGGGGCGGGAATTTTAACCCCGATGTTAACTCGAGAAGGTAGATTTGTTCCTGGCACACCAAGACATGGGTTTGTTGAAGGAACCGCAGGTCCTCTACCTAAGCAAGCTGACGTTGTTGTGATTGGTGCTGGTATTTTAGGTATTATGACCGCTATCAATCTTGTTGAACGCGGCTTGTCTGTTGTAATCGTTGAGAAGGGGAATATTGCTGGCGAACAATCTTCTAGATTCTATGGCCAAGTCATTACTTACAAAATGCCTGATGAGACATTCCTGCTTCATCATATTGGTAAACAGCGTTGGAGAGAAATGAATGCGAAAGTGGGTGTCGATACTAGCTATCGTACTCAAGGGCGCGTAGAAGTTCCTCTTGATGAAGAAGATTTAGATCACGTCAGAAAATGGATTGATACAAGAAGTAAGAATGTCGGTTCAGATATTCCATTCAAAACTAGAATTATTGAAGGTGATGAATTAAATCAGCGCCTTCGTGGAGCTACATCAAATTGGACAATCGCCGGTTTTGAAGAAGACTCAGGTAGCCTAGATGCTGAGATTGCAACCTTTGTTATGGCGGAATACGCTAAAAAAATTGGGGTTAAGATCTACACAAACTGTGCTGCAAGAGGCTTAGAAACTCAAGCGGGTGCAATTTCTGATGTTGTGACAGAAAAAGGTGCGATTAAAACTTCTAGAGTGGTTGTTGCTGGCGGTGTATGGTCTAGACTGTTCATGCAAAATCTGAATGTTGACGTACCAACATTACCGGCTTACCAATCTCAGCAATTGATCAGTGGTTCACCTACTGCACCGGGTGGTAACGTCGCTTTACCAGGTAACATTTTCTTCCGTGAGCAAGCTGATGGCACCTATGCGACTTCGCCTCGTGTGATCGTTGCTCCAGTCGTAAAAGAATCATTTATCTATGGTTATAAATATCTGCCATTGCTATCAATGCCAGATTTCCCAGTACACATTTCATTAAATGAACAGTTAATTAATTCATTTACACAACCGACACACTGGGAGCTAGACGAAGTTTCTCCGTTTGAGAAAAATAGGAATATGACCGCACTGCCAGATATTCCTGAGCTAAATTCTTCATTAGAGAAATTGAAAGCAGAGTTCCCTGCATTTAAAGACTCTAAACTTATCGACCAGTGGAGTGGTGCGATGGCGATAGCACCAGATGAGAATCCTATCATTTCTCAAGTTAATGAATACCCAGGTCTGGTGATTAACACCGCGACAGGTTGGGGTATGACAGAAAGCCCTGTTTCTTCTGAAATCACGGCAGATCTACTGTTAGGTAAAGAACCTTCATTGGATGTGAAACCATTTAGCCTTTACAGATTTTAGATTAAATCGATTTTAAGTTATCCGACCCATATTTGATAACAGCCCTCCTTGTGAGGGCATTTTTTGCTTTCTGCAATCTATTCCCTCATGCTAATGCTAAATAAGGCCGCTATTAGCGCATTCGAGAATCCATGCAGGAGGGGAGTCATCTCATTCGTGTAAAGGAAAATACAAAATATGTTAATCCTTTAATGGGGCCATTTAATTTCTTATCTCTTTCTATGGAGAAAGGAATGATTGTATTTACGCTAACGGATACAGCTACTTTTGACGCAGTAGTAATATGGTGATGTACCATGATGGTAGAAATTTATATCGGTTGATTGGTTGTCGTAAGATATAGAAAGTGAGGTGACAAAGCAGCCATGGTTAATAGGTATTTAAAGGAAGAAACAGCGATTGAGCATCATTACAAATGAAGCTAACTGTATTTAAGGCGGGTCGTAGGTATTTACTCTGACTTTAAGGATAACAATACGCAGGCTTTTATCTTTGCTGATGTGCTTAGTGACTATTGATAGTTATTTTTACTGATTACGTATTGCTCTTTTGATTTATGGTAAAAAGTGAATTAGGTGCTAATACGTAATTTTTAATCAACTAACGGCAAAAACAGGTGCATGTGTGTTGTTAAAAAGACAAAGTCAAATGTTATAGCTCAATGTATTCAACGTTACTTAGTTTACCCTGTTCATTATAAATTTATATATTTCAGGTAGATATAGTGAAAAACTAATAAATATAAATGCGGCTATAAAATAGATGTTGATAGACTCCATGGTTACTGTTGTTGAAATCGTTGCGACAGCTAAGATTGTCACAATGATACGTCGGCTATTTGCAGTCATTATATTGGACAGCTCATTAAAAAATGTTTCAAAAAATCTAAACATAACAATTCCTTTTTATCGTTTCATGCTGAGTGTATATGATTTAAATAAATTATTGAAGTTTTTATTAGCTATTTGTGCTATTTAATATTACACCAAATTATCAAACTGGCTGATTTTTATCTTTTTTTAATGCAGGGCCGTAAAAAGTAATTTATAAAATTTATTATTACGATGAAATATTTAAATTAAAATAATAAAGAGATATAAAAGGCAATGGATATTGTTTTCATCTGATTGATTTGAATGGGTTATTTTTTATTCTTATCCTTTCTAATAAGAATATTTCATGCTGGAATTATTATTAAAACATCAATGATTAAGTTGGTGTGGAAATAAGGTTAAGTGTTAATACTTAACTTTTTTATAGTGGTTTTCACATTGATCGGCTTCACAATTTTATTCTTTTAATAAAATATCTCGCGTATTCTAAATAAGCCTTCTATTAACCACTATATAGGTAATTTAATTATATTGTGATGCTATTATAATTAAAACGTCAGGAAATAATCACGATTTGATATCGATAAATTTAAGATAAGTTAGGGTTATTGGGCGATTTAGCATGTTTTCATTTAAAGGCAGTGAAAACATTTTTTAGCTTATCGATTGTATTTTAGTCATGACATAATATTGACAAAGGGGATAAATAGGTGGTGTATTTAATAGATGAGTTTTAACACGATTCTGATTGATAGTTTTAATTGGATTATTTATCCTGCTGAGAGCCATCAAAATGAGGAATGAGTATGCCAACAGTTGATATAACTGACCTACTAGGTTATTCCATTATCAATACCATAAATATGATTTTTAACCCATTGGAGTATTTCTGCCAGGAAAACATGATTGAGAGTATGGGCACCTTGTTGCTATCTTTTATGATTTAATCACCTTACTGCTTGAAACCACTATTTTAATGATCAAAAAACGATAGTGGTATTTAATAAAGCAAGTAAAAAATGATTGTTAACTAATTGATAGTATTGGGTTTTTGTGATTATGACGCTTTTTTTAATTTATCCTATCAATAAAAACATTATTCTCTAACAAAACTCCCCCCTTATAGATAAATATTGTAAATAAAATAATCAATCAAATGATTATTATTTTATCGATATGAATGATGTGGCATAGCGCTTTATTACGTGTGTGGTTTTTTATTGTGTGTGGTGCATCACAAAAAATAATTACTATTCAAAATGGCATTGTTTTTATCTTTAATCGACGGATAGTTGTGGCTGTTACCGCAATGGTTTCTACTGATTTTGTGATTAATAAAGATGATTAATAGGGAGTTAATAGATATTACCGTCATTAATTATCAATAAATAATTAATAGGTAAGATTAAACAAAAACAGTATCGCCAAAGAAATATAAAAAATTTTTGTTAACCAGAAAGTAAATAATTTTTTCACTATTGAATGAGGGTAATTATGCCAGGATCTCTATTTCCTCAAGATTTTCTGTGGGGTGGTGCAATAGCGGCAAATCAAGCGGAGGGGGCTTGTTTTGAAGGGGGAAAAGGACTCAGTATTGCAGATGTTATTCCTTATGGAGCTAACAGGCATCCGGTAAAAATGGGGATCGAAAAACGTTTTAAATTACGAGATGATGAATATTACCCAAGCCATTTGGCAATTGATTTTTATCATCAATACAAGCGTGATATTGCGCTAATGGCAGAAATGGGATTTTCGGTGTTTCGCACATCGATTGCATGGAGCCGTTTATTTCCGCGTGGGGATGAAGTCACTCCAAACCCAGAAGGTATCGCCTATTATCTCGACTTATTTAATGAATGCAAAAAATATCATATTGAACCGCTAGTAACCTTGTGCCATTTTGATGTTCCGATGCATTTGGTCACTGAGTATGGCTCATGGCGTGACCGGAAGATGATTGATTTTTTTGTGACCTATGCCAAAGCCTGCTTTGAAGCATTTGATGGGATAGTGAAATATTGGCTGACATTTAATGAAATTAATTTGCTATTGCATACGCCGTTTTCATCATCAGGGTTAGTCTTTGAAGAAGGGGAAAATAGCGAACAAGTTAAATATCAAGCCGCTCATCATCAATTAGTTGCTAGCGCATTAGCGACAAAAATAGCCCACGAAGTCAATGCTCAAAACCAAGTCGGCTGTATGCTTGCAGGTGGTGGATATTACCCTTGGTCGCCTAAACCAGAAGATATATGGGCGGCAATGGAAAAAGATCGTGAAAACTTGTTTTTTATTGATGTACAGGTGCGTGGGTATTATCCCGCCTATGCGCAACGTGTTTTTCGTGAAAACAAGGTGACACTTCTGGTCACGGAAGAGGACGAGCAAATCCTTAAAAATACCGTCGATTTTGTTTCGTTTAGTTATTATGCCTCTCGTTGTGCCTCAGCGGATATGGGGGATGGTACAAACCCGTCGATTAATGCTGCACAATCTTTAAGCTCTCCGTATATAAAACAGAGTGAGTGGGGGTGGGGAATTGACCCTCTCGGTTTAAGATTAACCGCAAACATGCTCTATGATCGCTATCAAAAACCATTATTTCTAGTAGAAAATGGTTTGGGGGCGCATGATAAGTTAAATGAGGATGGTGAAATTATTGATGATTATCGAATCGATTACCATCGTTCACACATTCAAGCTTTAGGTGATGCTATCGCTGATGGTATCCCCATTATGGGATATATTTCATGGGGATGTATTGATTTAGTCTCTGCTTCAACAGGCGAAATGAGTAAACGATATGGTTTTGTGTATGTTGATAAGGATGATCAGGGAGCTGGCTCACTAACAAGGATACGTAAAAAATCTTTTTGGTGGTATAAAAAAGTGATAGCAAGCCATGGTAATGATTTGTATTAATTGCTTTTTTCCATATTAAAACATAAAAAAAAAAGAGTCCCTTTAGGGACTCTAACTGAATGAAATCACTACTACATGATTTGTTCTTTACAGCGATATTATAATTATGCAATCGGTACTATAGCATATCTACGTACATGATGAAGACGTTAGTTTTTAATAAATATCTTAGCTTTTCGTTGATACATAGCTTAAATATATAATGTTTATATGATAATAACTTAAGTATTCAACTTAGCATGTTATTTTATATTACAAGCGTAATATTTTGTTACGCGCTATATCAGATAGGAAATGATATAACACTGGTACTAATAAATTCCCTGGTATTAGAATTCAGTATTCAACTGGTTAAATATTATACTTTTATTTTTGCGAATATTATTATTTACTATTTTATGGTGTAACGACATTGATACTGGTTAATGTGATTAAAGAACATCAACATTAATTTTTATTCCTCAATGATGAGATATCTCTCCCTTCGTTTGACTTGACACTAATGTACCGTATAAATCCGATGATAAAAATGTGAACTGTGTATCAAAACACACGTCAAGTGTTAATATTTTTAAAGATATTAATATTGCTTATGTAAAATTTTCTTGTGTATTCAATAGATTGGCTTTTTGGCTTATGTAATAAATAGACATGAATTGAAGGAGATTAACAATATTCATCAATGGGTTGAAGAAAAGAGGGCGTGCTGGTTTATTAAGAGTGATTTATTACTAAGCCAAAAAGGTGAGCTGATAAAGGTTAAGTTGCATACTACAGGCGTCAAAAGAGATTATTCTTTCTTATCAGATTGTTCACGGCAAAATTGATCCCAGATGATGTTGAAGTTGTCGTTAGGAAAAATATTTCCAGAACGTTCAATTAAAGGGATAGAAACGACATTTCTTCCATCTTGGTGCATATATGTTTTGACGAGGAATCGTTTATAACCAAAGGAATTTTCGCTTTTAAAAACGAGTACCTCACCACATACATAACCAAGTATTCCGTGATCGAGTGTTTGCCGAATTTCATAGTAATGAACATTTTTATATTCGGCGGTTTCGGGAAATGTAAGGAAATCCTCCACTGCTTTTTGTGATTTTTTAACGATATCCAGATCAGGGGTATAATTTGCCATCATGCCAGCAACAAATGAGCCGCCTGCGATAAGAGCAATAATTAAATATGAAAATATATTCTTTTTCATGAAGTTACTCTTTTGATATTTGAATAATAGTAGTGATTTTAGAATTAGGCGATATTAAGGTAGCATAAGCATAGGCGTGTTTATATGGGGATGAAATAACAATAGTCAATTAAAGACAAAGGGTTACAATTAATAATAAATTGTTATGTTAAGTTTATTTGAATAGTTATTGTTATTTTAAGTTTTTTATTGATGACGTGTATGTACTTTAAATGAAAAATAATCAAAAAATGATTTAATGATTATTTTTCATTATTGTGGCCATATTTATCGCTTCTATTAATTGTGAACGATTAATTCTAGGGCTATTACTATCGAGTAGTTGTTGCCATAGGCTAATGGCTTTTTCATAGTTGGCGTGCATAAAGGCGTCTGAGGCTAATAGCATTAAAGCGGTCACTTCATGTTTATCAATGGATAATGCATACTCTATTACTTGCATTGTATCTTCAGTCATCTGTTGCCCCGCTTGATAATAGAGCACAGTCGCGATAGCTGAATAAAGTTGCGCGTTTTCTCCTGTATATTTAAGTGCTTGGTTATAGGCAATCAAGGCATTGTCATAGCTATTTTGATATAAATAATATTCACCGAGGATTGCCCAAAGGTCACCATTTTGGGGGGATTGTCGAATATTATTTTGTAAGCGTATCAGATCACTTTGTTGTTGCTGTAGTGGGGTCAATATATGTAATGGGTCTGAGATGCGCTGGTATTCATGATAAGTGGCGCTAAAGCGCGGTAGAAAAAAATACCCTGCTATTGTAAGGAGCAGTAATAGAGCTACGCATAAATGGATAGCATAATAAGAAAGGGTATCGTTGCGCTTCATTTCGGCGTGCTGTGATGGAATTTCATGAGTTAATTGTATGGACAGCTTAGACGTCGGAGTAATGATAGCTTCCGTTGAATTATGTTGATTTGTTCGCGGTACTGAGGCTCTTTTTTTTATTAAATAATAGAGCAGGGCGATGACAAAGATGAATCCGATAAAAGGCAGGCTCCAGAGTACAATGGTTCCCATGTGTAATGGCGGATTGTAGAGTACAAAATCACCGTATCGCTCGGTCATATAAGAGCGTATTTCAGCTTCAGTTTTCCCTTCCGCTACCATTTTATACACTTGATGGCGCATACTGACAGCGGTAGGGGCATTGGATTCGAGCAGGTTTTGATTTTGGCACTGAGGGCAGCGTAATTGAGCCGCAATTTGTAATGAAGTTGTTTGCTGTTCTGCGGTAGCAAATTGCCAAGTATCCACAATGTCGGCTTTGGCTATATTCGTCGCCATAAGTAATAACGTTAGAACAACATAATGCAAGAGTTTATTCATGCTGACTTCGCCCTTTAAACCACCCAATAAAGAGACCGATGCACATGATAAAAGCCCCTCCCCAGATCCACTGGATACCATCTTGCACATAGAATCGTAGCGCATAGCGGTTATTTCCCGTCTTTTCACCTAATACGGCGTACCAATTTCGCATCCATCCCCAGTGCATACCAGGTTCAATCATTATCTGTTGGCGAGCGGTATAAAATCGACGTTCAGTCTCAAGGTGTGTAATAAATGTATCTTTTTGATAAACGGCAATGAGCGCTTTTTCAGTGGTGTAATTGGATTGAGTATCCAACTGTAATTGCTTGAAATTAAATTGATAACCGGCGAGTGAAACGGTGTGATTAACCGTCATATTGGCACTGATTTCTTGTTTGCTTACAGTAGAAAAAGCAATACCAGTGGCAAAAATAATCACGCCAGTGTGTGCAAGTAATGAGGCTAGTCGCTTCTGTATTTCATTGAGAGGGCGTAGCCATAATAGCAACAGTAAGCCAACCATTATAGCCGTTGCGCTCGCGATAAATTTAGCATCACTCCATCGCAAAAGTAGGGCGATTACAGCGGCAATGATGCTAACAGACAAACGCCAACGGAAAAAAGAGCGGGTAGATGATTTGAGGCTCCCCACGGCCCAAGCGCCGATAACCATCAGCATAATTAAGCCAAAAGGTAGTAATGTTTGGTTAAAATAAGGCGCTCCGACTGATATCTTTCCCCACCCAAGTAGGCTGTAGAGCATGGGATATAGCGTGCCGACTAACACAATAAACAGGACAACCACAAATAAAATCAATGTCATCTGTAAATAGATTTCGCGTAGGGTTAATGCCCGTTTAGAGGCTGATGCTGCGGGTTTCGCCTTACAACCATAAATAAGTAAGGCGACGATGCTCATGCTAATAAATAATAAAAATAATGGTATTGCACGAACATTATTTAGGGCAAATGCATGGACTGACACGAGTATGCCCGAACGAACAATAAGCGTGCCAAGTAATGATAAAATAAATGTGACTATGGCTAAGATCATCGACCAATGGCGGTAACTTCCCTGTTTTCGCGAAGCCGCTAAACTGTGTAGTAGGGCGGTTGCCGCTAGCCAAGGCAACAGTGAGGCATTCTCGACAGGATCCCAAAACCACCAACCGCCCCATCCTAATTCGCTATAGGCCCACCATGAGCCTAGCGTGATCCCCATGGTAAGTATGCACCAACTTGGTACGGCCCAACGCCAACAAACCCATGCAATAGTTTGGCTGAAATTTCCAGCAATCAGCGAAGCCAAAACGCATGATGTGACGACCATCAAGCCGCTATAACCCAAGTAAAGTAGCGGAGGATGTAAAATAAGCCCCCAATGTTGCAACATTGGGTTGAGGTCGCGACCTTCAATCGCGGGCGGAAAGATCCGCATAAAAGGGTCTGAATAGAGCACGATAAACCAAAGTAGCGCTGCGCTCATTGCGGCAAGAATAGCTAAGGTTAAAGCAAAAAAGGGGTGATCTTGTTTGCGATAGCGCCAAGCGAATAACAGATGCCAAGTCGACAGTAAAAGCACCCAAAGAAGGAGTGAACCTTCATGCCCACCCCAAACCGCCGCTATTTTTATTAATAAAGGGGATAAACGGTGGCTATGTTGAGCAACATACACCACCGAAAAGTCACTTTGAATAAAGGAAATAGTTAGGCAAAGAAACGCAATAACGAGAAATATAAATTGCAGAGTAGACCAATAAACCCCAAGTAAGCGTGATTTTTGGGTGTGTTTGTAGGTACTAACCAACCCAAACAAGGCATGAAAATTGGTTATGCAGAGTGTTAACAGCAAGCTAATAAACCCGATTTCAGGGAGTATAAGTTCCAATGAGCACCTTGTTTGTGTTAATTAAGCGACCGTTAATTGCCCTGCATAAAGGACAAAGAAACGTAATAAAAAGACCCCAACCAAACTCGCACTACTGACAAAAACCACTCGGGCGGCACTTTGGCTATTATTGACCCATTTTTTCAAGGCCAGTGGGATCATAAAACCAATGCCAACCACACCAATCCAAAACCACCAAGTCCAAAAGCCTCCACCAAGTGCTGCGATAAGCGCGCGCATTTTGCCATCATCCCCTAATGCTAAACCGACAAAGAAAGCCGCTAATAAGAAAATTTCCAGCCAAACGACAAAGCCTTCAACGCGATGTAGAAAATGCGCTTCTGGGTTATGGACATTTTGGCGATAGCGCAATGCTAAAGCAATGAGCGCGACGGCAAGCCCCGATGAGATCCCTGAAAAGAGAAAGAGAGCAGGTAAGATAGGGTTATTTAAGAATGGATAGGATTTTAACGCGGAAAGTAAAAAACCGGTATAAGCCCCTAATAATACCGCCAGTACGAGCATGGTGATTTCAATGGCACGTATAGCAGGTGTGAATAAATTTAATAATGAGCGAATAAAGCCAAAACGCGGTAGCCATTTTTGCTGTATTGCGACCAGTTCAGTTTCGAAAACTTTAGCTAACCAGACAACGAGTACCACCATGTAGACTTGGAAGAGCATAACCCCCATCGACATGACGGAGGTCGGACTGTAGTGGAACATCAATTTCCAAAAGGTCCATGGGCGTGTTAAATGGAAAATTAAAATGAGTAATCCCAAAATAACGGTCGTCGGTGCCAGAAATAGAGTGGCTCTCATTAGTGTGCTCTTACTGGTTGCTTCAGACGGATAATATTGACGCAATAGCACGGCAAGCACCACTAACCCTGCTGAAATACCAATTAGAAAGAGGTAAACGGCAATGGGCCAATCCCAAACTAAAGATTCAAAATGGAAAGCAGAAGCAGTTGTCATTGGCTAACCTCCCCATATTTGAACGGAACTCGGTACATTTTGGGGCGAGTACCGAGGGCTATTTTATAGCGATACGTGGTTTTTTGACGCAACATAAGAGAAATATCACTGTTAGGATCATCCAGATTGCCAAAGACCAATGCCTTGGTTGGACAGGCTTCGACACAAGCCGGTTGTTTACCTTTTTTCAAGTTTGTTTTTCGGCAAAAATCGCATTTGTCGGCAGTTTTATTGACTGGGTGAATGAATCTTACTCTGTAAGGGCAAGCCGCAATACAATATTGGCAACCAACACATAGGTCTGGGTTAACATCGACAATCCCTGTCGTTTTATCAATAAATGATGCGCCCGTTGGGCAAACATCGACACAAGGTGCATGCTCACAGTGCTGACATGAATGCCGGAAAAAGCGATATTTGATATCTGGGAAGTGACCAATTGGCTCGCTGCGAATAATGGTTAGCCGAGAAACCCCTTCCGGGACTTGGTTGACTTCTCGACAGGCATCCATACAAGCAGTACAACCTATGCATAAGGTTTCATCGTGGATCATGCCGTAACGTACGCCATCCACTTTCATCGTATTTGCGAGGCTATGGAGTGTCGCACCTCCTGACGCCGCCAAGGCTCCTGCATAAATAATAAACTGACGACGCGAACAACTCATGGCTGCTCCTTAAGCAATTTTACCGCCGCTGGATTGAAGTCAGGGTTATTACGTTGGTCTGAGTGACAATCAACACAAATTTTTACGCGACCTTTGTCATTAAGTGTTTTCATCGTATCTTGTTTTGGATGCAGATCATGGCAACTGGCACAGGCAACTTTAGTCACATGAACATCGTGTGGCCAAAACGCTTTTTGTAGCTGTTCGGGTAAGTGACATGACATACAGACACTATTTTGTTGCTCCACGCTATACATAGGGTGGTTAAACCGCATCACATCTTTAGCCCCCTCACGGTGATGAGGGCCTGGGTTACCATGGCAGTTGGTACAGGTAACGGGAAGGTTATTATTAGGGTTAATGACCGATGCGTGAGTGCCATGCATACCTTCTTTGTCGGGTTTATGACAATCCAAACAGGCTGCATCTGGGTTACGTTGCTGAGTAACAACCCAACGTTCACCCGTCTCTGTCGCGGGAGGTGTCGCAGTAGAGGCTGCAATGCTCCATAACAAGCCTAATGCCAGCCCCCCAGCAGTGAATAACGAACGTAGTACGCTCATATTAACTCCATTGGTTATACCGCCTCTGTATGAGGCGGATCACGGTTATTGGCTTAACAGGTTGTTTTTACGAGCTTGCGCATCCCATTCGGGCACGACAGTTTTCAAAAACTCTTGTTTTTCAGCGTTGATTTTTTGCATATCCAGACCAATTGCTTGTTGCGCTTTTTCTTTGGTTGAAATGTCTGGAATAGCAATTTCATGTGTAATGCCTTTAGCACCTAATAGACGAACGAGTTTGGTGCGAGCATCAGCAGCTTTGTTCATTGCGCCACCGAGCATGCGCAAGCCTTCCTCTGGTGCGTGCATATGAATACCATGAGATGCAATAGCTAAATCCCAGCGCCATTGTGCATGGCGAATATCAGCTAAAATGGGCGCCATCTCTTTTTCGGTTGCCCCTGCATCCCAAGCTGCTTTAGCTTCAAAATGGGCATGAACAAGTTGATCTTCCACTTTGATTTTCATCTCTTGGATAGCTTGTTTGCGCTCGGCAACGACAGCTTGTAGCTCTTGCTTGCTTTGGGTATGGCAGTTACGACAGGTTTGTTCGAAATTATCGAATGGATTACCTATCTTATGGCTGGTGTAGAGCTCGCCTTTTTCATTTTGTAATTTAGGCATGTGGCAGTCGATACAGGTCACGTTGTTTTTACCGTGGATCCCCGCACTCCATGTTTCATACTCTGGGTGCTGTGCTTTTAACATAGGGGCTTTCGACAGTGAGTTTGTCCAGTCAGAGAAGGCGATATTGTCATAATAGACTTCTATATCCTCCACTTTCGTACCGTTATCCCAAGGGAATTTGACGGATTTATTTTCCCCTGCAAAGTAGTACTCAACGTGGCATTGCCCACACACCATAGATTGCTGATCAAAACGACTGGCTTTATCGAAGGGTTTACCAATCGCTTCCATGGCTCGAGCGGCATAAGGACGGGTGAGTGTTAAAGCGGGCTGGCCTTGCGCGAATTCTGGAGAGTCGGTTTTGTGGCAGTCAGCACACCCTAGTACGTTAACAATTTCAGGCCCACCTTTAGCCCATTTACCGTGGAAATATTCATCTTCCCCTTGCTCTTGGATAAGTCTGGCGACATCTGGGCTTTTACAGCTCCAACAAGCCATAGGGAGAGGGCCATCTTGTGCATCTTTCGGTGCACCAGTACGTAGTGTTTCTCGTACGTCAATTAAAGCATAAGCATGGCCTCGAGGCTTGTTGTAATCACGTGAAAAAGGGTAGCCAGCCCAGAGGATCACCAACCGGGGGTCTTCTGCCAGCGCATCTTCACGTTGTGATTGTTCGGATGTTGCACGCCACGAGTGATATTGATCAGGGTGAGCCTGAGCAAAGGATTCATTTTTAGTATTTATTGTTGATGATGCTTCCTTTGATGCAGTTTGTGCATGAACAGCAGGGGTTAACAACCATATCCCAGCCACCAAACTGAGTAAGTACAAAGTCCTGTTGATTATCTTTGCCATAAGGGCCTCGAGTGATATAAGCCAGCCATCCCATTGGCTGTGATATTATTATTTATAGGTGATGGCATAGGTTTTGATGCCATCATGACATGCTCAAGGAATAGCTCTAACAAATAACCACACTTAAAATATTGTTTTTGATCAAAGCTAAATTTACTAAAAGAAATGTCATTAAAATAATGTGATTAATATCGAATCGTGAATGTAAATTAGGAAAGAAAACATTGAGTCAGTTAAAATAAATGAGAGCAAAGCATTTAAGCGTCACTTTCATGTGAGTGAGGGTTTTTATTTATTGAATTCATATTGAAAGGCTTTATTATCAGTAGGATATGACTAAGTAATCTGCTTATCTATTATTTAACTAATAACCAAAGTGTGCAGCACCTCTAATATTTTCAATGTGGATATTCATCGTTGATGACTATAACTACTACTTTAGTGGTAGTTTATAATGTTATATATATGAGGGTTTCATGAAACATTAGGATTAATTTGGTTTCTCATATTTAAAAAATGTTAATATTTTTTGTTTGAAGATAATTTATTTAAGTTCTAGTCAATAAGTTACATCGTTATTTCAAATAATACTTTCTGTATAAATTATTTCATTCTAAATAGCACATGCATTAATGTTACCTATTAGGTGGTATGTATTTTTTTACTCTCTATCGATAAGATTCTGCGTGAATACACATATAATAATTGCGGTTAATTTTTACTTTTTGCATTAATTTTGTTTGGGCAATGTTAAGGAAATCAACATGGCTGATATCACCCGTCGGGGAGTGTTGACTGGTGCATGGCGTCGCGCCGCACCCGTTATTCGACCGCCATGGAGTCGTAGTGAAGATCATTTCATTGAAAGTTGTACTCGTTGCAACCATTGCCTGACGCATTGTGAAACCTCAATTTTAATATCTGGCCCCGGTGGCTATCCCGTTGTTGATTTTTTGCAAGGGGAGTGCACGTTTTGTTATGCCTGTGCTGCCGCTTGCCCTGAGCCAATATTTCTTCCACAACTCTCCCAACCTTGGGATATTTCCATTTCAATTGCTCAAACCTGTCTGGCATATCGCTCTATTGAATGTCGGCGATGCGAAGACAATTGTGAGCCACAAGTGATCGCGTTTCGCCCATCACTGAGTGGAATTTATCAGCCCAATATTGATAAGCAAGGTTGTACAGGTTGTGGTGCCTGTGTTGCCGGTTGCCCCGTATCAGCCATTACTTTGGAGCATGAAAATGCGCAATAGCTGGCAAGTATGTAGTTTGATTGTACAAGTAAAAAGTGAACAGGCTTGCGCTGTGACGGCAGCTTTAAATCAATTACCCGGTTGTGAGGTGGCTATCAGTTCACCGGAAACAGGCAAATTGATTGTTGTTGTCGAGTCAGAACACAGTCGCACCCTGATTGAGACTATTGATTCAGTACGCAATGTTAATGGTGTGCTGGCTGTTTCGCTGGTTTACCACCAGCAGGATGAGCAATGTGAGGAAAATGATGAAACTCAGTCGTCGTAGCTTCATGAAAGCCAATGCTGTTGCGGCCGCTGCTGCGGCGGCAGGTATTGGCGTTCCGAGTATCGCTAAAGCGGTCGTCGGGCAACAAGAGGCCATCAAATGGGATAAAGCACCTTGCCGCTTCTGTGGTACAGGTTGTGGTGTACTTGTGGGAACGCAAAATGGTCGCATTGTGGCGAGCCAAGGTGACCCAGAAGCGCCAGTTAACCGTGGCTTAAACTGTATTAAAGGCTATTTTTTACCGAAAATCATGTACGGTAAAGATCGCTTGACTCAGCCATTGCTGCGAATGAAAGACGGTGAATATGACAAAAATGGTGAATTTACCCCGGTGACTTGGGAAAAAGCCTTTGATGTCATGGAAGAAAAAGTAAAAACCACATTAAAAGAGCGCGGCCCTGAAGGGATTGGCATGTTCGGTTCAGGCCAATGGACTGTGTGGGAAGGGTATGCTGCATCAAAATTGTTTAAAGGTGGCTTCCGCTCTAACAACTTAGACCCTAACGCACGCCATTGTATGGCCTCAGCGGTTGTTGGTTTCATGCGTACTTTTGGTATGGATGAACCTATGGGCTGTTATGATGACATCGAGCAAGCCGATGCATTTGTGCTTTGGGGTTCGAACATGGCAGAAATGCATCCTATCCTATGGTCACGTATTACCAACCGGCGTTTATCTGACCCTAATGTGCGTGTTGCTGTACTCTCCACATTTAAGCATCGTAGCTTTGAGTTAGCTGATAACGGTATTGTCTTTACCCCACAGTCTGACTTAGTGATCCTCAATTATATTGCTAACTATATTATTCAAAATGATGCGGTGAATCAGGAATTCTTCGATAAACACGTTAACTTACGTCGAGGAACAACGGATATCGGTTATGGATTGCGTCCTACTCATCCATTAGAACAAAGTGCTAAAAACCCAGGTTCAGATGCCTCTGTGCCGATGGCTTGGGAAGAATATAAGGCCTTTGTGGCTGAATACACATTAGATAAAACCGCTGAAATGACAGGGGTGCCGAAAGATCAGCTAGAAGAACTAGCAAAATTGTATGCAGATCCAAACACAAAAGTCGTCTCTTATTGGACAATGGGCTTCAATCAGCATACTCGTGGTGTTTGGGCGAATAACCTCTGTTATAACTTGCACTTACTGACAGGTAAAATTTCTCAGCCGGGTTGTGGTCCGTTCTCATTGACGGGGCAGCCGTCTGCGTGTGGTACTGCTCGTGAAGTCGGTACGTTTGCCCATCGCTTACCTGCCGATATGGTGGTAACGAATGAAAAACACCGCGAAAAAGTGGAGCAAGTTTGGCAACTCCCCGCCGGCACGATCCCAGAAAAAGTTGGCTTACATGCCGTGGCGCAAGACCGTGCCTTAAAAGACGGCACGCTTAACTTTTATTGGGTCATGTGTAACAACAACATGCAGGCAGGCCCCAATATTAATCAAGAGCGGATGCCGGGCTGGCGTGACCCACGCAATTTTATTGTTGTTTCTGATCCTTATCCAACCGTGAGTGCTATCGCCGCAGATTTGATTTTGCCAACCGCCATGTGGGTAGAAAAAGAGGGGGCTTACGGGAATGCGGAGCGCCGGACACAATTTTGGCGTCAGCAAGTGAAAGCGCCGGGAGAAGCAAAATCTGACTTATGGCAAATGGTGCAATTTGCCCGTCGCTTTAAAACGGAAGAGGTTTGGCCTGAAGAGTTACTGGCTCAAAAACCGGAGTATCGCGGTAAAACCCTGTATGACGTGCTGTTTGCTAACCAAGCGGTTACCAAGTTCCCGATCACTGAGTTAGCTGAAGATCAGCTCAATGATGAGTCACGCGAATTGGGCTTCTATCTACAAAAAGGGTTATTTGAAGAGTACGCCAGTTTTGGTCGCGGTCATGGTCATGACCTTGCGCCTTTCGATGATTATCACAAAGCACGCGGTATCCGTTGGCCTGTGGTCGATGGCAAAGAGACGCAATGGCGTTACAGCGAAGGCCATGACCCCTATGTCAAAGCCGGTGCGGGTTATCAATTCTACGGTAAGCCAGATGGTAAAGCAGTCATTTTTGCATTGCCGTTCGAACCCGCGGCGGAAGTACCTGATAAAGAATATGACTTATGGCTATCAACGGGGCGTGTGTTGGAGCATTGGCATACCGGCAGTATGACTCGTCGTGTACCAGAACTGCACCGAGCTTTTCCTGAATCACAGGTCTTTATCCATCCTCTAGATGCGAAAGAGAGAGGGTTACGTCGTGGTGATAAGGTAAAAGTGATTTCACGCCGTGGTGAAGTGACCACTATTGTGGAAACACGAGGGCGTAACCGACCACCAAAAGGATTGGTGTATATGGCTTTCTTTGACGCATCTCAGTTAGTTAATAACTTAACGCTGGATGCAACAGACCCACTCTCTAAAGAGACGGATTACAAAAAATGTGCCGTTAAATTGGAAAAGGTGTAATTGCATATGTCCCAGAAACCTAAACCTCAAAATAGTCGTCGCCGTTTCTTACGCGATGCCGTTCGTGCGGCAGGCGGATTGGCGGCGGTTGGTGTGGTACTGGGCTTACAGCAACAAACTTCCCGCGCGAGTGGAATTCGTCTCCGCCCGCCGGGAGCCATTAATGAAAATGCATTTGCGAGTGCGTGTGTTCGTTGTGGGCAGTGCGTACAAGCTTGCCCTTATGACATGTTGAAATTAGCAACATTAGCATCAGGACTGGCAGCGGGAACGCCTTATTTTATTGCGCGAGAAAACCCTTGTGAAATGTGTGAAGAGATCCCATGCGCCAAAGTGTGCCCGAGTGGTGCACTGGATAAAGAGATTGAGTCTATCAATGACGCACGAATGGGGTTGGCAGTGTTACTTGATCAGGAAAACTGTCTCAATTTTCAAGGGTTGCGCTGTGATGTGTGTTATCGCGTTTGTCCGCTAATTGATGAGGCTATCACGCTGGAGCTTGAGCAAAACCACCGTACGGGTAAGCATGCACGTTTTTTACCAACAGTGCATAGTCAAGCTTGTACGGGATGTGGTAAGTGCGAGCAGGCTTGTGTCCTCGAAGAAGCGGCCATTAAAGTCCTGCCGTTAACGCTTGCGAAAGGTGAATTGGGGCATCACTACCGTTTTGGTTGGCTGGAGGGAAATAATGGCAAATCGTAAACGTGATGCCGGACGCGAAGCTCTGGCGAAAAAGGGCTGGTGGCAGAGCCATAAATGGTTATGGATGCGTCGTATCAGTCAACTATTGGTAATCGCGATGTTTTTGAGTGGACCTTGGTTTGGGGTCTGGATCTTACATGGTAATTACAGTAGCAGTTTATTGTTAGATTCAATCCCGCTCACTGACCCTTTGATCACGTTAGAAAGTCTTGCTAGTGGCTATTTACCTGCTATTTCGACATTAATTGGTGCAGCAATAGTATTGCTAGTTTATGCATTACTTGGAAAACGTATTTTTTGCAGTTGGGTTTGCCCTGTAAACCCTGTTACGGATGCGGCAGCATGGTTACGCCGTAAGCTCGATTTTAATCAATCCGCAACGATCCCTCGTTATATCCGTTATGTGTTGCTTGTGGTGATTTTAATCGGCTCTGCGGTAACAGGGACTTTATTGTGGGAATGGATCAACCCCGTTTCATTAATGGGCCGAAGCCTCATCTTCGGTTTTGGTAGCGGTGCTTTATTGCTGCTCGCCTTATTTTTATTCGATTTACTCGTTGTGGAGCATGGCTGGTGTGGTCACCTTTGTCCTCTCGGTGCCTTATATGGGATCGCCGGTTGTAAAGGGGCACTGATGGTCACAGCGATAAACAAGCAAAATTGTACTCGCTGTATGGATTGCTTTCACATTTGTCCGGAGCCGCAAGTTTTGCGTACCCCGGTTTTAGATAAACAGGCCCCAGCATTCATTTCGGATAAGGACTGCATAACATGCGGTCGTTGTATCGATGTGTGTTCTGAGGATGTTTTTAAAATAACACTACGATGGAGTTCGGGAGCGAAATCATGAAAACCCATGCCCTGATTAAGACAATGAGCCGTTGGATGGCGGTAATAGGACTCGTTGCCTCGAGCCTTGCTTGGGCGACAAATGGCGTTGATCTGTCTAAGTCACCAGAAGTTTCTGGTACTCAAGAAGGTGGCATTCATATTCCTAAAGAGCAGGAAAGAATGGCTTTAAACTATGTGAATCAACCTCCAATGATCCCACATAGCGTTGATGGTTATCAAATTACCACCAATACAAATCGCTGCTTACAATGCCATGGTGTTGAAAGTTATCGAACAACAGGGGCGCCTCGCGTTAGCCCGACACACTTCGTGGATGCTACGGGGAAAGTATTAGGTGGCGTAGCACCAAACCGCTACTTCTGCCTACAGTGCCATGTGCCGCAGTCCGATACTTCACCGATTGTGGAGAACACATTTACCCCATCCAAAGGTTTTGGGAAATAAGAGGCCGACATGGGAAACAATAACGCTAAGCCTGGTGTGATCCGTAGAGTATGGCAATGGTGGCGACGCCCGAGCCGTTTGGCTTTGGGAACCTTACTATTGATTGGTTTTGTTAGTGGCGTCATTTTTTGGGGCGGCTTTAATACGGGAATGGAAATGGCTAATACTGAAGAATTTTGTATTAGCTGCCATGAGATGCGTGAAAACGTGTATGAAGAGTATATGGAAACGATCCACTACACCAACCGTAGTGGTGTTCGAGCAACCTGTCCTGATTGCCATGTACCTCATGAGTTCGGACCTAAAATGGTCAGAAAGATTAAAGCCAGCAAAGAGCTTTATGGCAAAGTATTCGGCATCATTGATACACCACAAAAATTTGAAGAGCACCGTTTAGCCATGGCGCAAAATGAGTGGCGACGGATGAAAGATAATAACTCTCAGGAGTGCCGTAATTGCCACAATTTTGAATACATGGATTTTACGGCACAAAAAAGCGTGGCAGCCAAAATGCATGATCAGGCCATTGTTGATGGAAAAACCTGTATTGATTGCCATAAAGGGATAGCTCATAAGCTACCTGATATGCGCGAAGTTGAGCCGGGTTTTTAAATGGAAAAGCGTCACTCAGGAAGGTTGATTAAATGGGATCACGCCTGAGAAGCATAGAGGCTAGTCAACAGTTAATGGTTTGACTAGCCTCAGTTTATATTTGTGCTATATCAATAAACCCATTGTTATTACGTGTATTGTATATTGCAGCAGCGCAAAGTTTGCCTGAGATATGATCTGGAGCCTTTAAATATGTGGAAAAAGCTTCACCAACTTGCTATTCCTGCCAATCTCTACCAACTATGTGGGCGGTTGACCCCTTGGTTTATTACCCTGAGCGTGATTTTTTTAGCACTAGGTTGGGGATGGGGATTCGGATTTGCGCCCGCCGATTATCAGCAAAGTGATAGCTATCGCATTATGTACCTCCATGTTCCAGCAGCAATGTGGTCAATGGGGATCTATGCCATTATGGCGTTCGTCGCTTTTGTTGGTCTTGTTTGGCAAATGAAAGTGGCTGAATTAACGATTGCCGCTATGGCACCTATTGGTGCGGTATTTACCTTTATTGCCTTAGTCACGGGGGCAACGTGGGGCAAACCCATGTGGGGCGCATGGTGGGTATGGGATGCACGTTTAACCTCAGAACTTATTCTCTTTTTTCTGTATGTTGGCATTATCGCGCTTTGGCATGCATTTGATGACCGCCGGACAGCAGGAAAAGCTGCGGCGATCTTAGTCTTAATTGGTGTGATTAATTTACCTATCATCCATTATTCCGTTGAATGGTGGAACACATTACATCAGCCTTCAACGCGAATGCAGCAAAGTATTAACCCTGCAATGCGCACACCTTTGCGTTTGGCTATCTTAGGCTATCTATTTTTATTTATTTCTCTGACGCTGGTGCGTTTGCGTAACCAATTATTACTACTGGAGCGTAACCGCCCATGGGTTATGGATATCGTGAATAAGAAGGGGCGTAAATAATGAGTCGTGCATTTGCATCTTGGGCGGATTTTTTTGCAATGGGCGGTTATGCCTTTTATGTCTGGCTGGCAGTTCTATTGACGGTAACACCGCTATTGCTGTTGTGTATTCACACCGTTTTACAACGCAAAATGATTATAAATTCCATCACTGCACAGCAAGCAAGAGAAGCAAGACAGAAAGCAGCACGAGCGCGTCGGGAGGCTGAGTGAATATTCGTCGTAAAAATAGATTATGGCTAGTTTGTTCCATTCTAATTGGTGTGGGGTTAATGGTCGCGCTGCTTTTATATGCACTTCGCTCCAGTATCGACCTATTTTATACCCCCGGTGAGATCATTTATGGGAAGCGAGAAACCCAGCAGATACCTGAAGTTGGCCAACGCTTACGTGTCGGGGGAATGGTGATGCCAGGTACTGTTCAGCGTGATCCGGACTCCCTGAAAGTTACTTTTACGGTGTATGACGCGGAAGCGGAAGTTGATGTGAGCTATGAGGGGATTTTGCCTGATCTGTTTCGAGAAGGGCAAGGGGTAGTTGTCCAAGGGGAGCTGGCTGAAAACCATCATATCATTGCCAAAGAAGTGCTCGCTAAACACGATGAAAATTATACGCCACCCGAAGTTGAGCAAGCGATGCAGGAAAATCACCGTCGACCTGCCGCGGCTTATAAGGATAACGCACTATGATCCCTGAGGTTGGCAATATACTGCTATGCCTAGCGTTAGGTATTGCAGTATTACTCTCTATCTATCCATTATGGGGCGTATCTCGTCACGATGAGCGCTTAATGCGGGCTTCAAGGCCTCTTGCTTGGCTACTGTTTTTGTGTGTGGCTGGCGCATTTTTAGTGCTAGTCAACGCCTTTGTCATAAATGATTTTTCAATTACTTATGTTGCAAATAACTCCAACACGCAATTACCTGTTTGGTATCGGGTTGCGGCAACATGGGGTGCGCATGAAGGTTCACTGCTGTTGTGGGTGCTATTGATGAGCGGCTGGACGTTTGCGGTTGCATTATGTAGCTACCGCATGCCGCTGGATATTGTTGCTCGTGTTTTAGCAGTAATGGGGATGGTGAGCGTCGGGTTTCTGTTGTTCATCATTTTCACCTCAAACCCCTTTTCGCGCACCTTGCCCTCCTTCCCAATTGAAGGACGTGACTTAAATCCGCTCTTGCAAGATCCCGGCCTGATTTTCCATCCACCATTGCTGTATATGGGGTATGTTGGCTTTTCAGTCGCCTTCGCATTTGCTATCGCGGCGTTGCTTAGTGGTCGGCTGGATAGTTCATTTACCCGTTTCGCTCGCCCTTGGACGATGGCTGCGTGGTTTTTTTTAACGCTCGGCATCATGTTAGGTTCGGCTTGGGCCTATTATGAGCTAGGCTGGGGCGGCTGGTGGTTCTGGGATCCCGTTGAAAATGCGTCGTTTATGCCTTGGTTAGTAGGAACCGCGTTAATTCACTCGCTGGCGGTGACAGAGCAGCGAGCGACATTTAAGGCATGGTCTTTATTGCTATCGATATTTGCGTTTTCACTTTGTTTACTCGGTACTTTCCTCGTACGTTCAGGGGTGCTGGTTTCTGTGCATGCCTTTGCATCTGACCCCTCGAGAGGACTCTTCATTCTCGCCTTTATGGTCTTAGTTATCGGTGGCTCATTGCTGCTGTTTGCCATAAGAGGTCATAAGGTTCGTTCTCGTGTTAATAATGCGCTTTGGTCTCGGGAATCAATGCTACTGGCGAATAACGTCATCCTAACCGCTGCAATGCTGGTCGTGTTATTAGGCACCTTACTGCCTTTAGTTCACAAACAAATTGGTTTAGGCAGTATTTCGATTGGTGAGCCCTTCTTTAATACCATGTTTATCGCGCTAATGGTGCCATTCGCACTCTTACTGGGGATTGGGCCTCTAGTGCGTTGGGGGAGAGATCGCCCCGCAGCGATTAGAAAATTACTCTTAATGGCCTTGCTCGTGACCTTGATATTGTCATGCCTACTGCCATGGCTAATGCAAGATAGATTAGAAGCGTTGACCGTGCTTGGTTTAATGATGGCTTGCTGGATAGCATTACTGGCGTTCGCCGAAATGCGTGTACGTATTAGTAAAAAAATCAAGCTCACACCAAGTTATTGGGGAATGGTACTTGCACATTTAGGTTTAGCAGTAACCATTGTGGGGATTGCCTTTAGTCAAAATTACAGCATTGAACGTGATGCCAAAATGAAGCCCGGTGAAAGTGTGGTTATTCGTGATTATACCTTTGTCTTTAATGGGGTACATGAAGCGAATGGCCCGAATTATCAAGGTGTGATAGGGAATATTGACGTTAAGAAAAATGGTGAATTACTCACTAAATTACAGCCTGAAAAACGTTTTTATAGCACCAGCCGTGCCGTGATGACCGAAGCGGCTATCGATGGGGGAATAACCCGAGATTTGTATGCTGCATTAGGAGAAGAGGTCGGCAAAGAGGTATGGACTATGCGCCTTTACTACAAACCTTTTGTGCGCTGGATTTGGTCGGGAGGCATTTTAATGGCTGCTGGAGCGCTATGCTGCCTATTTGATCCGCGCTATCGTCGCCGTAAACCCGTGCAGGAGGCTGCATGAAACGCAAAGTTTTCTTGATCCCTTTTATTATTTTCGCTGCTATTGCCGCCGTTTTGTTATGGCAATTGATGCGTAATGCCGAAGGGGATGACCCTCGTTTACTTGAATCTGCATTAGTGGGTAAACCGGTGCCTGTGTTCCGTTTAGAGTCACTTGAAAACCCCGGTCAACATTATGAGTCAAATGTGTTGATTCAAGGGAAACCTATCCTCTTAAATGTTTGGGCGACATGGTGCCCTACTTGTCGCGCTGAACATAAATACCTCAATCAGCTTGCTGCCGAAGGTGTACGCGTGGTGGGGTTAAACTATAAGGATGATCGCAATAAGGCGATTGTTTGGTTGCGCGAACTTGGTAACCCTTATGCTTTAAGTCTTTTTGATGGTGAGGGCATGTTAGGCCTTGATCTGGGCGTTTATGGGGCTCCTGAAACCTTCTTAATCGATGGCAATGGGATTATTCGTTATCGCCATGCAGGCGCAATGGATGAGCATGTCTGGAATAAGGAAGTGAAACCATTATGGGAACGCTATAGCAAGGAGGCCAGCCAATGAAATATGTTATTGGTTTGCTGATGCTAGCGGTTAGTGCAAGTAGTGCTTTTGCGGCGACTGAAGTTTTTACCTTTGATAATGAGCAGCAAGAGCAGCAATTTCGTAAGTTAACAGAAGAGTTACGTTGCCCGAAGTGCCAAAACAATAGCATTGCAGATTCAAACTCAATGATTGCTTTAGATTTACGGCAAAAAGTGTATGAGTTGATGAAAGAAGGCAAGAGCCGCGATGAAATCGTTGACTATATGGTGGCACGTTACGGCTATTTTGTGACGTACAATCCTCCATTGACGCCATTAACGGCCATCTTATGGGGATTACCTTTTGCAGCCATGATTGTCGGTGGGTGGATCATTTACGCACGTACTAAAAAACGTGTTCGCATAAAACAAGATGTTCCAAATGATCAGCAACATACCGCTTCAATAAAGACAACGCGCTCAACTGGGTGGGTGTATGTCCCGGGGGTGATCATGGCTTTCGGAATTGGGGCCGCGGCTTATTATCAGGTAGGCAGTTATGGCAAAGTTGCAGATTGGCATTTAGCTTACCAACAGGCGCCAGCATTGCTTGACAGAGCGTTAGATCCCTCAGAGCCACCACTTAATCTTGAAGAAATGGAGCGCCTTGCGTTAGGTTTACGTACTCGTTTGCAGGATGAGCCTCAAAATGCCGATGCATGGGTGATGCTAGGTCGGATTGGCATGGTATTAAATAATGCCACGATGGCGACAGATGCTTATGAGCGGGCTTATCGACTCAAGCCGAATGATGATAACGTGGCGCTAGGGTATGCCGAAGTGTTAACGCGTTCGTCTGATCCAGAAGATAATCGCATTGGTGGTGAGTTATTGCGTAAGCTGATTGCTGAAAATAGGACCAATGTTAAGGCATTAAGCATGTTTGCTTTTAATGCATTTGAGCAGGCTCGTTATGCAGAAGCCATCTCAGCTTGGCAGATGATGCTGCAATTATTACCTGAAAATGATCAGCGACGAACAGTCATTGAGCGCAGTATTGAACAAGCATTGATGATGGTGCATGAGAAAAAAACAGTTCAATAGTGGGTTGTTAACTGATTCAAAGCACTAAAACGGGAGCAATCGCTCCCGTTTTTATATTCTGCGTACCATTTTTTGATTTTATTTTTCTCGATACGTTTTATTTAAATGGTGGTCATTTTTAGTTTGAATCGATTCAATATTGAAATTAGGCGATTAAAATTGAAAAATAAGTAATTTATTTATTTGAAATCCTTTATAGTTAATTATTAATGATAAATTAACTTGGTTCCTTGTAAGCTATTGAAGTTAATATTTAATTTTATTTAATCTTATGATTGTTTTATAAGTAATATAATTATTATTTTATGATTAAATTAAATGATGATTAGATTACTTAATGCTTTCCTATTTTGTTTTGCATTAAAAACTAAATTTACCTTAACGTAATATGCTTTTGCTTTTTTTTGTTTTAGCTTTTGTGTTTTTTGCTTTTTTTTGCTTTGCATTGGGAACATATGATTATTATCACATTAAAATAACATTATCTAATTTAGAGTAAATGCCATGAGGTAAAATGGCATGAAAGCAGAACGACATAAAAAAATAATTAATTTTTTAAAAAACGCAGGCTCAGCAAAAGTTTCTGTTTTATCGAAAGAACTGAATGTCACAAAAGAAACCATTAGAGCAGATTTAAATTCTTTGGCAAAAAAAGGAATTATTAACCGTTGCCATGGTGGCGCATTCATTGAATTTGAATCCCTAGATAAGGTTGCTAAAAAAGAAATTATACAGTTTCTGGAATGTAACGATAGCCTTAATGAAATAACCAATAAGGATGATTCAGTGAACGGCAAAGTTTGTGTATTAGGTTCATTTAATGTTGATATGATTAGTTATTTGCCTCGATTACCAGAGGCAGGTGAATCATTATTATCAAACAAATTTATTTTTTCACCAGGTGGCAAAGGTTGCAATCAGGCTTTAGCTGCAAGTTATTCAGACTCGCAAGTCCATTTTATTACTAAAATTGGCACTGACCAATTTAGTGATTATGCGGTGAATTTTATTTCATCATCAAAAATTAAGACATCAACAATTTACCAAACTGAAAAGTTCCAAACGGGCACAGCATCAATTTTCGTGTCAGAAAATAGTGGCGAAAACATTATCTCCATATATCCTGGCTCAAATATGGATATCAGTGCTGATGAGGTAAAAATTCAAAAAGATAAAATTATTAATTCGAATATTATCTTGCTACAACTTGAGACAAATATTGAAGCCTTAAGGGAAATTATATCGATAGGTAATGAGTATAATATACCGATTATTTTAAACCCTGCACCTTATAGTGATATTGCTATCGAACTACTTGAAAAAGTCGATATTTTAACGCCGAATGAAACGGAAGCCAGTTTGCTATCCGGAGTGAATGTTGTGGATATGGAGTCGGCTAAAAAAGCAGCCGACGTCATCTATCATAAAGGTGTTAAAAAGGTTGTGATCACATTAGGAAGTAAAGGCTCTATTGCTTACGATGGCAATAAATTTATTTACTCACCGGCCTACACAGCGGTGGTCAAAAATACGGCTGGCGCTGGGGATGCTTTCAATGGCGCATTGGCGGCCTCATTAGCAAAAGGTAAGCAATTTTCGTATGCGTTGCGTTATGCTTCGGCATTTTCATCGCTTGCGGTAGAAACGAGCAAAGCTTCAGAAATGCCTGAAGATATTAACGTGATATATCGTATTAACCAAACAACCTACTCTCAGGTTGTCACTCAATCCCCTGAATAATTCATATTCTGAAAGAGGAATAAAAATGAAAATTTTATTTATTGGTGAGTCATGGCACATTCATATGATTCATACTAAAGGCTACGACAGTTTTACTTCGAGTAAATATGAAGAGGGTGCAACATTTTTATTAGATTGCTTAAGAAATAAAAATGTTGAAATTGATTATATGCCTGCTCATACCGTTCAAATGGCATTTCCTAAAACGGTAGAAGAGTTAGAGAAATATGACGTCGTTGTCATTAGCGATATTGGTGCAAATACTTTCTTACTGCAAAACGATACTTTTTATAATATGAAAGTATTACCAAATGCACTGCAATTAATTAAGCAGTATGTCATTAATGGCGGTGGATTATTAATGATTGGTGGCTATCTATCCTTTATGGGAATTGAGGCTAAAGCGAATTATAAAAATACATTATTAGCAGATGTATTACCGGTAGAAATGCTTGATGGTGATGATCGTGTTGAAACACCTGAAGGTATTTTTGCAGTACCAGTCAATGCAGAACATGAATCCGTTAAAGGATTTGGACAATGGCCAATGTTTTTAGGCTATAACAAAGTTAAAGCTAAAGAAAATACAGAAACCGTTTTAAATATTGGCGAAGATCCTTTATTAGTCTTTGGTCAATATGAAAAGGGTAAAACAGCCTGCTTTATGAGTGATTGCTCGCCACACTGGGGAAGTAAAGAATTTATGGCTTGGGAACATTACTCTGACATGTGGGTAAATATCCTAAAACAGATCGCTCGTTAATTCAGTTATTGTCAAAAGTAAAATATCAAAAATAAGAAATTAAGTGTGGGGAATTTCCCCCGCACTTTGTACTCCGATTACAAAAATAATGACTCATAGTCAAAAAATCCAAAAGGAATATTTTATGAGTGCAAAAAGTTATTCTACACCATTACTGATGATAGCGACGGTTTTAGCCGGGATGTTATCGCCAATGCAATCTGCCGTTAATGGGCAGCTCGGGGATGTATTAAAAGATGGCAACGCAAGTGCGGTAATTTCGTTTGCTAGCGGTCTTGTCGTCATGTTTTTTATTATCATAGCGAAAAAACAGACTCGTCAGCAATTTGCCTCTATTCCAAGTTTAATTAAACAACGTAAAATTCCATTGTGGAACTGGTTTGCAGGCCTTTGTGGCGCAATGGTGGTTTTCTCTGAAGGGGCTTCTGCCAGTGCACTAGGGATTGCCACTTTCCAAACCGCATTGATATCGGCGCTATTATTATCAGGCCTATTGTGTGACCGTTTCGGTATTGGTATCGATGAGAAAAAACCGTTCACCCTTTTTCGCGTATTAGGCGCTGTTTTTGCCGTGGTAGCCACCTTATTTGTGGTGTCTCCACAATGGCACTCTACCTCTGCTATCTATTTAGCCATTCTTCCTTTCTTAGCGGGTCTATTAGCGGGTTGGCAACCAGCGGGTAACTCTAAAGTGGCAGAAGCGACAGGTTCAATGATGGTATCTATCACATGGAACTTTATTGTCGGCTTCACGGTTTTGACTGTCGCTTTGGTGATCCGTATGGCTCTTGGTCACATTACTCTTGAATTACCGGGGGTGTGGTGGATGTATCTCGGTGGTCCATTAGGGCTAATGTCTATTGCGTTAATGGCAATCTTAGTTCGTGGATTAGGGCTGTTAATGCTCGGAGTTGCATCAACAGCAGGGCAATTACTGGGTTCAGTTCTGATTGATTTACTCTTGCCATCATTGGGTAACACTGTCTATCTGGTCACGATTATTGGCACACTGTTTGCGCTGGTTGGTGCAATTATCACAACAATTCCTGAGTTTAGAGAAGCAAAAGCTGTGAAAACGGCGGGAGTGTAAAATGAAAGGTTATATTCAGACTGTCACTGGGCCAGTTAAAAAAGAAGATATGGGTTTAACCCTACCACATGAGCATTTGTTTAACGATCTCTCTACCGTTGTCGATGAACCTTTTTACGATTTCTCGCATGTGTTGGTCGATAAAAAAGTCAGTGCAGATATTCAATGGGGGCTAAAACACGATCCTTATTGCTGCTGTGACAATATGGATAAAAAACCTATCGACGATGTGATTTATGAAGTGAATAACTTTAAGGAGCTTGGCGGTAAAACGCTTGTTGATGCGACAGGCTCCGAAGCAATTGGTCGAGATGTTCGTCAATTGCGAGAAGTGTCCATTAAAACAGGTATTAATGTCGTTGCCTCATCAGGCTTATATATCGAAAAATTTGAAGGCGAGCGCCTAGTAAAAAGTATCGATGAAATGGCGAAAATGATTGATGACGAATTGAATATTGGTATTGATGGCACTGATATTCGAGCGGGGATGATTGGCGAAATTGGGGTTTCTCCATTTTTTACGGAAGGGGAAAAAAATAGCCTTAGAGCCGCATCCGTCGCTCAGCTTGCCAATGATCATGTCTCAATGAATATCCATATGCCAGGTTGGCAACGTCGTGGTGATGAAGTATTGGATATTTTAATCAAAGAGATGGGCGTTAATCCCGCTAAGATCTCATTAGCGCACTCAGACCCATCAGGAAAGGATATCGATTATCAGCGTCGTATGTTAGACAGAGGCGTATGGCTTGAGTTCGATATGATAGGGCTTGATATTTCATTCCCTAAAGAAGGGGTCGCACCAACTGTTACAGAAACTGTTGATGCGGTTTATAAGTTGATAGAGCTGGGATATAGCAATCAGATCGTTTTGAGTCACGATGTGTTCTTAAAACAGATGTGGGCAAAAAATGGCGGAAATGGATGGGGCTTTGTACCGAATGTTTTTCTATCGCTTCTGGCGAAGAAAGGCGTCGATCAAGCTACCCTTGACCGCTTATGTATCGATAACCCAGCTAACTTATTAGCTTAATAAATAATCTCCCCTTGTTTTTTTCTGTTCGATTTTGCGGTGATAGCTAAGCTATTGCCGCTTTTTGTTTTTTTATGGGGCGTGAAAGCAAAAGGGCTTTTTGTCGATAATTCCCGTTTTACTATTTTTTATTATTGAGAATGCTATTGGTGGATATGACTTATAAAAATAATATTTCGAATGGTTTTTATTTCAGGTGAATGTAATGGAAATTACGCCAATATAATGGTGCCAAATTGTTCTATTTGAATATAGAGGGAATGTAGGCCAAGTAACATTATTGACAAAAAACGATAACAACGATGATGTAAATGAGATACACTTTCGCGCATTAAAATAACAATAGATATTACGGAAAAACGTTGCACCTGCATGATAGATTAAGACAATTTGCAGCCTATCTTGCGCTACTTGCAGTAGCAATGCTGTTTATTGCACCATTGGTCTCAAAGTCAATGATGCAAATGGCTGATTGTTCTTCAATGGAAAATATGGCACCACACGTGATGCACCATTCGCATCAAGGTGCTCTATTGCCTGAAGAATGCCATTCTAACGGCATGATGAATCATCTGTTAATGTCGGGAGTCGGACTATCGCCGATGGAAGACATTGCCTGTGGCTATTGCCAGTTGTTGATCCATTTTCCATTTATCATTCTATTTATTGCCATTGCAATTCGCCAATTGGCAACGCTGACGACGCGGATCTCCCTTGAGCCTTGCATTCATCCATATTTGTTTCGGCCTTGGTCTCTGCGTTTTGCGCGCGCTCCTCCGTCTCTCTTTTCTTATTAATTATTGATCATTTTAAATTCACAATGTTGCATTTGCCGTATTGAGTGCAAAGGGCTTCGCCTGCTCTCTATCTTGAATTTGATTATCGAATTCAGGCGGCATGGCTACGTCATAAAGAAAAGAATTAGGCAAAATAATGAACAAAGAAAAATGTGTAATCGCACCACTGACACTTTTAGTAACGACCGCGCTGTTGTCGAATAGCGCAGTCGCTGAGGCAGAGAATCAAAGTCAATTTTCAGAACACTCAGTGATGATAGTCACTGCCCCCGTTGATTCACCATTAACTATCAGCACCTCACCAAAAACACCTAGACAGCCAGTGCCGGCGAGTGATGGTTCTGATTATTTGAAAACGATCCCCGGCTTCTCGCAAATTCGTAATGGCGGCACGAACGGTGACCCCGTTTTTCGTGGCATGTTTGGCTCTCGCTTACGGATTTTAACTAATGATAGTGAGATGTTAGGCGCTTGCCCATCTCGCATGGATGCCCCAACCTCTTATATTTCGCCAGAAAACTTCGACCTATTAACGATGATCAAAGGGCCTCAGTCAGTTCTTTGGGGACCAGGTAACTCGGCAGGTACAATCCGTTTTGAGCGTGAAAAACCCATTTTTGATAAAGCGGGTGTTCAGGGGAATGCAAGTGCGTTAACGGCCTCTAATCAGCGTTGGGATGCGAATGCAGATGTCAGTATGGGGAATGAAAAAGGTTATTTACGCTTAATAGGTAATAAATCTCGCTCTAATGATTATAAAGATGGAGATGGTAAGAAAGTGCCATCAAAGTGGGATAAATGGAATGCGGATGTTGCTGTAGGCTGGACGCCAGATGAATACACGTTACTTGAGCTTACCGCGGGGAAAGGGGATGGTGAAGCTCGCTATGCAGGTCGTGGAATGGATGGCTCGCAATTCAAACGTGAAAGTCTAGGTGTGCGTTTTGAAAAGACAAATATTGGCACAGTGCTTGATAAGCTAGAAGCGAATATGTACTACAACTATGCCGACCATATTATGGATAACTATTCATTACGTGACACAAGTGGCTCAATGGGGGGCGGCTCTGGTCATATGGGGCATATGATGGGCGGTGGTCATGGCATGATGAATATGCCAATGAAAATGCGTGTTGATCGTAAAACGGTGGGTGGCCGAGTTATGGGAACTTGGTTATGGAACGATTACGAATTACGTGCAGGGGCCGATATGCAAACTAATACTCACCGTAAGGAGAGCAATAACCACTGGAATAAGGATGCAACATTCCAAGATTATGGGCTGTTTGGTGAGTTAACGTGGAATGCAAATGCGCATGGGAAAGTCGTTACAGGTGCGCGTGCCGATAGGGTATTAGTGGATAATGAGACCGCGGTAGGGTCATCGGGGCGCAATACTGTGATGCCAGCAGGGTTTGTGCGTTATGAGCATTCGCTTTCTGATATGCCTGTCATGCTGTATGCCGGTGTCGGTTACACTGAGCGTTTTCCTGATTATTGGGAGTTATTTTCACCAACCTACGGCCCTGATGGAACAAGCAATGTGTTCGATCATTTAAAAACGGAAAAAACGACCCAGTTAGATATCGGTGCAAAATATAGCAATGATAAAACTAACGCATGGGTTTCCGCTTATATTGGGCGAGTCGATGATTTTATCCTATTCCGTTATAACCCACATAATTCGCGACAAAGTCAAGTTGAAAACGTGAATGCGATGATCATGGGGGGAGAAATGGGCGTCGCCTATAAGCTCAGTGATGCGTGGAAAGCGGATGCAAGTCTCGCTTATTCTTGGGGGGAAAACCGCAGTGATAGGCAACCATTACCGCAGATGCCGCCATTAGAAACCCGTTTTGGTTTATCTTGGGAAAAGAATGATTGGACGGCAACAGGGCTAATGCGTATTGTCAGTAGCCAACATCGTGTGGCGATTAATGATGGTAACGTAGTCGGGAAAGACTTCGGTAGCAGTGCTGGTTTCACGATTTTCTCCGTTAATACCGCTTATCGGGTGAATGATCATGTTAAGTTAAGTGCTGGTGTTGATAACCTATTTGATAGAAATTATAGCGAACACCTAAACTTAGCGGGTAATAGTGGGTTTGGTTATTCCTCTAATCAACCCGTGAATGAGCCGGGCAGAACGTTTTGGGCGAAATTGAACTTAACTTTCTAACGAGAAGCGGTTTTATCAAAACAGAACACCCGAGGTAATATCGGGTGTTCTACAAAAATAAGGTTTAATTGTGGATGCTTATCGACCAATATTGCGTAGCGCATTGCCTTTCATTAGATTCTCTTCTATCTGCTCTAATGAAACATTTTTTGTTTCTGGGACAAAATAGAGCGTGATAATAATAAATACAGCATTTAACCCAGCATAAACCCAGAAAGTATTCGTATCCCCTAAAGTCGATAGCAGTGTTAAGAACGTAGCGCTAACGATCATATTTGCTACCCAATTTGAGGTAGTTGAACAGGTGATACCGAAATCACGACCTCTCAGTGGTTGTATCTCAGAACATAAGACCCACATAATCGGTCCCGCACTCACGGCAAATCCAATAATAAAGATAAGTAAAAAGGCAATACTACTATATTGGATTAGAACGGTATGCGTATCAAAAGAGAGCAAGTAGGCGAGTAAGCCGATACTGATTGCCATGACACTAAAGCCAAAGATCAATAATTTTTTACGGCCAAAACGGTCAACGATTGAGATGGCAAAAATGGTTGTGATGACGTTGACTAAGCCAATAAGAACTGTGCCATACATTTGTTGGGTGGTACTTTCAAACCCCGCTAATGAAAATATTTTAGGGGCATAGTACATAATGACATTGATACCTGTCAGTTGCTGCATAAATTGCAGAGCAATACCCAAAAATACAGTACGTCGGAAATTACTGTTATTTTTAAATAAACCGAATCCCGATTGCTTGATCTTTAGGCTATTAAAAATATCATCCAGCTCTTGGATCGCTTCATTTTCTGATTTTCTTAATTTTAATAATATAGTTTTAGCATCATTCGATCTATTTTTACTGGCAAGCCAACGGGGGCTTTCGGGTAAAAAAGTGACGCCAATAAAAAGCAAAACAGCAGGGATAGCTGTGATCCCTAACATCCAACGCCAAGCATGATCATAACTAAAAGCGGTATCAGAAATAAATGCAAGTAAGATACCTATTGTAATCATTAATTGATACATAGATATCATTCCACCACGGATCTTTTTCGGTGCGATTTCTGATAAATAAGCTGGAGTTGTGAATGAAGAAATACCAATTGCGAGTCCTAATATGACTCGAGAAATAATAAGTATATTGGCATTAGGGGAAAAGGCGGAGCCTAATGCACCAATAATAAATAATATTGAACTGATCAGTAAACTCTTTTTTCTACCACTTAAAGATGATAACCACCCGCTAATAATAGCGCCGGCTGCGGCACCAAACATCATTGAGCTGACAACCAGTTCTTGCTGGGTTGATGAGATATCAAACTGTTGACTAATAAAGGGAAGTGCACCAGAGATAACCCCCGTATCCAAACCAAAGAAGAGGCCTGCGAGTGCTGCCAGTAAACCGACAAAGATAACCATAAGACTTGTTGAGGTATTATTCTTAACCATTATTATTAGTCCTTTATTGCAAAGTTGGATTATTAACTCAGTTATCTGTCCTTTAAAAAGATGAAACTAAAATTTATGCTAACGTGATATTTGTTTATTTTCAACACTCGATATATTTAATATGAACTTTAATGAAGTAATATTCAAATAATTATTAACATCATAGAATTGATTATCTATATTTGATGGACTTTTAATGATGATTGTTTTTATGAAAATGAAATGAAAGTTAATTATCTGTTAGATAAGTTATTAAGATTAAATATAAGAAATAAAGAAAACTAACTCAGTGTAAGTTAGTTTTCTTTAATTTAATCAAATAATGACAGGGATATAATAATTTAATTCTTTAAGATAGAGGCGTGAGTTTTCAATAAACTCTTTATAATCGGGCGTAGACTTTAAAACATAGTTTTCAATGTCACAGCCTTCACCTCGAGCAATATCCATACTCGCAAGTACTTTTCCATATACGGTATAGATAATGTCGTTGTAATCAATACCGTGGAGTTCATCACACGTAAACTTAATTTGTAGATAATCGCCAGCAGGGAGAGTTATGCTTTTAAGATTAGGGGTAGGGGAGTCAACACCACTTTCTTCAAAGGTTGTGGTATAGCAGAATTGCCCCTCTTGATCATTGATAGAATCAACACCGTGGATAGCATACATATTGGTTGTGACACACTGAGCTTCATTGATAAAGTCTCTCCAATAGTAGCGTCTCAGCTCTTGGGTTTTAAAATTCCATTCATTGATGCTTTTGGTATAGCGATGCTGTTTACCGATAACCTTAACGGGATCTAATTTGGTTAGGCTGACCTTAACGCTGAACTCTTTACTTTCTCTTAGTGGCAGGCAAAAACCTTCAATTTTCCATCCGGTACGTTTGCGGTATTCAGAAGGGGTGATATTGAATTGTTTTTTAAATGCACGACAAAATGTTTGCTGTGAATCGAAACGATAGCGTAAAGAGATATCCATGATGCTATCATTAGTTAGCCTCAATGCCACGGCTGAGCACGATAATCGTCTAGCACGAATGTAAGAACCGAGAGCAAGTCCTGTTTGGTTTTTAAATAGGCGCTGAAAATGCCACTTGGTGTATCCTGATTTTTCGGCAACAGTATCTAAAGACAGGCGTGACTCTAAGTTTTTTTCGATCCAGAGAATCATTTCTCTAATAACACTTTCCTGAAGCATGATGACCCTTTTAAATTAACTTTGCCCAAAGTATAAAATCATAACTGGCTAAAAATTGGACTTTTATACTAGACAGATACATCCCAGTCGGTATCAGGATAGCATGCCGACTGAGAATTTTTTTAAATAGTTGTGAAGTTAAGTAAGTTTCTCGTTAAATTGACCTTAACCAAAATGCCTAGATTAATCTAATTCATAGGGTCATAAATTGATAGATTCAATATTCCAAATTTGTGAGGCATAGTCTTGGATTGTTCTATCAGTAGAAAAAAAGCCCATATTACAGATGTTTTTTGCTACCTTAGACTGCCAAGATAATGGGTCTTGATATAAATTGTCGACTTGTTCCTGTGTATTGATGTAACTACGATAATCTGCAAACAATAAATATGGGTCACCGCCATCGAGCAAGCTGTAGGTTAAATCTTGATAAAAGTTAGGAACGTCAGGTTTAAAGTAACCCTGTGCTATCTGGTCTATCACTTGTTTCAGTTCAGCATCATTTTCATAATACCAACGTGGATAGTAGTAATTCTGTTTGATTTGTTTTACTTCATCGATGGTATGACCAAAGATAAAAATATTATCGTGGCCAACATGTTCGCGTATCTCAACATTTGCCCCATCGAGTGTACCGATGGTCAATGCACCATTTAGTGCGAATTTCATATTACCGGTTCCGGAGGCTTCTGTACCTGCAAGTGAAATCTGCTCAGAAAGGTCGGTAGCCGGAATTATTTTCTGAGCTAGGCTTACTCCATAATCAGGAATAAACACCACTTTCAAGCGCGAACCGATACGCGCATCATTGTTGATAACCGCAGCAACATCATTAATGAGGTGGATGATTTTTTTTGCCGCGCTATATGAGGAGGCGGCTTTACCTGCAAAGATCACCACGCGGGGCACCCAGTTGTGCTCTGGATCTGCTAATATTCGATTATAACGAGTGATGACATGCAGTAAATTTAAGAGCTGCCGCTTATATTCATGAATACGCTTGATCTGTACATCAAATAAGGCTTCAGGGCTAACCACAATTTGTTGTGTCTGGGCAATAAAACGCGCTAATTTAATTTTGTTACTGTGTTTAACTTGTTGCAACTTATCTAAAAATTGAGGGTAATCCATCCACTGCTTCAATTCAGTCAATTGAGGCAAATTAACTAACCATTGTTGGCCGATATAGCTTTCTATAACCGAAGTCAGCTCTGGGTTAGCAATAGCTAGCCAACGTCGCGGTGTCACGCCATTGGTGATGTTGCAGAATTTATTAGGGAAAATTCGGGCAAAGTCGGCAAACAGAGAGTCGGTCATAAGTTGACTATGTAACTCAGAGACGCCGTTGACTTTATGGCAGATAATAGCCGCCAGCCACGCCATTCGCACAAGCTGCCCATACTCTTCATTAATGATGGAGACACGACGCGGCAATTCGTAATCTTGCGGAAACTTTTGGCTCACATGTTGCAAAAATTCGTCATTAATTTGATAAATGATTTGTAGATGGCGCGGCAGAATTTTACGGATCATCTCGACAGGCCAAGTTTCTAAAGCTTCACTCATCAGCGTGTGGTTAGTATAAGAGAACACGTTTTGTGCTAATGCTAAAGCATCCTGCCAACTGACTTGGTGTTTGTCGACTAATAGACGAATTAACTCAGGAATGGCAAGAACAGGGTGGGTGTCATTTAAATGGATTGCCACTTTGTCAGCTAAGTTATCCCAACGTTGGTAAACCAACCAATGGCGGTGAAGTATGTCTTGCACAGATGCAGAAACTAAGAAGAACTCTTGTTTTAAACGCAGCTCTTTGCCTGAATAGGTTGAATCGTTTGGGTAGAGGACGCGAGAAACGTTTTCAGACTCATTTTTTTTCTTAACCGCGGCATAATATTCGCCATCATTGAAAATTTGCAGATCAAATTCATCGCTAGCTTTGGCACTCCATAAACGCAGGGTATTTGTTGCCTCAGTATTATAGCCAGGAATAATTTGGTCATAAGCGACAGCGATAATATCGTTCGTTTTTACCCACTGATAGCGGCCCTCTTCTTCGGTCACATGGCCTTCAAATTGGATTTGGTAGCGATTTTCTGTTCGAGGAAACTCCCAAGGGTTGCCATGAATCAGCCAATCATCAGGGGATTCGATTTGTTGTCCATTACGAATGGTTTGTTTAAACATGCCGTATTCATAACGAATACCATAACCACATGCGGGGAGATTCAGGGTTGCGAGAGAATCGAGAAAACATGCGGCAAGGCGGCCTAAGCCGCCATTACCGAGGCCGGGATCTGTCTCTTGCTCTAACAATTGCTCAAAATCAAAGCCAAGCTCAGCCACGACTTGGGTTAGATCCTCATACATATTCATTGAAATTAATGTATTAGATAATGATCGACCGAGTAAAAACTCCATCGATAGATAGTAAACCTGCTTAAGCTGCTGTGAATAGGTTGCACGGTTCGTCGCCATCCATCGGTCAACGATCCGATCGCGAGCCGCCAGTATGATGGCTTCTAACCATTCTCGTTGTGTCGCAATATAAGGTTCTTTGCCAATCACAAATTTTAATTTATAGATAATGGAGCTTTTTAGTGCTTCTTGTGTCACTAGTGGCGAATGACATTCGTAAACAAAATGAGTGCTCACAATCTTATTCCTTATTGTTATGTAAATTATCTAACATCTCTTTTGTGACGAGAACGATACCTTGTTCTGTGCGATAGAAGCGTTGGCTATCTTCTTCAGGGTTTTCGCCAATAACGGTATTTTCTGGAATGACGCAGCCTCTATCGATAATACAGCGGCGTAAACGTGATGAGCGCCCAATATTCACTCCGGGCAGTAAAATAGAAGATTCGATATTACAGAATGAATTGACTCTCACGCGAGGGAATAACACAGAGTGTATGACAATCGATCCTGAAATGATACACCCCCCCGCAACAAGCGAATTCATGGTCATGCCATGGCTTCCCGAGCGGTCTTGGACAAATTTTGCAGGTGGTAAAGGCTCCATATAAGTACGGATAGGCCAGTTGCGGTCATACATATCTAACTCAGGGGTTACCGAGGCAAGATCCAGTGTTGCTGACCAATAGGCTTCTAATGTTCCGACATCGCGCCAGTAAGGAGGAACATCGGCATTGCTGGTGACACATGAATATTCAAAGGGATGAGCGAGAGCTTCTCTTCTGGCCACTATTTTGGGAATAATATCTTTACCGAAATCATTACTGGAACTCGGGCAAAGGCTATCGTCTTCTAACATTTTGTAGAGGTAATCACTGTTAAAAATATAGATCCCCATGCTCGCTAAACATGAATCAGGCGAATCTTTTAGTACCGGCGGGTCTTGTGGTTTTTCATGGAATTGGGTTATCCAACGATTCTCATCAATTTCCATTACACCAAATTGATGGGCTTCCTCTTTTTTCACTTTGATGCAGGCAACGGTAAATTTTGCATCATTGTTAACATGATCGAGCAACATGCGTGAATAATCCATTTTATAGATGTGGTCACCCGCAAGGATCACAATATATTCTGCACGATAATTACGGATAATATCCATATTTTGATAGACCGCATCGGCCGTGCCTTTATACCAATGGTCGGTAATTTCGCGTTGCTGTGCAGGTAGTAAATCGACAAACTCATTCATTTCTTCATTAAAAAACGACCATCCTCTTTGGATGTGTTGTACTAATGAATGAGATTGATATTGGGTAATAACACCAATTCGTCTAATACCCGAATTTAGGCTATTTGATAATGCAAAATCGATAATACGAAATTTACCACCAAAATGAACAGCAGGTTTGGCTCGTTTACTCGTTAATCCTTTAAGGCGAGTACCTTTACCTCCAGCAAGGATCAAAGCAACAGCCTTTTGAGGCAAATGACGAGCTAACATCATCATATTATTCATATCATTTTGAGACATACCTTAGAACTCTCCAAAATAAGCAAACTGTTATTTAAAGATTTCCCTATTGGTGTATACCTTTCATATTTCAAGTTTTTGTTCTTTTGAACTCAATGACTTAACTATTATTTTGTTCGCCATCTACTGTTATTCAAAATATTCAAGTATAGTAAAACTTAATATAATCGTTTATTGATTACTTTTAATCTAAAAAAGATGACTTTTTTTATTTTTTTATATTACTTACATTCAATAATATACTAGACTTTAGAAATTTAAATATGACTTTAAATGTTTTTCTTTTTTGGAATAAAATTAGTCCTAAATCAACTGACATAAAATGTCATAATTAGTAACAATAAAGTTATTTATCTTAATAATAATATGGCGATAATCTTATGAATGTTTTTAAAGAGTGATTATATAATTTAATAAATAAAAATAATAAAACACATAAAAACCACATAAAACTTACATGTATAAAATTCTTAAAAAGACGGTTTAATGCTGAATAATACGAAGTTAGGATACACATTTTTTGTGATTAATGTCACAATAAATATCTAGGGATAAAAAGATCTATTTTAAAAATGTTCTTATGATTCACTGGGTTATGTTTTATGGCTAAAATTAATCATTTAGTACTATTCATAATTCGATGAGTTTTTTGGCGTCATTTTTTAATTTAAATCAATTAATTTATGGAAGCAGAATGCTAATTTACGCATCGTCAAAACTAACTTTACTTAATTTATTTTTTTAGGGGGTTATTATGCAAAAAGATAATATTGCAAAACTACTTGGTATCAAAATTCGTAAACAAAGAGAAAGTCATAAAATGACGTTAAAACAAACGGCTAGACTAATTGGCGTTTCTGAAGATGAGATGACTCGCTTTGAAAGTGGTGAAAGCTGTATCGATGTCGATTCTTTATTCCAATTTGCCTGTTTATTTAACTTGGAGCCAACGACGTTTCTGTATGGTGTTGTTAACGTTAACCTAGGTACACGCTGCACCATTCATTAATAGGCGTATGATACACTCAGGGAAGGCTATAAAATATCTTGTAAACACCGTCAACAAAAGCACCAAATATCAACATAGAGAGATACTATGAGAAAGTTAATCGGACCGGAAGGAATGACAGAGTCATTATCTTTTTTGGCTCTATTTCTTCCGGCCTTGATTGTTAATTAAGTAATTATACTGAATAGTTTGATTTTTATTATCAAAAAATAATCAACAAGGTTATTATTGAATACATTATTGATTTAGGTAGATTATAAATTCACTTATCAAATAAACTGATTTAATTCCAATTGATTTAAAATCGATTCAGTTATTTTATTGATATCAATTAATTGTGAGTTTATGACGATTTTGTTTGTTTTATGTGGATTTAAGATGAAATGGTCAAGCTGTTTTATAATCAATGAATTTTCGTTAATTATTGAGAATTGGTTATTAGACATTAGAAAATTCTCAAATTGGAGATCATGATGGCATTGCTTAAGGGATAATTTATCAGAAACATTCCCTGTATTAAAAAACAGTTCTAGCGAGGCTAAAAAGCCATTGCTGTCTTTTAAATTAATCATAAGCACATCACCTTTTTCAATGTGTGAAAATGGACGAGAATATTGAATTGAGAGGGAATCAAATTTAAATTCAGGCAGTAAATTAAGGAGCAGCGATACTTTTTCTGCAATTAATGAGCGTAATGTCTCTTTGGAAAGGCAATCCATTTTATCAATTTGACGGTGGGCGGATAAGCGCAATAAACCACTATCACGAGTACTCTTATTTGATAAGATTGATTTCATTTCATCATACTGGTGAGAAAAACGAAGCAGGCTATTTTGGCAGATATTAACATCGTTGTATTTAGCTAATTTGAGTAAATTAACTAACTCATTGGTTCCATAATTTGGAACATTATTGAGTAAAATATTTTTTCCTGAATTAATCGCAGATTGAATAATAAACTTTAATAGCTCTTCACTGCATAGGGATGTCACGATAATTGTATCAACCGCATCATTGTCGATGAGATGCTCGATTTTTCTTTTTTGGCAAATAAAGTATGCAGCTGAAGGTATCGGTGAATCTAACGAACAAACGGAGTTGAGTTGACAATGATGTTGGCTATGCAATATCGCTTCTGTGTACCATGTATTGTGCGTGGGGGAGCCTATGAGGCCAATACCTGTCTTATTTAACGAGACAAGCGCATGCTGCTCTTCAAGTAAGCGAAGGTGGCCAAACAAATAGAGAAAATGTGTATTCATTACCAAGCTCCTCACCGAAAGGTTAGTTTCAGGTGTTTACATAATCTCAACATAACAGTATGAAATAATAATTTCATTATTATTTTTATTGAAATTCATGTTTTCTGATGAGTCTCACAATTTTTAAAGACACTGGTAATAGGCTTAGATTTCATCCATGAGTGGTGATTAATAGCATCAAGAAACGAGGTACAGGTTAGTGAGTTTGGAGATTGCCGAAATTGAGGAATATTGAAAGGGAAGGGGAATCGATACCGCTTTGTAATGTTCCGGGCTAAGTCACAACGGAGGTATTTGTGTCCAAAGCCCGTCTTAAGATTAAACTAGCTTACTGCCTTGGCGATAAGCCAGTGCAACAGTGAGTGATTGCGCAAGACACAAGGTTGCTGACTGGGAACGGAAGGCATCAACTTGGGCTTCTTTGATCACAAAACAGACATCACTAAAACTAGCGAGTGGGCTGATTTGGCTATCTGTGATAACAATCTGCTTTGCGCCAGTTTGGGCGGCTTTTTCGCTTACCATAATGGTTTCTTCTGCATAAGGTGTGAAACTAATAGAAACCACAACATCTTTTTCGTTAATTCGGTTGATTTGCTCTTTGAACATACCACCAAGGCCATCGATCAATTGTGGACGGCACTCTAAGTGGCTAAGGGCATAGCTAAGATAGGTTGCAACGCTGAACGAACGACGTAACCCAATGATATAGACATTTTCTGCTTCGGCTAATAGGGTGACGGCTTTTTCAAGATCTTCAGCGGGGGTTCTCGCTGCCATTTGTTGTAGCGCTTGCGCATTTGAGTGAGCAAACTCTTTTAAAATCTGAGCAGGATCATCACTCAGTTCTTGGTCGCTATCCATTTCACGAAATAAACGGGCGCGATCGGTGTAACTTGCCGTTTCTTCCACTAAATTCATACGAAATAACTGTTTCATTTCGTTAAATCCGCTGAAATTAAAGGCATTAGCGAAACGGATTAAGGTAGATGGTGGAACATTGGCTTCCTTAGCGATGACAGCAACTGTATCAAAAGCCACACTATTTGTGTTATCTAAAACATATCGTGCTACTTGCTGTAGCCGTTTACTTAGTTCATCGTAACGGGAACGAACTTGCTCCTGAAACTCATTTAAATTCGATGCAGTTGACATAAAACCTCCGTGACTAGGCTATTGATTGTAGTTATTTTCAGCCGTTAGTCGAATTTTTTTGAAAAACTAATCCAACTAAATGGAATAATCAATTCATATTGCTTTTTATCTGAGGGCTGATTAAAACGATTTTTGAAACCAGTGTCTTTATCTTCAATCGACAATTTCATAAAAACTCAGTCTGGATCACATAAATTGAATGTTATTTCAGTTTTAGTTGAAAATGAAATGAATATTTCATATATCTTTAGCAACAAGGTAACTCTATCAGCTAAAGAGAGGCAACATGCAACAGATTCAGAATTTCATTGGCGGTGAACTTGTATCCAGCCAAAGTGGGCGTTTTGCACCCGTATATAACCCTGCAACCGGTGAACAAACAGCTCAAGTTGTGTTGAGCAGTGCTGCTGAAACTAAACAGGCAATAGAGGTTGCCCATAAAGCCTTCCCTAAGTGGTCAAAACTGTCTCCACTAAAACGTGCGCGTATCCTATTTAAATTTAAAGCGCTGCTTGAAGAGAATATGGATGATTTGGCGCGTTTAATCTCGAAAGAGCACGGTAAAGTATTTTCAGATGCTGTCGGTGAATTAACTCGCGGTCTGGAAGTCGTTGAATTTGCTTGTGGCATTCCACATTTACAGAAAGGTGAACATTCCGCCAATGTGGCAACCGGTGTTGATAGCCACTCCTTAATGCAGCCGTTGGGGGTATGTGCTGGCATTACGCCATTTAACTTCCCTGCGATGGTGCCTATGTGGATGTTCCCAGTCGCATTGGCAACGGGCAACACCTTTGTCCTAAAACCGTCGGAAAAAGATCCATCACTCGCTATTGAATTAGCAAAACTATTAAAAGAAGCGGGTTTACCCGATGGTGTTTTTAACGTTGTTCAAGGCGACAAAGAGTCCGTTGATGTATTGCTTCGTGCACCTGAAGTTCAGGCGGTCAGTTTCGTGGGTTCAACACCAATCGCAGAATACATTTACACAACAGCCTCAGAGCATGGCAAACGTTGCCAAGCACTAGGTGGTGCAAAAAACCACTGTATCCTAATGCCTGACGCAGATATGAACCTAGCGACAAATGCGATTATGGGGGCGGCGTTTGGTGCGGCTGGCGAGCGTTGTATGGCATTATCCGTCGTGCTTGCTGTTGGTGATGAGACCGCAGATACACTGATTGCAAACTTGAAACAGCAAATCGCTAAAATGACCGTAGGTCCGGGTATCGTTGATGGTAAAGAAAATGATATGGGGCCTGTGATTTCAGCACAGCATAAAGCAAAAATTTGTGACTATATCACCAGCGGTGAAAAACAAGGTGCTAGCCTGTTAGTTGATGGACGTGATTTCAAAGTGGCAGGTTTTGAAAATGGCTACTTTGTAGGGCCAACTCTGTTTGATAATGTCACTCCAGACATGGACATCTATAAAGATGAAATTTTTGGTCCAGTACTCGCCATTGTGCGTGTTCCAGATTTTGAAACAGGTCTGAAACTGATCAATCAACATGAGTATGGCAACGGTACGGCTATCTTTACTCGTGATGGTGAAACGGCTCGTGAATTCCAAGAGAATGTGATGGCGGGGATGGTGGGTATTAACATACCAATTCCAGTTCCGATGGCTTTCCACAGTTTTGGTGGCTGGAAACGTTCTATCTTTGGACCGCTGAATGTTCATGGAAATGATGGCGTACGTTTCTATACACGCATGAAAACGGTTACCAGCCGTTGGCCTGCAAGTGTCCGTCTGGAACATCATGAAAGCAGTTTCACAATGCCAACTATGGAATAAATGGAGCCCCATATGAATAAGCAGACAATGACCACAGCTCAGGCATTAGTTAAGTTTCTTAACCAACAATATGTTGAGGTTGATGGCGAGCAGTATCCGTTTATTCAGGGAGTATTTACCATCTTCGGCCATGGTAACGTAGTAGGTTTAGGGCAGGCGCTAGAAGAAGCGCCTGGACACCTGCAAGTTTATCAAGGATGCAATGAACAAGGGATGGCGCATATTGCTACAGGGTTTGCGAAACAGAAAAAACGCAAGCAAATTTGTGCAGTGACATCCTCTGTTGGGCCGGGGGCAGCAAATATGGTGACGGCGGCTGCGACAGCGACCGCGAATCGCATCCCTCTTTTATTGCTGCCAGGTGATACTTTCGCAACACGTCAGCCTGATCCAGTATTACAGCAAGTTGAGCAATATGGTGATGGCACGATCAGTACGAATGATTGTTTCCGGCCTGTTTCGCGTTATTGGGATCGGGTATCTCGTCCAGAGCAATTGATGTCAGCGATGATCAATGCCATGCGTGTCTTAACCGACCCGGCAGATACGGGAGCGGTAACAATCTGCTTGCCACAAGATGTTCAAGGTGAAGCTTGGGATTATCCGGACTATTTCTTTGCTAAACGTGTTCATCGCATTGAACGTCGTCCAGCGACAACCGTGAGTTTAGAAGAAGCGGTCAGTTTAATTCGTAGCAAGAAAAAGCCACTGTTAGTCTGCGGTGGTGGGGTACGTTATTCCGAAGCGCATGATGCTTTCCGTACTTTCGCGGAGCACTATGCAATCCCATTTGGCGAAACTCAAGCAGGTAAAAGTGCCATTGTGGCAAGCCACCCTTTAAATGTGGGGGGTATTGGTACAACAGGCGGCCTAGCCGCGAACCTACTAGCAAAAGAAGCCGATTTAGTGATTGGTGTGGGAACACGTTTCACTGACTTTACTACCGCATCAAAGTCGCTGTTTAGTCACCCTGATGTACAGTTTTTGAATATTAACGTTGCTGAGTTTGATGCCTATAAGCTCGATGCCTTAAAAATTATTGCAGATGCAAAAGAAGGGCTAACGGCACTGGATGCTTTATTACAAGGTACTGGCTATCAAGCACAGTGGGGTGAGCGTATTCAACAAGCTAAGCAACAGTGGCAATCTGAGTTAGATAGATTATTCTCGATTCAATATAGCCCATTGAATTTTGTGCCAGAAATAGCGGGTCACCTTGATGATAAATTAGAGGAGTATCGTGAAGCGCTTGGTACAGAGTTGGCACAGACTCGCGTCTTGGGGCTAATGCAGCGCCATATGGAAGATGATGCCATCGTTGTTGGTGCAGCAGGGTCATTGCCGGGAGACTTACAGCGTATTTGGTTACCTAAGCATCCTGATACTTATCATTTGGAATATGGTTATTCATGTATGGGGTATGAAATTGCTGCTGCCATTGGCGCAAAAATAGCAGCCCCGGAACAACCTGTTTATGCGATGGTCGGTGATGGCTCCTATTTGATGCTACACAGTGAGTTACAAACGGCTATCCAAGAAAACGTGAAGATCACCATTCTGTTATTCGATAACGCAGGTTTTGGTTGTATTAATAATCTGCAAATGAGTCAAGGCATGGGGAGTTTCGGAACGGAAAACCGTCATCGTAACCCACAAACAGGGCAAATGGATGGTCCATTAGTTAAAGTTGATTTTGCTAAAAATGCCGAAAGTTATGGGTGTAAGAGTTATCGCGTACATGATGAAGCTCAATTGATCGCCGCAATTGAGGATGCTAAATCGCATTCAGGTTGTGTATTAATTGATATCAAAGTACTCCCTAAAACGATGACTAACGGTTATGAAGCGTGGTGGCGTACCGGAACAGCGCAGGTCGCGAAGAAACCGGAAGTGGTTGCCGCAGCAGACAAAATCAAAGACATGGTTGCTAACCGAGTACGGCAGTACTAAATCATTACTCTGTAGGGAGGGTAATGGGCTAAATGCTTTAGCCATCTCTTTGCATCGCTCAAAATAAGTTGAAATATGCTTGTTTAATAAGGGGAAATAATCCGCCTTAGCCAATCGGCACATTGAAATATTGAGAGCGGTGATGAGCTCTAATCAGACAAGATCAGGTTATTTATCGGGAAGTTTGCATGGATGCAGTGGTTGTTATTTGACGATTAAAGTGGTTGACGTCATTAGGTTATTTCTTTTACCCAGCGAAAGCTGGGTTTTTTGTTTGTCCATTTTGGGCATTGAAGGTTAAAAGCGATTTAATAAAATGATGAGCGTCGGCAAAGACTAAGTGAGATTGATGAAAAAAGTACCATCAATCAGCGAAGAAGAGACACCTCAATGTTTCTCTAATAGGGCTGGGCATTGTCGAAGATTGTCGGGAAAGCAATATGATTTAGGTTGATGTATCACGGCAAGTGTTAACTCGTTTTACCGAGTGCGAGAAAAAACGCATTTTGGTGAAGGTATGAAGTACTCGTTGGTGAAATGGCAACAACAATTCAAAGTCGAAAAGTCGTTTTTTTGGCATAAAGTGGCGTAACTCCTTTCACTTCACATCTTAAAGCTGTTCCTTTGATCGTTGGTCGTTCAGTTCGCTGGGAGCTTATCTTGTGCCATATTTATGGTTTTAGCGGGGGAACTCACGTCGACTCTTTCATTTTATCAGGAAAAAGGCAGTCAAAATAAAAGGAGTCGCTGTGACGAAATGATAATTAATGAAATGAACATTCCAAAATATCCGTTAAGTTGAATATCTCCCGTTATTAACCTTACTCTAATTGTGACTATCGGCATGCTCTAAAGGCTAATTGATTGAGTTTACATTGTTATTTTGTGATCAGAATAACACTAAAAATCCACTTTATTATAGCAATTGTTATCTAGTCCTCAAAAACATAATTTTCAATTAATTATAAATTGAAATGAATGTTTTATTTGTTATATTTCATCATATCCTAATAGTGGATTTATCGCCTCAAGGAGCATTTCAATGTTCAATATAGCACTATTTGGCGCAGGACGTATCGGGCAGGTTCATGCTGTCAATATTGCCGGCCACAAAGAAACTACACTTTACTCTGTGATTGACCCTTACCAACCTAATGCGCAAGCATTGGCTGAGAAGTACCAAGCGAAAGTTCAATCTACAGAAGAAGCGATGCAGGACCCAAATGTTCATGGCGTTCTGATTGCTTCTGCAACGGATACTCACGCAGATTTAATTGAACTTGCTGCAAAAAATAAGAAAGTGATTTTTTGTGAAAAGCCGGTGCACTTAGATCTTGAGCGTGTTAAAGCGTGCTTAAAAAGCGTTAAAGAGCACAATGTACCTCTCTTTATTGGCTTCAACCGCCGCTATGACCCACAATTTCGCCACCTGAAAAATTTATTCGAACAAGGCGCAATTGGTAAAGCTGAATCTTTAATTATTACATCACGGGATCCATCACCTCCACCAGCGGAATACGTTAAGGTTTCCGGTGGTATGTTCAGAGATATGACAATTCATGACTTTGATATGGCTCGCTTTATGATTGGCGAAAACCCATGCTCAGTCTATGCACAAGGTAGCAATGTCGTTGATCCTGCAATAGGGCAAGCAGGGGATATTGATACCGCGTTTATTATTTTGAAATTTCCATCAGGAGCCATGGCAACCATCTCTAATAGCCGTCGTTCAGGTTATGGCTATGACCAACGTATCGAATTACATGGTGAAAAAGGGTTGTTAACAGCAGGGAATATCAAAGAAAACAGCGTTGAGTTTTTAAGTGATGTTGGTTGCTTATCCGCAAAACCTGAATTCTTCTTTTTGCAGCGTTACCACGAAGCGTATAAAGCAGAATGGGAGCATTTTGTCGATATCCTTGCAGGCCGTGCTGAATCAGAGACAACAGGTACAGATGGTGAATTGGCGCTTTACTTAGCAGACAAAGCCCTAGAATCACTAAAAACAGGCAAAGAAATTCAACTTTAGTTTTAAATACCTCTTGTTTACCGATTACTAAATAAAAAGCGGGAATGCCATTCCCGCTTTATCAGTCACCTTACATAAATTTATGCGCTAATTATAAATAGAAAGGCTTGGGGGTACTAATGCTGGCTCTACTTTCATTTATCGGCTTTACCTTATTGGTTGCTGGGATTGCTTATTATAAAACCCGAAATGCACATTTGACCTCGTCTGCCGAGGGCTATTTTTTGGGTGGCCGTTCCATGACTGGCCTGTATATCGGTGGCTCTATGCTACTGATGAATTTATCTACTGAACACCTTGTGGGACTAAATGGTTTATCTTTCCGAACCGGTTTTATTGTAATGGCTTGGGAAGTTATGGCGGCATTAACCATTGTGTTATTCGCTATTTATTTTTTACCGAAATATCTTAAATTAGGTATTTCGACTATTCCGGAATATTTAGAGCGCCGTTTTGATAAAAACACCTTATTAATTACCTCTATTTTATTCCTCGCAATGTATGTGATTTCATTGCTACCTATTGTGTTATATACGGGAGCTATTGCTCTTGAAAGCTTATTCCAAGTTTCACATGTTTTTAATGTCGATAAAACAACCGCCCTGTGGATTATGGTATGGGGAGTTGGTGGTTTAGGCGCTATTTACGCCATTTTTGGTGGTATTAAGGCGATCGCGATTGCAGATACTGTGAACGGCGCAGGTTTGATTATTGGCGGTCTATTAGTGACAATATTTGCCCTGATTTATGTGGGAGATGGCAACGCTTGGGCTGGATTAACTGAAGTCTATCAATCACATCCAGAGAAATTTAACTCCATTGGTGATGAAGACTCACTCGTACCATTCTCGACTCTATTTACAGGGTTAATTGTTTCAAATATGTTTTTCTGGTGTACTAACCAGTCAATTGTCCAAAAATCATTGGGTGCTAAAAACTTAGCGGAAGGGCAAAAAGGGGTGATGCTCTGCGCGTTCTTTAAGTTGATCATCCCATCAATCATTATTTTACCGGGTATTATTGCATTCCATATTCTTAATGGCGAAATTGATAATCCAGATAACGCTTATCCCGTCTTAGTACACATGGTTCTACCTGAATTCTTAGTTGGATTCTTTGCCGCGGTGGTGGTTGGTGCAGTTTTCTCAACATTTAGTGGTGGTTTGAACTCTTCGGTCACTTTATTTACGGTTAATATTTATAAAGATCGTATCAATAAGAATGCGACAGAAGCTCAGACGGTTAAAGTCGGTAAATATTTGGGGATCGCTTTAGCGCTGGCAACCATGATTATAGCTCCTTTGGTTGCTAATGCTCCTGATGGCTTATTCTATTTAATTCAACAATTACAAGGTATCTTTAACGCACCTATTTTAAGTGTGGTGTTAGTTGGTTTGATGACTAAGCGTGTTCCTGCCATTGCTGCAAAATTAGGTTTATTGTTTGGTATGTCTGCTTACATCATTTGTAACTTTATTTTGGATCTAGATATCCACTTCTTCCATTTAGTGGGCATTTTGTTTGTCGCAAATATCCTCTTTATGCTGACTATTGGTTACTTCTTCCCGGGTAAACCTTATGAAGATGTTTATACTGAACAGGTTGATATCTCACCATGGCGTTTTGCGACCCCTGTTGCTTGCTTGATTGTACTAGGCGCTATCTCAATGTATGTCTATTTGGCTCAAGGTGCACCAAGCTATGTCATGATTGGTTACTATATTTTTGCCGCTATCCTTTTAACCTTTATTATTTATAAATTCTCAAAGGCGTGGTTAGTGGGTAAAACTCAGTCGGTTAATGCATAAAGGAGAGTGACGTATTATGGAGCCATCACTTATCCCGATGGTTAAGCAGTTTATCTCACAGCGTGACCCATTTGATCGCTTAGATGATATGCAGATAGACCAATTAGTAAATAGCGTTGAAATTAGCTATTTGACTCAACGGGATGTGTTGAAGCCGCACCAAATTGCTGGTCAAGGTTTATATCTGGTAAGAACGGGAGCGGTGGAACAACGTTATGAGGATGGCTCCTTAAGAGCAAGGCTGGGGTCTGGGGATGTTTTTGGGTTCAGTGTGTTAAACAAAACCCCAGAATCCCCCGGTGAATACCAAGTGATCGCTATAGAAAACACATTGCTTTATTGCATCCCTCGCGACTCGTTGTTGTTAGCGATGGAACAAAACCAAGCGGTTCGCCATCATTTTGCTTGTGAGGAAGGGCAGCGATTAGCATCACGGCCCAAAATCGATAACCTCACAGAAGATAGCCTGTTGTACTTAAATCCAGTCTCCTCCATTGAAAATGGCAATATCGTCGTGATTACACCCGGCACAAGTGTTCAAGATGCAGCTCAAGAGATGGTGAGAAAGCACCGTTCATCGGCATTAGTCATGGATGGGGAGACATTACTCGGGATCATTACCGATCGTGATCTGACGAAGCGGGTTGTGGCTTTAGGGCTGGATATTAAAACCCCCGTCAGCAAAGTGATGACTGAAAACCCAATCACCATTGCAGCCAATGCTCCTATCATTAATGCCATTGAATTGATGATGCAGCATAACATTCGTAGCTTACCAGTGATGATAAACCACCGTATCACTGGTGTTTTAACTGCAACGAGCTTAGTGCAGAAAAACAGCATGCAAGCGGTGTATTTGATTAGCCGCATTTATCGCCAAGAGAGCCTTGCTGAATTAAAAATGCTTGGGATACAAAGGCAAGCTGTGTTTGAGTCTTTGATTGAATCCGGTGTTCAATCACACACTATTCAATTAATGATGACATTAATTGCTGATGCATTTAATAAGCAATTGTTAAGGCTGGCGGAACGAGAGCTAGGAGAGCCTCCCTGTGACTATTGCTGGTTTGCCGCAGGTTCACAGGCACGACAAGAGATGCATTATCTTTCAGACCAAGACAATGGGATCATTTTAGCGCGTGAAGTGACTAAGGAGGAGGAGGGCTGGTTTAGGCAACTGGCAGAGTATGTCTGCTATGGTTTAGACGAGTGCGGCTATTCTCTCTGTCCTGGGCATATTATGGCGACCAATCCCAAGTGGTGTAAGCCGTTAACACAGTGGCAGACCTATTATCAACAGTGGCTCAAAGAGCCTGAGCAACTGGCCTTATTAAACATTTCAGTTTTTTTAGATATTCGGTTTCTTTATGGTAGCCAAGTGCTGTTTAACTCATTGGTGCGTTCAGCAGAATCACATTTAAAAGGAAGTAAGCGGTTACTTTCAATGTTGGTCGCTAATTCAACGCGCATAAATCCACCTTTAGGTATGTTTAGGCAGTTTGTGTTGGTTAAAAATGGCGAAAACCACAGTGTCTTTAATATTAAAAAGCAAGCCGTTAATTTATTAGTGGAGCTTGCACGAGTTTACGCATTAGAAGCTGGTATTTTTACGCCATCAACCTTGACTCGGTTTGAAGTGGCACGTGATTCAGGCATTATCAGTGCAGCGTCTTGCCAAGAGTTAACAGAAGCTTATTTGTTTATTAATCAGGTGCGATTTGGCTGCCAGCGCAGGGCATTGTTAGCCGGAGATGCGTTATCGAATTTAATTGTGCCTCAGCGGCTCACGCAATTTGAACGAAATCATTTGAAAGATGCGTTTCGTATTATAGCTCGCACGCAAGAAGCGGCGGAACAACGTTATCATGCTAAAGGTGTGATGAAATGATAGGTTCAATGCTGTGTTACCACCAGCCATTGGCGCGTTTAGCACGTCGCCGTGCGAAATTATTGCGTTCACCCCAACTACCGAAGCTATTGCAGGCAGCCTTACAATCACCGATACCGAGCGAGGATAGTTTATTAAAAACCCAACAAATTCTGTCGATTGATTTAGAAACTACAGGGTTAGATCCTGAAAAAGATAGAATTTTAAGTATTGGGATGGTGACCATTGCAGATAGCAAAATCCTACTCAAAAGCGCCCAACACTATTATGTGAATGATAACGAACCGGTGAAAGCAGAAACGGCGGTGATTAACCACATTACGCCGGAACAGCTCAGCGATGGGGTATCGTTGCCTCACGCCATTGCATCATTTTTACATGAAGCAAAAGGTAAGTGTATTTTGGCGCACGGTAGTGCGATAGAACATGCTTTTCTTTCTAAGGCATTGAATATCAAAGAACTCCCTTTGCTCTGGTTTGATACGCTTAACATTGAAAAAACGTTACTAAGCCATAAGAATATTAATCGTAATGACTTTAGTCTGTCAGCCTTAAGAAGCCGTTATCAGCTACCCGATTATGATGCCCACAATGCGCTCTCTGATGCTATTGCTACAGCAGAACTCTTTTTAGCGCAATCTAAAGTGATTTACCCTTCCCAACATCCTGTTATTAAACAGCTCTATAAGCGCTCACAATAATATTTATAATGATTTTTTGAAATTTTCATTTCATTTTTAACCCTTTTTTATTTCATTCGTGAGATCAGATATAAAGAATATTATTTTTATTTCTTTATATATTAACTAATTACACAAAAAATTAAGGCTAGATCACATAATGAAATTAATATTTCTCGTTTTGTTGAAAATGAAATAAATATTCCGTATAAAGTCAGTATCAAATAAAAACATCAGGCACAGACATCGGGCTAGCTTGCGCTACACATGATGAGTTGCACGAAGGGAGAATACAGAATGAAAGAAATCCGCATTGGTCTGATTGGTACTGGCTATATTGGTCGTGCTCACGCAATAGCTTATGCGCAAGCGCCGACTGTTTTCCCATTAAAAGGTAAATTGGTTCGCGAAATGATCGCGGAAGTCACGCCTGAATTAGCCGAAGCACGTGCTAAAGAGTTGGGCTTTAATCGCTCAACGGATGATTGGCGAAAATTAGTTGCGGACCCAAACATTGATGTGGTCGATATTTGTTCACCAAACTTTTTGCACAAAGAGATGGCGATGGAAGCAATTAAGCATGGCAAACATGTTTATTGCGAAAAACCATTAGCCCTCAACTCTGACGATGCGAAAGAGATGGTGGCTGCCGCTGAGAAAGCTGGTGTGAAAACCTTAGTGGGTTTTAATTACATGAAAAACCCAACGGCACAATTGGCAAAAGAGATCATCGCTAATGGTGAGATTGGAGAAGTTATTCATTTCTACGGCACTCATAATGAAGATTATATGGCAGATCCTAATGCACCAATCCATTGGCACTGCTTTAAAGAAAAAGCCGGTTTAGGTGCTCTAGGTGATTTGTCAGCCCATATTGTCAACATGGCGCAATTCTTAGTCGGTGATATTGAAACGGTATGCGGTGATATGGAAATTGTCATTAAGCAGCGTCCAGAAAAGGCCGGCTCGTCAGTGATGGTCGATGTGGAAAACGAAGATCAGGCCCATGCCATGGTTCGTTTTGCGAGTGGAGCGATGGGCGTTATCGAAACTTCACGGATCGCGGCAGGGCGTAAAATGGGGTTAACCTATGTGGTTACGGGTACTAAAGGGACTTTATCCTTCACCCAAGAGAGAATGGCTGAGCTAAAACTATACCGCCATGATGAGCCTTCCAATCGCCAAGGTTTTAAAACAATTTTAGTTGGTCCAGAGCATCCTGACTATGCACCTTTCTGTAATGGCGCAGGGCATGGTATTGGGTTTAATGACCAAAAAACAGTTGAAGTCCGCGATTTAATTGATGGTGTCGCGACCGGTGAAAATATGTGGCCTGATTTTGAAGAGGGCTGGAAAGTGTCGCGTATTCTCGATGCTATCGCACGTTCTTATGAAGAACAGCGTTGGGTTAAAGTCACTGAAATCAATTAATTCTGTTCAAGGGGTAATTAATGGATAAGCAGAAGAAGTTAGATGTTATCTGCATGGGCCGTATCGCCGTTGACCTTTACGGACAGCAGATAGGTGCACGCTTAGAAGATATGAGTAGCTTTGCTAAGTATCTCGGAGGATCTTCAGGGAACGTTGCGTACGGAACAGCAATACAAGGCTTGAAGTCATCAATGTTGGCGCGTGTTGGTGATGAGCACATGGGACGTTTTATCCGTGAAGAATTACAGCGGGTAGGTTGTGATACTAGCCATCTAATTACGGATAAAGAGCGATTAACTGGGTTAGTGATCTTGGGGATCAAAGATGAAGATACTTTCCCTCTGATCTTCTACCGTGAAAACTGTGCAGATATGGCTATCACGCCAGATGACTTTAGTGAAGAGTACATTGCATCGGCACGTTGTCTGGCGATTACAGGCACCCATTTATCACACCCTAAAACCCGAGCAGCAGTGTTAAAAGCCCTAGAATACGCGAAACGCAACGGGGTGAAAACGGCGATTGATATCGATTACCGTCCAGTACTTTGGGGACTCACTTCATTAGGGGATGGTGAAACCCGCTTTATTGAATCGGACAAAGTGACAGAACAGCTGCAAGAGGTTTTATCGTTATTTGATCTGATTGTCGGAACAGAAGAAGAGTTCCATATTGCAGGTGGCTCTACCGACACCATTCAAGCACTAAAAAATATTCGTCAATTGACCGGCGCTGAACTGGTGTGTAAACGAGGTGCACTTGGATGCTCAGTATTTACTGATGCAATCCCAGACACCTTGGATGAAGGTATTACTGTCAAAGGGGTACGGGTTGAAGTCCTGAATGTATTGGGAGCAGGTGACGCCTTTATGTCGGGCTTACTTCGCGGTTATCTCAATGGAGAAGGTTGGGAAAAAGCCTGTACTTATGCCAATGCGTGTGGCGCGCTGGTGGTTTCTCGTCATGGCTGTGCACCGGCGATGCCAAGTCAGCTTGAGTTAGATAACTATCTTGAGCGTGCGGCGGTTGTACCGCGCCCTGACTTAGATCCGATGTTAAATCACTTACATCGTGTTACGACTCGTGCAACACAGTGGGAAGAGCTGTGTGTCATGGCTTTTGATCATCGAATTCAGTTCGTTGATATGGCTCGCGCGGCGGGAGCTGATGTTTCATGTATTCCTTATCTGAAAAAATTGATTTTCCGTGCCAGCCGTGAAGTCGCGGAGGAAGCAAACTTACAAGGTAAAGCGGGGCTACTGTGTGACAGTACATTTGGTCAAGACGTGCTAAATGATGTGACGGGACGTGGTTGGTGGATTGGGCGTCCAATTGAACTACCGGCTTCAAGACCGCTGTGTTTAGAGCACGGTAATATTGGCTCACAGCTAGTCAGTTGGCCAAAAGAGCATATTGTGAAGTGCTTAGTTTTCTTCCACCCAGAAGATAACCATCCACTACGCCTTGAGCAGGAAAAAACGGTACAAGAGGTCTATAGCGCTTGTTGCCAATCCGGCCATGAACTACTGCTTGAAGTTATTCTACCGGCTGATATGGAACGTAATGACGAACTATACCTCAGAGCCATCAAACGCTTCTATAACCTTGGTATCAAGCCAGATTGGTGGAAACTGCCGCCATTGAAAGCCGAGAATTGGGATGAAGTGGATAGATTGATCCAAGAGCGAGACCCTTACTGCCGTGGTGTCGTGTTACTGGGTCTTGATGCGCCACAATCAGAGCTAGAAGCGGGTTTCAATGCTGCTGCTGGGAAATCGATTGTAAAAGGGTTTGCAGTAGGTCGCACCTTATTTGGTAAACCTTCTCTCGCATGGATGAAAGGTGAACTGGATGATGACGCGTTAGTGCAGACCATTAAATCTAATTATCACAACCTGATCGCCTTATGGCGTCAGCGTAAATAATTTTACTCTTACCTATACACAGGAGCTTCATCATGGCAATCCAACTCGGAATTAACCCTTTGACATGGACCAATGATGATTTACCAACATTGGGCGCAGAAACGCCTTTAGAAACATGTTTAACTGAAGGTCGTCAGGCGGGGTTTGCCGGTTTTGAATTAGGCAATAAATTTCCACGTAAAGCCGAAATTTTAGGGCCAATTTTAGAAAAGCATGATCTTAAATTAGTTTCAGGTTGGTATTCAGGCGAACTACTGACTCGCAGCGTAGAAGAAGAAATTGAAGCAGTGCAAGGCCACTTAGCGTTATTACGCGATTTGGGCGCAAAAGTGATGGTGTTCGCGGAAGTCACTCACTGTATTCATGGCGACCAAGACAAACCTGTCCATATGCGTCCTTTGTTCCCTGCGGATAAATGGGAAGAATACGGTAAAAAATTAACCGAATTCGCTAAATATACCTTATCTCAAGGCGTACAAATCGCGTATCACCATCATATGGGAACCGTGATCGAATCAGCGGAAGATGTTGATAACCTGATGAAACACACCGGTGATGAAGTTGGTTTACTGCTTGATACAGGCCACTTAACGTTTGCCGGAGCAGATCCTGTCGAGGTTGCGAAACGTTGGGCTAAACGCATCAACCACGTTCACTGTAAAGATATTCGCCCTGATGTGCTAAAAGACGTGAAAAACCGTAAAACTAGCTTCTTAAATGCTGTTTTAGCGGGTGTCTTTACGGTTCCTGGTGATGGTTGTGTTGATTATCCAGCGGTATTTAAAGTATTGAAAAATAGCCAGTATGAAAATGGCTGGTTAGTGGTTGAAGCGGAGCAAGATCCTGCCATCGCTCATCCGCTGACTTATGCGACAATGGGCTATAAGAATCTGCATAAATTCGCGAAAGATGCAGGTCTTATCTAAATGACCATGGATAGCAAATCTCAATTATTTGAGTTGCTAATAATTGAAGAGTGAAGTTAGCCCGATGAGTCGAGTGATATCGATGATTCGGGTAACTGAGCTTCCACAGCTTAAAGTATTTTTTAGAGGCCGAGGTAAGCGATATGTCTAAATTATTATCAAAGTATCATTCTCCAGATGCGCATAAGCGTACTCAGCATATTACGCCTGAAATCGCCAACTGGGGATATGTGCACTTTGATGTGTATGAACTCAAACAAGGTGAATCTATTTCCTTGCCGGCATCTGAGAATGAAGTTTGTCTAGTGTTGGTTGCAGGTAAAGCAACGGTGAAAACGCCGGGGCAAACATTCGAAAATATCGGCGACCGTATGGATCCTTTTGAGCGCAAAAAGCCGTATGCAGTTTATGTGACAGCACAAGAAGCGGTTGAGGTGAAAGCAGAAACGGCGCTAGAGCTAGCAGTATGCCAAGCAAAAGGTAAAGGCACGTATCCGACACGCTTGATAGGGCCAGAAGACATTGATGCTGAGCAGCGTGGCCATGGTAATAACAAGCGTTATGTTCATAACATTCTACCTGATAATAAATCAGCAGATAGCTTACTGGTGGTTGAAGTCTTTACTGATGAAGGGTGCACAAGCTCTTACCCAAGTCACAAGCATGATACCGATAATGAACCCGCAGAAACTTATTTGGAAGAAACCTATTACCACCGTCTGAATCCATCTCAGGGTTTTTGTATGCAGCGTGTTTACACGGATGACCGTGAATTAGACGAGTGCATGGCGGTATATAATAAGGACGTCGTCATGGTGCCTAAAGGCTACCATCCAATGGCAACAATGGCGGGTTACGATAACTATTACTTAAATGTAATGGCTGGCCCGACACGTAAGTGGCTCTTTACGTGGGAAAAAGACCATAGTTGGATCAATAGTGAAACGTATGCCGCTAAACATCGTGATGAAGAGTAGTTATTAATACTCACAGACGGTTGTTTCTTGAATTAGTGAGAAACAGCCGAGGTTGTAGAGTACGTACCAAAACCAAACCAAAATCTGTTATCTATTGTTTGCCGGTAATTTATTACCGGCTTTTTTGTTTATTACGATATTAATAAGTTTACGATGCCATTATTGCCAGTAATAAACAGTATAAATGTGAAAAATTGAATTGTAATATCAGTCACATTATTAATATATTAACCTGTTTGTGTGTTTCCATTGTGTTAATTTTGTGTAAACAAAAAACATAATGAGTGAGGTGTCAATGAAGCGTAAAACAGGTTTTTTCTTCGATGAACATTGTTTTTGGCATAGTACTGGCTTACATGCCACAACGTTACCCGTTGGCGGCTGGGTACAGCCTCCCGCTGGAGCTTCACATGCGGAATCACCGGAAACGAAAAGGCGGCTGAAAAGCCTAATGGATGTTTCTGGTTTAAGCCGCTCTCTGATTTTATCTTCCGCTGAGCCTGCAACTGAAGAGACATTACTTAAAATACATCCTCAAGAATATTTAACCCGTTTTAAACAAGTGAGTGATAATGGGGGAGGGCTGTTGGGAAAAGAAGCACCATTAGGCCCTGGAAGCTATGAGATTGCTAAATTATCTGTAGGATTGGCTTGTGCTGCTGTAGAGGCAGTACTTAAAGGCGAACTGGACAATGCTTATAGTCTTTCACGTCCACCGGGTCACCACTGTTTACCGGATGAATCGATGGGATTTTGTTTCCTTGCGAATATCCCATTAGCGATCGAACGTGCTAAGACACTATTTAATATTGAGCGTATCGCTGTCATTGATTGGGATGTTCACCATGGCAATGGAACTCAACATATTTTTTGGGATCGCTCAGATGTTTTAACCATTTCAATACACCAAGATGGTTGTTTTCCTCCTGGGTACAGTGGGGAAGATGATATTGGTGGTGGAGATGGTACAGGGTATAACATAAATATTCCGCTACTCGCGGGAGCAGGGCACAACAGTTACATCTATGCGATGGAGCAGATAGTGATCCCTGCATTGGCACGTTTTAAGCCTGAATTGATTATTGTGGCGAGTGGTTATGATGCGAATGCCATGGATCCATTAGCCAGAATGCAACTGCATAGTGAGAGTTTTCGTGACATGACTCGTCTTGTGATGAATGCCGCGGATAGCTTGTGTGACGGTAAGTTAGTTATCGTTCATGAAGGTGGATATTCAGAGGCGTATGTGCCTTTCTGTGGACTTGCTGTTATAGAAGAGATGAGCGGTGTACGTACCGAAGTGGCTGACCCCTTATTGGATTTTATTAGGTTACAGCAACCAAGAGCGGAGTTTGAACATTTTCAGCAACAGTTACTGGATAAGCTGAAAAAGAAATTTGGCTTATAACCAAATAAGTTTAGGTTTGCTCCTCGTGATGTGAGTCAGGAGCAAACCCTGCTTTTTAATAAGCAGCTGTAAATTGTTTGCGAATAAATTGCGGCTTTTCTGCTTCATCAAGAATGGCAACCGCAAGATCTTCAACTGAAATTTTGGCAGGAACGTTACCGTTCATCAATAATTGGTTGCCTGCAAGCCGAAATGTTTGTGTGCGCTCACCTGATTCTAACACCGCGGCAGGAGAGACAAATGTCCAATCTAGCTCGGGGGTGTTTTGCAGTTGTTGTTTGAACTCTCTGACCGCTTGCGCTCCCGGTTTGATTTCAGCAGGGAAGTCAGGGGAATCGATTAATTCTACTCCAGGAGCGATTTCAAGACTCCCAGCACCCCCTACGACAATAAAGCGTTTAACGCCAGACTGTTTGACGGCCTGTAAAATAGCCTGATTGCCTGTCACTGTATCTTGATATAGGTTTGGGTTTTGCCAGCCGCCATTAAAAGCACTGATTACAATATCCTGCCCTTTAAGGCGTGCTGTTAGCCAAGCAATATCAGTAACATCCCCTGAAGCGGTGACTAAATGAGCATGTTGCTGTAGTTGGTTACTATGGCGAGAAATGGCTGTCACTTGATGTTGGCGAAATAAGGCTTCATTCACGAGAACCTTGCCGACGAAACCCGTCGCTCCAATAATCGATATTTTCATCATTTTCCCCGCAAGTTATTAATAACATTAAGCTATAGTGAAGTTTTATAGCTGCAATTGGATCAGATTTCCTACATCGCTCTATTTGAGTATATCTCAATGTGGAGAAGTATAGTGGTATTCCCTTAACCATTTACTGAACATTACGCGCAGTTTTCGGGGGAAATAATGGAAACGCCCTGAACACTCAGGGCATCTTAGCTAGACAGGTTGTTATTTGGCATCCCTAAACAGTTTTAAGATGATACTTGTGATAATGGCAATAACGCCACCTAATGCCGTTTCCAATACCCTATCAAATAGCAGTACATAGGCAGGGTGTCGCCAATAGATGACCTGTTCAAGCACGGAAAGGATCAAACTTGTCACGATAAAGGTCATAAAAGTATAACCATGATGGAAACTCATCGGCATTAAAAAGGCAAAAACCACAATAGCGGTAAGACCAATATAAGGCATCAAAGGGGTATTGAATAAAAAATAAAGTAAAATAACCGAGAGCAAACTACCCGCAACACGTTGTAGCGTTATATGAATAATACTTTGTGATTTTGGATGTAGAACAAACACAAATGTCAGTAGCGTCCAATAAAAATGGCCGAGCTCCAACATCCGAGGGATCGCTAACGAAAGTGATAAACCAATAGCATAAGTCATCGACCGAGGAATAATGTATTTGCGTAGCGTAAATAAATTTTGTTCGACGAGGCTACCAGTAAGGATAATATGGCGATGCATCTTCTTACTTAGCAGGTAACAGGTCATTAGGGTGACGCTGCTCCCAATTAAAAAACCCAGTGCAAGGCTCTTTGATATATCCGGTAGAACCGTTCCAATGGTTGACATGATAATCATAAATTTCATCGTCAAATCCATAACGGGATCGGTTCCATAGAGTTGATAATAAATAAAAGAGAAAATAGCTAGGTAAACATAAAAGCTGGTGCCTAACCGTAAGGTATCCCCAATAAAAATGGCGAGCATGATCATGGCTAACCAAAAAGCCGTATAGAAATAGTTTTTATACTCTTTAGCAGCGTTAAAAAGGTTAAAGGCATATAGTGTTGAGAAAGCGGCCCACATAGAAGCTTGTACATCCATAATGGCGAAAGCAACTGCTGCACTTAATAGCATACAGCCACTAAACATAAGACCGTCATTAATCGCTGGTATTTTCCTCATAAAAAGATGCTCACAAATTGCGGTGTAAGTTATTATTTATTAAAGTAAATTTATATTATCATAAATATCAGCCAAAGGTCTGTACTCAATCAATTAGAATGAAAATAGACACAAAATGCCAAATTCCATCTAACGGTATTTTTTGCCATCTAAAAATTGCATAATAATCTAAGAGCATGTCATTAGAATTAAAATAAGGAATCTGTAATGCAAGTGAATCCCCATGATTTTGTCTGGATCAGCAGCCTTGATGATTTACCCGTGGAATCACTGCCGGAATGGGTTATTTCTCAATGGAATAAGCAATTGCCATTGGTCGTGCGCCGAGAAGCAACGGATGAAAATAAACTTTCAGTGGGTATTCGAGGGATCAAACCGGGACAGCGTGTTATTACTCAAATAGATAAGTCAGCAATTACTCATATTATGAATGTAGAGTCTCTCGTTTCTAACTCACGAGAATTACAGCGCTCTATGTTTATCGCATTACCGCCAGTACAAGTATTATTATTACTTTCACAGCATAATTGGCCATGGAAATGGGCGGTGACAGGGAGCTGTGCCTATACATTAGTGACCGATATTCAAAGTATGCTCGCAGATTGTGATTTGGATGTTTTGATCCGTTGCCCTACACGCCATAAAAAAGAAGACTTTGCGGAGTTTGCCATTAAAGCGAATACGCCTTTATGCCGCATTGATATACATGTTGAGACACCAAAAGGTGGTTTCTCTTTGGCAGAATGGTTTAAAAACGAAAAAGTCACGCTTCATACGCCGAATGGCGATGTCATGACAGCAGATCCATGGGATGAAAACCTGTAATTGATGGTGTTACAACCGATATTTGCGGGCGATTTAGCCATATTGAACAAAAATTAGTTTTGATGCTCGTACAGATGATTTTTTTATAAACAATCGGTTAAGTTGGGCTGCAAACAGCCCAATCGTATTAGATATGTTCAACGCTTGGCTCTTCAAGCCCTGCTCGATACCATTCCTGCATTGCCGGTAACGCTAGCATGCGGTCAACCCATTGTTGAGCGGCATTACTCATAGGCAGTTGATAACTACGGATCCTAAAGGCGACAGGGGCGTAAAAAGCATCCACCGCCGTAAATTGATTCCCTGCTAGCCATGGTCCACCAAAGGTCGTAAAGCCTTCTTGCCATAACTGTTGAAGCCGATTAAGGTCGGCTTGTAATTCTCGAGAAAGTTTTTCTAATGGAGCTTGGTGAGTCAGATTCATCGGACATGTTTGGCGAAGCGCCGTGAATCCAGAGTGCATTTCTGCACTAGCGCAGCGAGCCCATGCACGTGCTTGTTTATCAGCAGGCCATACTTGAGGGAACGCTTCATAGAGATACTCACAAATCGCCAGCGAATCCCAGATCGTTTGCTTCCCATCGACTAAGCAAGGAACAAGACCAGTGGGCGAGAAATTTTTAAACTTATCGTGGCTACTTTTCCCTCTACCAGTTTCAAAATAACAGAGGTTTTCATCGAAAGGGATACCGAGCGTTTTGAGCAAAACCCAAGGGCGTAGTGACCACGAAGAGTAATTTTTATTAGCAATCCAAAGTTTGTACATAGTATGACCACCCTATATCGGTAGAATAATGAGAGGGAAGATAGTGGCTAACAAGCCCATTTAATTTAAGTGTTTTATGGACAATGACAACGATTTATTAGACAGAATACAAAATTAGGTTATATTTTTTTTATATAAGTTATAACGAAAATTATAGTTGCAATAAGAGTAATAAAAATAAATGGTTTCTTTTATTTACATAAACTGAAGATAATTTTATTTACATTAAATGATTGGCACTAGACAAATTGAAATTTATTGAAAAAACGATAATGTTGATAGTATTTGAATATGTTCAACAAAATATTTGTTTAAGTTAGGGATAGGAATAATTTAAAAATCCCCTTATGATTACGGCAGGTTATTAAAACAAATGATTACCTTTTAATTTATAAGGCTATTTATCATGCAATGGAAAAATAGTGCCACTCGTTATGGGCATATATCACTGCTCATACATTGGTTAGTTGCGATTGTTGTATATGGAATGTTCGCACTGGGTTTATGGATGGTGACCCTTGGTTACTATGATAGCTGGTATCATCAAGCACCCGAAATTCATAAAAGTATAGGTATTTTATTATTTATTGTTATGGCATTTCGTGTGATTTGGCGGTTTATTTCTCCGTCACCTAAACCGCTTGAGAGTTATAGTCGTTTAACCAAAATAAGTTCAGCGATCGCACAAATATTAATTTATGTGATTTTATTTAGTATTTTGATCAGTGGTTATTTAATCTCAACTGCTGATGGCCAACCCATTAGTGTTTTTGGTTGGTTTGAAGTACCCGCTTTATTTACTGGTGCAGCAACACAAGCAGATACAGCAGGGGATATTCATCTTTATCTTGCTTGGGCAGTTGTTTTGCTATCACTTTTACATGCCTTTGCAGCATTTAAACATCACTTCTTTGATGGTGATATTACTTTAAAAAGAATGTTGGGTTTTAATCCCGATAAATAAACGTGGAGAAAGATATGTTTAAGAAAACGGTTCTTGGTCTGGCAACTGGAGCATTATTTTTAACAGCAGGTTCTGCATTAGCTGAAACCTATAAATTTGATAAGCAAGGTCAACACGCATTTATCGAATTCCGTATCCAACATTTGGGTTATAGCTGGGTTTATGGCAGCTTTAAAGACTTTGATGGTAGCTTTACCTACGATGCAAAAGATCCTGCAAAAGACAAAGTCGAGGTGACAATTAAAACGGGTAGCATCGATACTAACCATGCTGAACGTGATAAGCACCTACGTAGTGGCGACTTCTTGAATGCGGCGAAGTACCCAGAAGCGAAATTTGTCTCTACTGACGTGAAAAAAGAGGGTGAAAATTACAAAATTACAGGTGATTTCACACTCAATGGTGTCACTAAACCTATCACTTTAGATGCTAAATTGATGGGTGAAGGTAAAGACCCTTGGGGGGGATACCGTGCTGGTTTTGAAGCACAAGGGAATATTAAACTGAAAGATTTTAACATCAAATCAGACTTAGGTCCTAAATCTCAAGAAGTTGAGTTGTTAATTTCAGTTGAAGGCGTGCAAGAGAAGTAATGATTCTTTAGCCTAAAATGCCCTCAATGCGACCCGCGCATTGGGGGCAATATATTTGGATTTTTAATTTCCCTTTTTCCTATAGCTTAATGACTTTGTAACAGGGTAGAATACATTAAAAATCAAATGGCTTGATCGTAAGTGCTTATTTAGGATAAGTCAGTTGAGGCGATTTATTAGTCAGGCATTGTTATAAAGGTATAGGCTCTTGGAGACAAATAATTCACGTAAAACAGCACTAATTGTTGTTGTTATTTTTATCGCGTTTGCACTCGGTTTTTATTGGTTGGGCAAAGATAACAATACATTATCAACACAAGCAGAGGCTGAAGTTCAATCAAGCTCTTTAGAGGCACCATTAAGCGTTGCTCAGATAGAGGCATTATCTGATATCGAAAAAGATATGCCGGTTATTAAAACGATAAAAAAAATCAATCCTGATGTTTATCAAGCCATAGAAAATATTGTTCGTGATTACGATCCTTCTAATGAACTACTGAGCCGACATATGTTTGATCAGATAGTGGGTAGTGTCATGAAGCTCGTGACTGAACGTATCCCTTATGCTTCGGATGAATCCATCATTAATTTTACCAGCAAAGTGAACGATTATTTAAATGTGCTGTTGGAAGCAGACCCGTCAGGAAAAACCTGTTTCTATTCACTGTTCCCATATTTGCGTGATTCAGCGGCGATTATGCCACCACAAAAAAGTCATTCGGTCCTCCTTAAACAATTAGAGGCAACCAATGAATTACTGATTTCCAGTGAAGCTGGCGTTAAACAGCCGACATTGTCGAATGAAGAAAAAAACACAATTCTGACGAATATTCAGGCTAAATTAACTGCAAAATATGGTAAGAAAACCTCATTACTAGGGGATTTAGAAAAAGCTAAGCAGCAACCGGCGGTCACTTGCCGTATTACAATGAGTTTTTACGATCACATTTTGGCGATGCCAGATAGCCAGAAAAAAGCGGCCTTTTTACGCTCTCTATTCGCTGGCACGAATCAATAATCAGTGACGCAATATCCCATCTTAAAATGATGGGATATTGCTTCATCATGTTATTTCCCTGCCAAATATGACGGTTTAATAGACAAAGTCGAATATATCCTCACATTAATGAATGTATTTTTTGAAGCTAAATAGCCTTTAATTGTTATTGAATGTTTCAAAAGGTTGATTCGTCCTGCGCATAGCTCATAATTCTTCTATACTTTTATCATCAAATTATATTTTCAATTTTATGATGAATATGAACATGTTAATTGAGCCAAGTTGATACATTTTATTTATTCAGTCCATCACTGTTTGACGATGTGTAAAGTCTATTGGCGGTAACTCTTTGTTTCTAGGAGGTCAGATGTCGTTTGTTAAGAAAAGCATGGTTGCACTACTCACCGCGGCCGCAGTTTATGTTCCCTCAGTTGTCACTCAAGCATGTACGCGCGTCGTGTATTTAGGTGAAGATCAGCAAACCATGACCGCGAGGACGATGGACTGGAAATATGATATTGGGACTAATTTATGGATATTTCCGCGAGGAATGAAGAGAGAGGGTATCGCTGGGCCTAACTCCCTAAAATGGACGTCAAAATACGGTAGTGTGATTGCATCAGGCTATGATATTTCAACGACCGATGGGGTGAATGAAAAAGGTTTAGTGGCTAATTTATTATGGCTTGCAGAATCACAATACCCACCAGCGAATGATAAGCAGCCAGCGCTCTCTATCTCATTATGGGCCCAATATATGCTTGATAACTTTGCGACGGTGGCTGAAGCGGTAGAAGCATTAGAGAAAACACCGTTATTGGTTATGACCGATAACGTACCCGGGCAAGACCGTTTAGCCACTTTGCATTTATCATTGTCAGATGCGAGTGGTGATAGTGCGATTGTTGAATACATTAATGGTAAGCAAGTTATTCACCACAGTCGCCAATATCAAGTCATGACAAATTCACCTATTTATGAAAAGCAATTAGCTATGCAAGAATATTGGCAAGGAATAGGTGGTACGGTTATGTTGCCTGGCACAAACCGCTCAGCGGATCGGTTTGCACGTGCACAATTTTATATTAATGCTATCCCACAACAGACAACACCAAATAAAGCTGTTGCCAGTGTGTTCGGCGTTATTCGTAATGTGTCTGTTCCTTATGGATTAACCACAGAAAACTCACCTGAAATTTCCTCGACTCGCTGGCGGACTCTAGTTGATCATAAACGTCAACTCTATTTCTTCGAATCCGCTCTAACCCCAAATATCTTTTGGACTAACCTTAAGAAGATTGATTTCTCTGCTGAAACGGGCAAGGTGAAAAAACTGACCCTCGGTGCTGAGCAGAGTCATATTTTTTCTGGCGATGCGACCAATGAGTATGTAGAGAGTGAGCCTTTTGAGTTTTTAGGTTTATCAGCAAAACAACTGGGTTATTAATCTTCCGCTATCAACCTTCTGGTTTTCCAGAAGGTTGATTCTGATCAAGCTACCAAACATCATCTTATGAAACCTTTGCAGGTCGATTAATAAAGTTATAAGATGTATTTAATATGCAACTTAAAGGTGATGATATGAGCGAGTTAGTTTGTTATAAGACTATGCCTGTGTGGGATAAAGCCTCTCTTCCTCTGATGTTTCAAGAGCGCCATAACACGAAAGAAGATACCTATGCACAACTTCGAGTACTAAAAGGATCACTCGATTTTGTTATTTTTTCAGAAGACGGTAGCGAGCAAAAATTTACATTTGATATTAATAACCAACCACCGATTATTGAGCCTCAAGTTTGGCATCGAATTTCGGATTGCAGCGATGATATGCAGTGCCAACTCTCCTTTTTATGTCATCCCGATATCAAATTCTATAAAGAATATGGCTTAACTATCCCACATTCGGAAGTGAGATTTTTGTGTGAAAATAACCTGTCTCAGCCATGTAAAACGTTAGATTTAGGATCAGGACGTGGACGCAATAGCTTCTATCTTGCATTGCAAGGTTATGACGTGACAGCGGTAGATATTAACCCACAACATATTCAGGCCATTGAATTTGTCAAAAAACAAGCTGGTATAGAAAATATTAAAACTGCGATTTATGATATTAATAGCCATCAAATCAAAGACGATTATGATTTAATCATCTCTACCGTTGTATTAATGTTTTTGCAGCGTGAACGTATTGCGGATGTTATTGCTAACATGCAAGCACACACATTACCGGGTGGTATTAATGTGATCGTATGTGCTGCTGAAACGCCAGATGCTCCTTTAGATTTGATCCCATTCAAATGCTTCCTCAAAGCAGGGGAGTTGCATGAATATTACAAAGACTGGGAGATTTTAAAATATAATGAAAATCCTGGTCATCTGCATAGAACGGATGCGCAAGGTAACCGTATAAAACTTAATTTCGCGACATTAATTGCCAAAAAGCGGTAGTGTTTGATTAGGTTAAGACAATTGCGGGATGCGTAAAACATCCCGCTGGTTGATTAAGCTTAGCTCGCCGCTTTGGTTTGCTCTGCTGATTTTTCTTGTGCACTTCTTTGCAATGTTCTTTCTAATAAAACCGAGTAAAGTGGTCTACCACCTAAAAATTGCGCTACCATGGTCGCGCCTAGACAGGTAATAATCATAGGTAAAATAAGTTGGTAGTTACTGGTCATTTCGAGTACTAACACTAACCCCGTTAGCGGCGCTCTGACTGTCGCGGCAAATAAAGCGCCCATACCCGCAATAGCAAAAGTGCCCACTTCAATGTGGTAATCCGGAAAAAGTTCTAACACGCAGTAACCGTAAATGCCCCCAAAAAGCGTACCTAAAGCGAGTAGTGGAGAGAAAATACCACCGGGGGCACCAGAGCTAAAGCTGATAGTGGATGTGAGGAAGCGTAGGGCAAAAAACAGTATTAAGACCGATACAGTAAAACTTCCTGCTACCATTTGGTGGATCACAGAAAAACCGCCTCCAACAACTTCAGGAGTATAAACACCAATAGCACCACAGCATCCACCGATTAGGCCTCCCATTAATACAAAACGAGAAACTTTATTTTGATAAAATGCGAGGAATTTCGTTTGTAGATAAAGCAAAAAGCGGTTAAAGCAAATACCAATCACCCCAAATAGCATTCCTAAAATTAAATAAAGCCATAATGTATTTAAGGGAGCAGATGAAAATTGTCCAATATTTAAGATGGCGGCTTGACCACTGATTAATTGGTAGACAATGGTAGAGGTAATTGAACCAATAAACACTGCTTTTATGGATATTAAGCTATATTTAAACTGTGGACGCATCTCTTCAATAATAAATAAGATACCTGCCAGTGGGGCATTGAACGCCGTTGATAGCCCCGCTGCTGCACCCGCAGCTAATAACGTATGACGTGATTCATTATCTTTAATACGAAAAATATCATAAAACATTTGGCTGATATTGGCGCCGAGCTGTACTGTTGGGCCTTCGCGGCCTAGCACCATTCCAGAGCCTAATGCACCTAATCCACCAAAAAATTTAACGGGGATAACGCGCCACCATCGTACAGGGCGTAGGTCTTGTAATGCGCCTTCAATTTCAGGTATCCCTGATCCCCCTGACTCTGGTGAGATTTTCTTGACGAGATAATAGCCTATCATCGCTAATATTGCAGATACTGCAAACATAGCAGGAATAAGTAGCCATTTGTCGGTAATAAGTTCATTAACAGAACTGCTTCGATAGTTGCTCACCCATGTTGTGCCTAGTTCAAATAAGGTTCCCACCAAGCCAACAAATGCACCAATGACCGCGGATAAAAGCAATATGCCAAATGGGGTCTTATTAGATTCTTTTAATCGTCTGAGTATTCCGAAACGATATTTCATTGCGGATTGACTCATTGAACTTTGTTCAGACATCTTTTTATGACTCTCTATTAGTGATGTATAGCAACTTATTGTAATTTTAGTATGACAAGCAGTATGTCAAACCATACCACAATTTTATTGTCAGGTATTTTATTTAATAAACAAAGCAAATAAAACGTAAGACTTTACTTTTTTTAATTATTGGAATATGACGTTATTTAATTAAAGTGAAATTAATAAGTCATAAATGTGTAATCATTTATAATATCTGTATAAAGTAAGCTAGTTTAAGTAAATAATAAGGGATATGCGCTAAAGTTTATTAGATTTGTTAATAAAATAATCGGTAAGTTAATATTTAAGTCGGGGAATGACAGGACGTTTGGGGATAATTGCGTATGATGGAATTCACCCCACTATGAAAACCATAATGGGGGTGAATTACTTAAATAGATTTAAAATTGGTAAATTAAACCTAAGCCAAGCACATTGTCTGTATTGATACCATAGTCATCGGTGAATTGGTTATCTTTTAATAAATTGATTTTGTAATCAATGACAGCGGCCATATTCTTGTTGAAATCGTAGGATGCACCAACCGCAATATACTTCACTAAGTCTTTATTGCCATAATTACCTAGGTTTTTACCTTTAGATTGGTTATAGCCAATGGAGGGTGTCAGGCCAAAATCGAACGAATACAATGCAACTAGTTCAAGATTTTCTGTTTTGTTGGCAATCGCCTCAGCGTCATCATCGCCAAATCGGGTTGTGTTGAGTGTTTGCCCATACATCGCGGCTAAATATAACTCATCAAGTTCTAATTTACTGCCAACGTTCCAAGCTTCGGCGCGTTTTCCTGTTGCTCCCGTTTTAATATTATTCTGGCTTGGCGTACGCGATGAATTTGAATAACCGCCACCAATTGAGAGACCCCAACCTAATTCATAAGCGGTAGAAAAACCGTAGCCATCACCATTGTTATCTAATGCGCTTGAGCCGGTTGATTTATTTTGATCGCCATTTTTACCTTGGTACTGTAGAGCGAAGCTTAAACCATCAATATAACCAAAACCATTGTTATTACGATAAGTTAGTAAATTGCGGTTACGGCCCATCATGAAGGTATCTTCTTGATCCATGGTATCAGCACCCCAAAGTGGCAATACGTCTGTCCAAGCATTGGTATCATAAATCACACCATAATTACGACCGTAATCAAGTGAGCCGTAGTCTGCAAATTTTAATCCAGCGTACGCTAAACGATTTTGGTTATCATTACTGGTTTCCGCTTTATTGGTCGACGTTTCCCACTCAAAACGACCAAAACCAATTAACTGGTCTGTAATTTGCGTGTCACCTTTAAACCCTAAACGGACTCGTGAATCATCCCCATCTTCCCCGCTTTTTGCATCGGCAAAATAGTGGCGAACATCAATTTGACCGTAAACATCCAGTTTATTGCCATCTTTGTTATAAACCTCAGCAGCATTGGTAACACCCGCCGCGAATAATGAGCAGATAGTCACTGCAAGAATAGTCTTTTTCTTCATAAAAAATCCTTTAAGCCATTTACTAACTAAGTGAAATCTTTTTGTACCTAACAAATTAAGCGCGGGTATTATCAAGTTAACAAATCAAATTTAGCAAGTACTAATTCGAGCAAAAATGAAACTATTTATCTTAAGGATACTGTCATAAGGCTAATTTTCCTTATTTTATTAGTGAGATAGATGCAAATAGTTCTCATTTACTAAAAACATTAATATAGATCAATAAAGCATCAGATAAGCTTTAAATCCGCTTTCTTATTATCGAAAAAGGTTTAATCTTAATGTTGTATTCAAAATGCAACTTATGAGGCAATGAACATGTACTGTGTGCAATGTGAACAAACAATTAGAACTCCAGCTGGCAATGGCTGTGCATACGCGCAGGGTATGTGCGGTAAAACGGCGGAAACGTCTGACCTGCAAGATTTATTAGTGGCTGTACTACAAAGTCTGTCGGCGAGTGCAGTTACGGCCCGTGAATTGGGAATTATTGACCACGATGTCGATAGCTTTGCTCCTCGAGCTTTTTTCTCAACACTGACAAACGTTAACTTTGATTCAGAGCGTATTATTGGCTATGCACGTGAAGCGATTTATCTGCGTGATAAATTAATCAAGCAATGCCAAGCTAAAAATAGTGCCATTGTGTTTAATCACCCCCTGATTAATATCCAATTAAATGGCAACGATATTGCGACCTTGCAAAAACAAGCCGAAGCGTTCGCACTTGATATTGATAAAGCACAAGTGGGTGATGATATTCATGGCTTACGCATGCTTTGCTTATATGGGCTAAAAGGTGCTGCCGCTTATATGGAGCATGCTCATGTATTAGGCCAATATGATAATGATATTTATCGTCAATATCATCAAATCATGGCGTGGCTCGGTACGTTACCAGCGGATATGAATGAACTGCTTGATAACGCGATGGCGATTGGCCAAATGAATTTCAAAGTCATGGAAATTCTAGATGCAGGTGAAACAGGGGAGTTTGGCCACCCTGTGCCAACAGAGGTCAATGTTCGCCCTGTTGCTGGTAAATGTATTCTTATTTCAGGCCATGACCTGAAAGATTTGAAAATGTTGTTAGAACAAACGGAAGGAACGGGGATTAATATTTATACTCACGGTGAGATGTTACCTGCTCACGGTTACCCTGAACTTAAAAAATATTCACACCTTGTTGGTAACTATGGTAGTGGTTGGCAAAATCAGCAAACGGAATTCGCGAAATTCCCGGGTCCTGTGCTGATGACTTCAAACTGTATTATCGACCCTGATGTCGGTCAGTATAAAGATCGTATTTGGACTCGCAGTATCGTGGGTTGGCCTGGAGCGAAACATTTAACGGGAGATGATTTTTCTGAAATGATCAATCAAGCTCTATCAATGAATGGCTTCCCATATACAGAAATTGAACACAAAATTACGGTTGGTTTTGGTCGTCAAACATTATTGAGTGCCGCTGATACCGTAATTGATTTAGTTTCACAGAAAAAATTACGTCACGTATTTTTAGTAGGGGGTTGTGATGGTAGCCGTGGTGAGCGTAGTTATTATACGGATTTCGCTCGCAGTGTACCGGAAGACTGCTTAATTCTCACGTTGGCATGCGGTAAATATCGTTTCAATAAATTAGACTTTGGTACATTGGAAGGCTTACCTCGTCTACTAGATGTGGGTCAGTGTAATGATGCTTATTCAGCAATCATGCTTGCAGTGAACTTAGCCGAAAAATTAGGTTGTGGCGTTAATGATTTACCATTGAGCTTGATTCTGTCTTGGTTTGAACAAAAAGCGATTGTTATTTTACTGACGCTGTTGTCGCTGGGCGTTAAAAATATTTATACCGGCCCAACAGCACCTGGTTTCTTAACTGAAAACTTATTAAATGTGCTGAACGAAAAATTCGGTATGCGTAGCATTACAACAGTTGAACAAGATCTAGCTGAAATTCTGCCTGCTTAATATTAAGAGTGAAGGGGGGATATTTCCCCCCAATTGGAGTGATAGGATGACAATGCCGAGTAGTTTATGTCCAAATAGAATGCAAATACATTCTATTCATCAAGAAACCTCCGATGTATGGACGATTAATTTAATCAATCACGACTTTTATACATATTCACCCGGTCAATATGCACTTGTTAGTATTAAAAACAGCGATGAAATCATGAGAGCTTATACGATTTCATCGACACCTGGGCAAAGCCGTTTTATCACGATTACGGTAAGACGCTTAGAACAAGGCACAGGATCATGCTGGTTAACGGGGGCAGTAAAACCCGGTGATTATCTCTGGCTTTCTGACGCTCAGGGGGAGTTTACCTGTGCAGAGCTCAATAGTAACCAATATCTGATGTTAGCCGCTGGCTGTGGTGTGACGCCAATTATGTCGATGGTGCGTTGGTTGATGGCTAATCGGCCTCAGGCGGATGTCAAAGTTTTGTTTAACGTGCGTGATAGCCAACAAGTCATTTTTGCGGATGAATGGGATCAGTTGATTGAGCGATATTCATCTCGATTACAACTGTGCATTATGGCGGAAACGCCAGATAATGGTGGCGTCGCAGAAGGGCGATTAACCCTTGAGAAACTTTCTGCCTTGGTGCCGGATATTAGCGCTAGAGTGGTCATGACTTGTGGGCCTACACCTTATATGAAGAATGCTCAGCAATTCGCTAAAAGCCTAGGTGTACCTGCTGATCATTTCTTTATGGAACGTTTTTCGCTAGAGCCGGAGCCGGTTGAAAGTGAAGACGTAGTGACATTAAAAATACGCCACCGTTTGGTCGATTTTAAAGTCCCTGTCGGAACGTCGTTGCTGTCGGCTTTAGAACAAAATAAACAGCCAGTCATTGCGGCTTGCCGTGCTGGTGTTTGTGGTAGCTGTAAAACAAAAGTACTCTCAGGCAATTATACGACGAGCAGTACCATGACATTGACAGAAGAAGAGATTGCGGCCGGTTATGTCTTGGCTTGTAGCTGCCAATTACAAGGTGATACAGAAATAGCGTAAGTGACCTCATCAATGAACTGTCTCATTATAGTGGCTAAGTAATGAGACAGTGACCTATGTATTATTTATTAAACAAAAATACGTAATTGGTTGTAAGTTATTATATAATAAAAGGTAACTGAATATCGATATAACACATTAAACGAGTTTATTTAAGTGTATATCCTTCAGGTATAAAATAAACGGATAATTTACTTAATGTGTTGATAGCTGATACTGCAATCTCTTTATTTGGATCTTGGCAAAGATTGATAATACGAACAATAGCTTCTTGGTGTTCAATAGTTGCTTTATAATCTCCTAACGCTGATATAGCGGCGATTTTTATCTCATCATTCACTCGAAATGTTAGATTTGTCAGCATACCGACAATGGTTCTGTCCATAATTAAAACTTCACTCTTTAATTAACCTTGCGGTATTTTAAAATAAAAATAAATATATTAACCACTAAATTAATATGTGATTATGTATTTTTATTTTGAAATACTAATAAGCTGAGACTTTTTTCGAATTAAATAATGCATTAAGTGCATTCTCTTATTAAGACGTTTTTTTATGATGGTTGATTAAAATTAAATAAGATGTGACAGAAATAAAATAATTTACCTGTTTGGCGGGTTTGTTTTATATAGTATAGATTATTCAAAAAATTATAATAATGCAAATTAATATATTCAATATTATTCTTTTACCTTAGGATGAAAGATAAAATAAATTAGATAAAATCAAGTAATTTTCCTTTTTTGTCATTGCGTTATAAATTTATTAATCGGGTAACTACGTTTTTTATTCACGTGTAAAAAATAAGTCAAAAGCAGCGTATTTTGAACAGTGAATAAAATATTAATACATGCTTGGTTACATTTAGTAACGCGACGAATTGTTGTCATACATCAACTTAAACAAAACCTAAACAAGATAATCAACATGTGTTATTAACGCTATTTTCGGGGTGGTAATTAATAATCTTATGGTTATAATTCGCGTCGCATCAAAAGTGCAGTATCTCGTTAGGCGAGGCTCCTATACAAACACAGGTTACTGATCTGACGACGTCGAGAGACGCCCAAGATCAGGACAGGATATATCGAACGAAGGTATATCCCCATGTAACTTCCAATGTAAGTTGGATACGTTGTATAGTGCTAAAACCGAGACGTAGAGATAGCCACCGCATTCTCTCATCTGGTTTCGCCCCTATGTGAGTACTGTTTGAGTAAACAACAGTAACTAGGGACTAAAAAAATGACTTTCACTACCCAGAACAAAGCGGGATCTGTAGCAATTGCTCAGTCCGCAATGAAAGGCGCACGCCTGAATAACAACAACACTCAGCAACCAAAAATTGATGACGCAACTGTCAGCGCATATATGAGCCAATCTTATTTGCCTGTTTCTATTGCGGATTCTGTTGCTTGCGTGAAAAAGAATTTGATCGAACACTTAGACGGTGAGCAGATCCCAACGTATTTATTTGTTGTTGATCAGGAAAATTATTTAAATGGTATTCTTTCAGTCAAATCGCTATTAGCGGCGGATGAAGGGTTGCTTGTATCCGATATTATGAGACACAACTACTTTTCAGTGGCGCCTGATCAATCACGTCATGATGTTTATGATCTGATCAACCATAGTGGTTTGGATATGATACCCGTTGTTCAATTTGGCAAATTGATGGGGGTATTACGTCCTCAAGATATTGCTGAATTAATTGAAGATGAGAATACATTAGACGCACAACTTCAAGGGGCGACTACACCACTTGAAGAGCCTTATTTAGCAACCAGTCCTATTACGTTATGGCGTAAACGTGTCGTATGGCTATTAATGCTATTTGTTGCGGAAGCTTATACCGGTACAGTATTAAAAGCCTTTGAAGAGCAATTAGAAGCTGCGATTTCTCTGGCCTTCTTTATTCCATTATTAATTGGAACGGGCGGGAACAGTGGAACGCAAATCACTTCAACCCTTGTCAGGGCGATGGCGCTAGGGGAAGTGAGCCTACGTAATTTGGGCGCGGTATTGAAAAAAGAAGTATCAACCTCTTTCTTAGTGGCCGTGACTATTGGTGCAGCTGCTTTGATTAGGGCATGGATACTGGGTGTGGGCGCTGAAGTGACGATTGTAGTAAGTCTAACTATTGTTGCTATCACCATGTGGAGTGCAATTGTTTCTTCGATTATCCCAATGGTATTGAAGAAATTAAAAGTTGACCCCGCAGTAGTATCTGCGCCGTTTATTGCAACCTTCATTGATGGAACGGGTCTAATTATTTACTTCGAAATTGCCAAATTGGTAATGACGGAGTTCGCCTAAAGACACACCATCGACTTGATGCGGCAGTGTTATTCAACATCTGCCGCATTCACCCACTCATTCTGTTTTAAAACCTCCCCACATTTTCGGCACAAATACTGATTCTCCCCTCTGACAATTTTATTATGCCTTCTAATGGTTAATTCGTGCGTTGTGGAACACGCACAATGGTAGGTAAAAGTGCGACTTTTGACGGACGTGACTTCAAAGCGATGTGTACGTTTTGCGGGAACGTCTAAAACGTGTTCCATCATCCACTTCCACTCTTTGCCATGGGGAGCAATACCTTTACGGCCAAAGACTTGATACACTAATAGATGAGCCAACTCATGAGGGATCACCTCATTAATGAAGCTATCACCATTTTCAATCAGTAAGACAGCATTTAAACGAATTTCCCACTCTTTTAAGTAGGCACTCCCTGCTGTTGTTCCTCGCTGCTTATAGTTAAGTGTTGGTTCTGGAAAGATTTGTTCCAGCTTTTGTTGGGCTAAATTCAGTTTTGCCCTCAGCATGCGCATGGCTTTTTGTTGAAGATAAATGGGGATTCGAACGGTTTTCATATAACTAAGCATAATATAAGCCGATATGAGGAAACAAGCATTATTGGCTATCATTATATAAAAATATATATTATATTTTATGATAATGTGTTTATTGGGAGGATTTATGAGCGAGGACTCTACAAACCAATTGCTTTTGGCGATGAAGCAGTCTGCAACACAAACGTCATCATTGCTGAAAACATTAGGTAATCCGGATCGATTACTTCTGTTATGCCAGTTAACGCAAGGTGAGGCGTGTGTGAGCGATCTTGAAACGTCGCTGGGCATACAGCAACCAACCCTTTCTCAACAACTAACGGTATTGCGTCATGAAGGGCTCGTGACGACACGTCGTGAAGGTAAACGAATTTATTATGCGATTGCCGATGAAAAGCTCTTCACGTTACTGAATACACTTTACCAACTTTATTGTCCGGTTCAGGAGAAATAATGATGTCTATTGATTGGGCTAATTTTACCCCTTGGTCAGCTGCGATGGGGGGCTTATTAATTGGCGCGGCAGTTTCCCTATTACTTCTTTTTAATGGCAGAATTGCTGGTATCAGCGGTATTTTAAGTGGCGTTTTAAAACCGATTGCAGGGGATACCGCTTGGAAGGTGGCATTTGTGCTCGGGATTATGGCGGCTCCTGCTTTATTTACGCTCTTTTTCTTTTCACCGGAAGTGTCGATCACGACGAGCACCCCTATCCTTATCCTCGCCGGTTTATTCGTCGGCTTTGGTACGCGATTAGGGAGTGGCTGTACAAGTGGTCACGGAATTTGTGGTATGGCGAGGTTTTCTCGGCGTTCGATAGTTGCGGTTATCACTTTTATGTTAGTGGCATTTGCGACGGTAGCGGTTATAAATTTATTGGGATTAAGAGGATAAAGTTATGCCAGTTATTATCGCATTAATCTCAGGTTTATTATTTGGCTTGGGGCTATTATTAGCGGGGATGGGAAATCCGGCTAAAATTCTTAGCTTCTTAAATATTACGGGTAATTGGGATCCTTCTTTATTAGTCACTATGGCAGTGGCGATGGTGATCAGTGCAATTGCATTTGCCTTCGCCAAAAAACGTCAAGCTAGTGTATTAAAATGCCCTATGCAGATCCCGACCAATCAAAAAATTGATAAGCCTCTAGTGATAGGGAGTGTGTTATTTGGACTTGGCTGGGGATTAGCCGGTATTTGTCCTGGGCCTGTATTGCTATTAACGGGGATGGGGTTAACACAAGGGATCATTTTTACATTAGCCATGATTGCGGGCATGTCTGTTTTTCAATTATTCAAAAAATAATAGCGTCAGCCCCAAATTTAAAGGGGCTGAATTTTTTATTAAAGATTAGTGATATCTATTAAATAACATTTCTGCTTTTCTATTTTCATATAAAAATATATCTATTCATATTTAAAAAAATACTTATCATGATAAATATTTAATTTAGCTCGTTGATTTATTCATAAAAAACGCTTTTAAACTGATAATAATATAAATGAACCGTGTGATGGCTATTTATCGCACTGTTTAAAAAACATTTATTATAAAGTGAATAAAGAGGTGCATTATGAAAAATCAATTTAAGCATCTTATATCCTTAAGCTGTTTAGGATCGCTATTACTAGGCGTTTCTCAGTTTGCCCTAGCACATGGTTATACAACAGAGCCACCAAGTCGTGCTTATTTATGTTCGGTGCGTAATACCACTGAATTAAAAAATACGGGCTGTGGCAATCAAGTACCTTATGACCCACATAGTTTTGAAGCACCAAAAGGATTCCCTGAGGCTGGTCCGGCTGATGGAGTCATTGCCAGTGCTGCGATAGCAGCTCACTCTGAAATGGATGAACAGTCGCCGACCCGATGGGTAAAAAGTGAGCTTAAAACGGGGAAAAATACCTTTGCTTGGTATTTAACCGTTGTGCATTCTACCGATAGCTGGCGGTATTTTATCACTAAGCCTGATTGGGACCCATCACAGCCACTCACACGCGATTCTTTTGATTTAACGCCTTTCTGTGTCAAATATGAAAATGGCGTTAGACCACCAGTCGTCACAGAAATCGAGTGTGATGTGCCGAAAGACCGCTCTGGCTATCATGTCATCCTTGCGGTGTGGGATGTTTATGATACGTCAAATGCATTCTACCAAGTTAGTGATGTCAATATCAGCGATTAATATCGAACGATTAATTGTTGAACTCAATAAAATATCCCGTATTCCTTAACACATTAAGGGGTAAAACATGTTTAGACTAAATAAGTTAATGCTAGCAGCACTTATCGGTCATTGTGCTACTCAGTTTGCATATGCAGCGTTGCCCGGAAAGCCCACAATTCAATGGATGGATAACACCTATAGCATTGTTGAAATTAACCCTAATGAGGATAAATATGAATTATTAGTGACGAGAAAAGAGGCGGCAACTTTTAATGTCTCCTGGGATTTATGGTATGGAGATTATGGAACTACGGCAAAAGTGTATTTGAATGACCAAGAGGTATGGAGTGGTCCTTCAACCAGCTCTTCAGGTCAAGCAAGCCTTTCAATATCTAAAGGCGGGAAGTATAAATTGAAGGTTGCACTATGCAATGGCGACGAATGTAATTTTAGTGATGTGGTTGAAATTACAGTCCAAGATACAGATGGAAGTCATTTTGCTCCGTTGCAAACGCAACTTTTAGAAAATAACCAAGCTTACAAGCAAGACTCAGGAAAAGTCGTTGCTGCATATTTTGTTGAATGGGGAATATATGGACGGAAATTTTCTGCCGATAAAATACCGGCACAAAATCTTACTCATATTTTGTATGCTTTTATTCCTATATGCGGCGGAAATGGAATTAATGATAGCTTAAAGCAAATTGAAGGTAGCTTTGAGTCATTGCAGAAGTCATGTACAGGTAGGGATGACTATAAAGTGACTATTCATGATCCTTGGGCTGCAATTAATGTCTCTCAAACAGGAACTTCATTGTCATATAAAGGTAACTTTGGGCAGTTAATGGCAATAAAGCAAGCCTATCCCCATTTGAAAATATTACCTTCTGTTGGTGGATGGACATTATCAGATCCATTTTATGCAATGAAGGATAAAACCAAACGAGACAAATTTGTAACGTCTGTCAAAGAGTTTTTGTTGACATGGAAATTCTTCGATGGTGTTGATATCGATTGGGAATATCCTGGTGCAAATGGAGCCAGCACCACATTAGCGTCAGATAAAGATGGTGAAACTTATTTATTGTTGATGCAAGAGCTTCGCGCGATGTTGGATGAATTAGAGAAAGAAACCGGGCGCGAATATCAATTAACATCAGCTATTAGTGCCGCGAAAGCCAAAATAGATAAAGTCGATTTTGGTGAGGTACAAAAATCGGTTGATCACTTTTTTATGATGAGCTACGACTTTTATGGTGCATTTGATTTAAATACACTTGGCTACCAAACCGCACTTAATGCCTCCAGTTGGCGTCCAGATACGGAATATACAACGGTTAATGGGGTAAATGCTTTATTGAATCAAGGTGTTGATCCCGCGAAAATCGTGGTAGGTGCAGCGATGTATGGGCGTGGATGGACGGGGGTGAATGGCTATACCAACGGTAATCCATTTACAGGGAAAGCGACAGGCCCAGTTGCAGGGACATGGGAAAATGGAGTTGTTGATTATCGCCAAATCAAAAATCAGTATATGAGCGGACAATGGGTATATAGCTATGATGAAGTCGCAGAAGCGCCCTATGTATTTAAAGCATCAACAGGGGATCTGATTACCTTTGACGATCAACGTTCAGTGCAAGCAAAAGGGAAGTATGTGTTAGAGAACAAACTTGGAGGATTATTTGCATGGGAAATTGATGCGGATAATGGTGATATTTTAAATAGCATGAATTCGAGTTTAGGTAATAGTCTTGCTAAATAAATTGATATTAATATTTATTATAGAGGGAGTCTATTTCCCTCTATAATTATCCAGCGTTAAGTGAGCGCTGTTTTTCATAAAGATATACTTCTATAAGATCTATTATTTTATATTACCAATGACTTTTATTTTAATTCTATTTATTAATTATATATCTACTAAGAAAATTAATGACTATTAAGTTAGTAGATTAGGATGTTTCTTGATTGTTTATGAACAACATTATGATAGTTCTATATATGAAGTCGACTAAATATTAATGCGCTGAAATCATTGTATTAGCTATTTAAATTAATTAGGAGCTTATATGACTAGATTATCCGTGGATGCAATTAATATAATAAGCACTATCAAAAAAACAGGTTCTTTTTCAACAGCGGCAGATGTATTGCATAAAACACCGTCTGCGATTTCCTATCAAGTATTAAATATAGAAAGTCGATTGAAAGTTAAGCTTTTTCACCGTAATGGACCTGTAATTCGTTTAACTAAGGAGGGGGAATTTTTATTACAGGAGGGGGCATGGATCTTAAATGCAGTGCAAGATCTCGAAAATAGAGTGAGAAATATTCCAACATTTGATAACCAAATTCGTATTGTGGTTGAAAAATTTCTACCGCTAGATATCTTTGTTCAAGATATTCGTGATTATATTAAGGCAAATGGTGATGTTCATATTTCAATCCTAAGAGAAGCAATGACAGGGGCTTGGGATGCATTAAAAGAAAATAGAGCAGATTTTATTATTGCTCTTGGGGGGATCCCTGAAAACATAAAGGTAAGAACCCAGCTACTAGGAAAACTTAGTTTTGCCCTTTGTGTTTCCCCATCACATCCATTTGCTTCACAAAAAACGATAATAACGAGAAATCAGTTAATAAACGATATCCACGTTGAAATTGCAGATAGTAGCCATGAGCTATCAATTAATAGAGAAAAAGAAGTCATATTAGGAAGGCAAATATTGGTTTGCGATTTAGAAAGTAAATTAGTCTTAATTAAGCGAGGAATAGGGTATGGGTTTATTTGTCCTTCACATATTAAAAAAGAGTTAAAGAACCAAGAATTAGTCATTGTTCCGGTAGAGATCCCTAAAGATGATCAATTTATTTGGCTAGCTTGGCATCCATCAAGTCAAGGTGGTAATTTCTCTTGGTGGAAAGAGCGATTAATAAAGAAGATTGATACATCAAGTTTTATTGAAAATTTATCTACGGTATAATAGAAAGCATACATAATATCTTGCATATTGTAGGCTTGGATGACGCTGAGCTACCCTAGTTATAAAAATACCTAATATATCTAGGGTTGGCTTCTTCTACGATTTCATTACGTTTATTATTCCATAGTAAATAAACGTTTTCTCTATAGACACTACCGCCTTTAACTGGTTTTTATAACCATTTATCTCTTTCCACTATGAAATGAAATAAATATGAGATATGCGTTTCTAAGTGCGAATCATTGCTAATATAAAAATTATTACATGGCAATACTTATTCTATAGGTATGATAAGGCATAAACGTGATGATTATATTCTTTAGCCCAATTAGTTTAGGAGAATTGTACTTTTGCTCAAGGAGTTCTAAAAATGAATTTAAGCGAGGAAATAAGATAGAGGATGAATAAAGAAATAAACCCCACAGTGTGGGGCTTATTGGTTTGGCTAATTATTTTAGGCCAGCAGCTTCACGTAAAATAGCGGCTTTGTCTGTTTTTTCCCAAGGGAATTGAGAACGACCGAAATGCCCGTAAGAAGCCGTTTGTTGGTAAATTGGATGTAGTAAATCCAGCATTTGAATCAAGCCGTATGGGCGTAAATCAAAGAATTCACGCACTAACAGAACCAGTTGCGCTTCTGGAACTTTACCTGTACCAAATGTTTCAACCATGATTGAAGTTGGCTCTGCAACACCAATTGCATAGGAGACTTGGATTTCACAGCGATCAGCTAAGCCGGCTGCAACAATGTTTTTGGCAACATAGCGAGCAGCATAAGCCGCTGAACGGTCTACTTTAGAAGGATCTTTACCGGAGAATGCACCGCCACCGTGACGAGCCATGCCGCCATAGGTATCAACGATGATTTTACGACCAGTTAAACCACAGTCGCCCATTGGTCCACCGATAACAAAGCGACCTGTTGGGTTGATAAAATATTTTGTTGTTGGCATTAACCACTCTGCTGGAAGAACAGGTTTAATAATTTCTTCCATTACAGCTTCATGTAAATCTTGCTGTTTAATATCTTCTGCGTGCTGTGTGGATAAAACAACCGCATCAATGCCAACAATTTCGTTGTTGTCATATTGGAAAGTGATTTGGCTTTTGGCATCTGGACGTAACCATGGCAGAGTGCCATTTTTACGAACTTCTGCTTGGCGCTGTACCAGACGGTGAGCATAAGTAATTGGTGCAGGCATCAGAACGTCAGTTTCGTTTGTCGCATAACCGAACATAATACCTTGGTCGCCAGCCCCTTGTTCTAATGGGTCTGCGCGGTCAACACCTTGGTTGATATCAGGTGATTGTTTACCAATCGCACTTAAAACCGCACACGAGTTTGCATCAAAACCCATGTCAGAGCTGGTATAACCAATTTCGCGAACGGTTTTACGTGTGATCTCTTCAATATCAACCCAAGCACTGGTGGTGATTTCTCCCCCGACCATCACCATACCTGTCTTGACATAGGTCTCGCAAGCAACGCGAGCTTTTGGATCTTGCTCAAGAATCGCATCAAGAACCGCATCAGAGATTTGATCGGCAATTTTATCAGGATGCCCTTCCGATACAGACTCAGAAGTAAAGAGATGTGTAGCCATGAGATTAATACCTTAAGAATTCGCTGATTGTAATTGGATGTTTTAACATCTAGACGTCTATTTTAATGTTTTAACAAAAAAAGTGCTACCTGTTTTTACGTTTGACAGAAAAACAATAAGTAAAAAGACGAGCCTTACAAATTTTATTTCTATTAAGCCAATAACGTTTTGCAATTTCTGCCTAATCAATGTATAAACAGCGACCGTGACGGTTAGTTAAAAATGTTCCGTTATATACCAGTAGGCGTACAATGTGCCTGCTATCTATCAGGAGTGTTTATCTTTCTCGCTATTGATAAAGATTAAACAGTTATATTGGGGGTTAATGGGTAATGATCCATAATCTACTGAATAACAGTAATCAGCAGCTAAATGCGGATCGCCGCGTGTTTTTGGCGTTTACTTTCCTGTCTTTATTTACTTCTTCTCGAAGTTACTATCATCTTCCTAGTACACCCTTGGCTATCAGTCAGTAACTGTCAGCCAAATGGTTGTATTTGTCACCGTTTAGATGTTCTAAGCACTTTAATTAATCCGAGTAATAGCTGTTTCCCCGACATAACTGCCTTGCAGAGCCACGTCTTAGGACGGGTCGCTGTCTGGCCGGAGAAAGCGTCACTCACCCCTCCATAAAGGAGTTTGTTATGAATGATAATATCGCTCGCAAAATGCGCCAGACGTACAACATCGCGTATTGGGGCGGTGGTTACTATCAGGTGAATGAGCGCGGAAATGTCTGTGTTTGCCCAAATCCTGATAACCCAGACACGTCTATTGATCTAGCCGAACTTGTTAATCAAGTTAAAGAGGAGCAGGAGCACTTGCGTTTACCCGCATTATTCTGTTTCCCACAAATCTTACAGCACCGTTTGCGCTCAATTAATGCGGCATTTAGGCGTGCTCGTGAATCGTACGGCTATACAGGCGACTATTTTCTGGTCTATCCGATTAAGGTCAACCAGCAGCGTCGAGTCATCGAATCATTAGTCAATTCAGGTGAACCGCTTGGACTAGAGGCAGGGTCGAAGGCTGAATTGATGGCTGTGCTAGCAAATGCCGGCCGTACTCGTACCGTTATTGTTTGTAATGGTTATAAAGATCGTGAATATATTCGATTAGCGCTTATCGGGGAAAAATTAGGTCACAAGGTTTACCTTGTTATCGAAAAAATGTCTGAAATTGAGGTTGTTCTTAAAGAAGCGGAAAGCTTGAATGTGACACCTCGTTTAGGCGTTCGTGCTCGTTTGGCGTCGCAGGGGTCAGGCAAATGGCAGGCAAGTGGTGGCGAGAAATCAAAATTTGGTTTAGCGGCAACACAGGTTTTACAACTTGTTGAAATTTTACGTCAGGCAGGTCGCCTAGAAAGTTTACAGTTGCTGCATTTCCATCTTGGTTCACAAATGGCGAATATTCGTGATATCGCGACAGGTGTCCGTGAATCTGCACGTTTTTATGTTGAGTTGCACCGTTTAGGCGTAAAAATTCAATGTTTTGATGTGGGTGGCGGCTTAGGTGTGGATTACGAAGGAACGCGCTCCCAATCAGATTGTTCAGTAAACTATGGTTTAAATGAATATGCGAATAATGTGATTTGGGCGATTGGTGATGCGTGTGAGGAGTTTGATTTACCACATCCGACGGTGATCACCGAATCAGGGCGTGCATTGACCGCACATCATACGGTCTTAGTTTCTAATGTGATCGGGGTGGAGCGAAATGAATTTACCAAAACATCTCCTCCCGATGAGGATGCACCGCGTTCATTGATTTCATTGTGGGAAACCTGGGAATCAATGCAGCACCAAGGTAATAGCCGTTCGTTACGTGAATGGCTCCATGATAGTCAGTTTGATTTACAAGAAGCGCATACGCAGTATGCTCATGGTGTACTCGACCTGACTCAGCGAGCGTGGGCTGAGGAGCTTTATTTGAATATTTGTCGTCGTATTCAACAAGACTTAGATCCCAGTAACCGTGCTCATCGTCCAATTATTGATGAGCTGCAAGAGCGGATGGCTGATAAGTTCTATGTGAATTTCTCGTTATTCCAATCGTTGCCAGATGCTTGGGGGATTGATCAGGTGTTCCCCGTTTTACCGATAGAAGGCCTTGATAAGCCTCTTGACCGTCGCGCGGTATTATTGGATATCACTTGTGATTCGGATGGTATTATTGACCATTATGTCGATGGTGACGGTGTTGAAACAACTATGCCAATGCCTGCATACGACCCTGAAAACCCACCCATGATCGGCTTCTTTATGATAGGGGCCTATCAGGAAATTCTAGGTAACATGCATAATCTATTTGGCGATACAGCAGCAATCGATGTTTGGGTTGATAGCCAAGGCAACGTGCGTTATCTGCAAAGTGAAGAAGGCGATTCGGTCGCTGATATGCTGCAATATGTGAAGCTAGTACCAGAAGTATTGCTTGAAAGCTTTACAGAGCAAGTTAAAGGCACTGGGTTGAGCGAGCAGTTGCAAAAAGATTTCGTTGATGAGTTTGAGAATGGGCTTTATGGCTATACTTATTTAGAAGACGAATAATTGGCGATAAATAAACGGTAGCTAATCACAGGTGGTGTAGAGCCACCTATGAGTCTAAATAATAAAAGTATTTGCAGATTACAAATACTGATAGAGGAAGAGTGATGATTAATAGCACATTAGGTAATCAGGTCGATAATTCACTGGTTTCTAACGCATTTGGCTTTTTACGTTTCCCATTAAACTTTCAACCTTATAACTCAGATGCTGAGTGGGTGATAACGGGGGTGCCGTTTGATATGGCAACTTCTGGTCGTGCGGGCAGCCGTCATGGACCTGCTGCTATTCGTCAGGTATCTACCAACTTAGCGTGGGAAAGCCATCGTTGGCCATGGAATTTTAAACTAACAGAGCGCTTAAATGTTGTGGATTGTGGCGATGTGGTGTTTGCTTTTGGTGATGCACAAGACATGTGCGATAAGCTACAAGCACATACAGAAAAATTGCTGGAGGCGGGCAAGCGCTGCTTAACATTTGGCGGTGACCATTTTGTGACTTTGCCTCTGTTGCGCGCCCATGCAAAGTATTTTGGTAAAATGGCGTTAGTCCATTTTGATGCACACACAGACACTTATGGTAATGGTAGCCAGTATGACCACGGCACTATGTTCTACCATGCACCAAAAGAAGGGTTAATTGATCCGACTCGTTCTGTACAAATTGGTATTCGTACAGAGCATGAAAGTGATAACGGGTTTACAGTCATTGATGCCGCACAAGTTAATGATCGCGGTGTTGATGAGATGATCGAACAAATTAAATCTATTGTGGGTGATATGCCTGTTTATCTCACTTTCGATATTGACTGTTTAGATCCTGCTTTTGCGCCGGGAACCGGAACACCTGTCATTGGTGGATTAACCTCAGATCGTGCATTAAAACTGTTGCGTGGTTTACAACCGTTAAATATCGTTGGTATGGATTTAGTTGAAGTCGCACCAGCTTATGATCAATCTGATATCACTGCATTGGCCGCAGCAACCATTGCTTTAGATATGTTGTACTTACAAGCATCTAAAAAATAACCTATAGTTTGTCTGATTTTTAGGCTGCCTTCTAGGCAGCCTAATTTATTCTCAATAAAATAGATTGTTATTTAAACAAATATGAGGAAATAGCACTTTTTGCTATACCTCTTTGTGAGTAGTTCCACTTCGATTTGTTACCTATTTCCCTTTTAAAAGTTATTTCTTTCATAAATGCGAGTGATTATCACTCAATTACAGTCATATTTATCTCTATAGAACATAGTTGTAGTCTAATATCATGATTTTGTAACTTATTGTTAATCTTGCTAACGTATTAATCAGTTAGAGTCATTCATTTAACTATCCTTATTGGGAGAAAGCTTATGGCACTGAATAATAAAGTCATTTTAGTTACTGGCGCAGCACAAGGTATTGGTCGTGGTATCGCATTACGTTTAGCGAAAGAAGGTGCCAATATTGCACTTGTCGACCTGAAAAAAGAAAAATTAGCGGATGTGGCTAAAGAAATTGAAGCATTAGGCCGTAAAGCGACAACATTTGCTGCTGATGTCAGTAAGCGTGAGGAAGTTTTTGCCGCAGTTGCACATGCAGAAGCTGAACTCGGTGGTTTTGATGTAATGATCAATAACGCAGGAATTGCACAAGTTAAGCCTATTGCTGATGTACGCCAAGAAGATATGGATCTGATTTTCAAGATTAACGTCGATGGTGTGATGTGGGGAATTCAAGCGGCGAGTGAAAAATTCCAGCAGCGTAAACAAAAAGGGAAAATTATTAACGCTTCTTCCATTGCAGGGCATGACGGCTTTGCAATGCTAGGTGTTTATTCCGCTACAAAATTCGCTGTACGTGCATTGACCCAAGCCGCTGCTAAAGAGTATGCAAGTTCTGGCATTACCGTTAACGCATATTGCCCTGGTATTGTAGGTACGGACATGTGGGTTGAAATTGATGAGCGTTTTGCTGAAATTACAGGTGCACCAAAAGGTGAAACCTATAAAAAATATGTTGAAGGCATTGCATTAGGACGTGCTCAAACTCCAGATGATGTTGCTGGTTTAGTCGCATTTTTAGCAAGTGATGATTCAGACTATATTACAGGGCAGTCGATCTTGACTGACGGTGGTATTGTTTACCGTTAATCAAACCACTTATTAAGCAGAGCATTTTCTGTAAATTAACATTGTGCCTTGGCTAGTTAAAATAGGCCCAAGGCACAATTTAAATATTAATTCGCTATTATATTAGAAACTATATTTCTCCTACCTTTATTAACAGTAGATAAAACTATTTTATTTATTGTTATCATCCATCAAAAATCTTTAGGTAATGCATTAATTAATAATATGTTCAGGCATGTTAGTCTCGTTTAGCATACTCCTTGTCGTCATTGTGAACTCAATGTTTTCAATAAAACAGTATTGATAGGATAAAGAAATTTATACATTTATTAATGGAAAACGAATAAGGAAAAACTATGCCACATAAAATTAAAGTGATGACATTTAATACCTATTTATTGCATATTCCTTTTTTTAGTATTGGCGCATCCACTCAAGATGCTCGCATTAATGCGATGATAAAAGATAATATATTCTATGATGTTGATATCGTTATTTTACAAGAGGTATTTAATACTCATTCAGCACAAAAGCTTTTTTCGGGTATGAGGAGTTTAGGCTTTTTTTACCACACACCGGTTGCCGCACAATATAATGAATCTGTTCTCTCTTATTGTGATTCAAACCATTGTTGGAATGCTAAAAAAGGTGAATGGGATATGGTTCAGCAGGTCAATTCAGGGATCGCGATAGTTTCCCGTTATCCTATAGTTTATCGTGAATATCAACTGTTTGATGATGCAGGATGCGGTGCTGACCGTTTCAGCGCTAAAGGTGGAGTGAGAGCCGTTATTGAAATAGAAGGTAAAATGCTTCAAGTCATAGGAACTCATCTGCAATCGGATGACAACTTCTGCCTAATGACCTCACCTTCATCCCATCGCAAAGCCCAACTTACTCAGTTAATTAATTGGGCTGAAACTTCAATCACTGAAGATCGTCAAATAACAATCTTAGGGGGAGATTTAAATATTAATTATGGTTCGGAAGAGTACGAGCAAGCATTAGATATTATTGGTTGGGGAGAGCCTCACCATTTTAATCCACGACCGTCATGGGATTTTTCAACCAATAACGTGATTAGAGAAGCTTATCCCGATACTAGGCAAAGTTGGCATTTGGATTATATTTTTGCCAAAAATATGCGTTCAATTAAACAGCAAACACGGGTGATCAAAAGCAAAATTGGTTATAACTATAATAATAAAGTCTTTTTTGATTATTCCGATCATTATCCTGTAGTGGCTGAAATTGAGTTATGATAATTAGATATTTCAGCCACATATTTTTAAGGCGCCTTTATTGTGGAGCTAAATGGGTTAAGATGCGCTCCGCTTGTGTCCAGAGTAGTGAACCACCATCATCTTCTAACACGAAATGTTGGCAATTAGGGAAACGCGTTGCGAGGGTTTTACCAAAGTCTGGTGAATGAACAGTGCTTTCATCTTTCTCACCATACCACAGTGAAACAGGGCAATGGATCTCTTCAGGCTGGAAAGGCCAAGGCTGTAATGAGATCAATAAGTCTTGCACATAGCCTAAATTGCCTTGAAGAAAGGCTCGGTTCATACAGTCAGTATAGGCTTGCAAAAATGAGGGCTGATTGTAAACATTTTGATCAACCGTCGCGCTGCTATTGAGTATAAAAGCCAGTAACCAAGGTGCACTCACGTTTTTCTGTAACCAATCAGATAGCGCATCAGGTGTATTTCTGGCTTGCTCTTGCATATTGATAATATCGGCTTTTAATAAAGCACTTGTCGCGGGATAGTCAAATTGATCTTGCCCAGCAACAATAGATAAAGTGTTAGGAGTGCCATAGAAAGCTAATGCCATGGCAAATACAGCACCTTGAGAAAAGCCAATAACAGAATATTGCTCAATTTGCTGAGCTTGCAATAACGCGTCAATATCTGCCGCAAAACGTGAAAGCGATTTTTGTGGATCTTGTGACGATTCGCCTAGCCCAGCACGTTCAGGTACGATGAGTCGGATATTAAGTGGATCAAGTTGCTCAAGGCCAAAGCCTAACGTTCCACTCATACCTGCGCCAGTACAAAAAATAACAGGGAATCCCGTTCTTGGGCCTGATTCATACCAACTTAAGTTGCGGCCATCAGACAATTGAAGTGAACCTTGGCGCGTGTTTGTGAATGTGTTTGTCTGCATTGCTGAGTCCTAACTTATTTTGGGGCACGGGATGGTCACAATCAATGTGAAAGTGGCAAGGGTATATTTGATTGAATCTTAATAATGCTAGCCATAAAACGAATAATAAAATAATCGTCAGGTATAATGCAAAGCCAATTACGAAAAAGATTATTTGTTCTCTCAATAAGGAGCTGATATGGGGTTTTCAGATGCGGATAAGCAGTGCCTACTGGCGGTAAAAGGTGTTGGCCCAACAGTTATAAGTCGGTTAGAACAAATGGGATTTTCGACATTAACTCAACTGAGTGAAGCATCATATGAAGACATTTTAATTGCTGGGGCTGCTTTAACAGGCTCGAGTTGCTGGAAAAATAGTACACAAGCGAAGAAAGCCATAGAAGGGGCAATTGCCGCGGCGAAACAAGCCACCAAATAACCCTGATTCGGTAAAAGGGTTTCATTATCTAATTTGATAAAAACAACCTCTCTTTTTGCATGAAGTACTAAAAGGTTTGCTTTAAGGTTAGCTTAAAGCTAAATCATAATATTATTAACATCATGTATAAGAAAACTATTAGGGCAGTCATTATTATATTCGCTGTTATGGCGATGACTGCGAGCCCAAAAGGTATCAATATTTTTTCGAATCAATGTGAAGCCTATAAAGGGATACCAAAAAGAATTGCCGCAATGACATTCGGTGAGCAACTGATTAATCAGCAACGTGTTTTTTATACAATAACGTTAGTTGATGGCAAAAAAACGACGCAACAAATCGCCGTATTAAATACCATTGAGCATGAGCTAAACAAAAAAATGTTGGAGTTAATCCAAGCGGCTTTTGTCGTTGGTGCACCGGTTACGATACAACAGTGTGAGCAGGCGAGTATTGCAGGGTTAATGGTCGACTTTAACGGAGGAAAAACCATTAATCGATTTTAAAATGTCGAGCAAGCAATGGGGCGGTAAAGTCTTTTTTCAGATAGAAACCCCTCGGCAGCGTCATGATTGTTTGCCCAAATTCGCCAATACCCTCTGTTAGTGCTTTGCTATTTGCCGCTTTAGGGCGTATTTGTAGGACTTGTCCATGTCGAGCGGTGATACTTTCCACTTTGCCTAACACAATCAGATCCATCAACTCTTCCCAGTCTTGGCGCAGCAATTGCTCTTCCAAAGGAGAAGGGCTCCATAATAATGGGCTTGCGATACGACGTTGAGCGAGTGGTATTTGTCGTTCGCCTTCAATTGGAAACCATAAAACACGAGAGAGTTTTCGGTACACATGGCTATTTTTCCATGTTAACCCACTATTGCCTGTGAGCGGTGCGACCGCCACAAATGTGGTTTCAAGGGGCATTCCATTTCGGTCAATAGGGATGGTTTTTAGTTCGACACCAATATTGGCGAAATCTTGTTCGGGTTTACTGCCAGCGGTAGCTCCTAAAAAATATTCTAACAGCATACCCACCCAGCCTTTGTCACGTTTAAGATCGGGCGGCATAGGTAAGCCAGCGTATGCCGCTAATTCACCAAGAGTATAGCCTGCGAGAGCTTGTGCCCTAGCCATTAAAACGGACTCATTTTCAGGAGGGGATGGTGGTATAAATGGCATAATACGATTAAATAGTAACCAGAAAAAATTCACAGGGTAGCAATAGTATATCACTTTTTATAAGAGATATTTAATTTGCTGATATATAAGGAAATAATTCAGTCTATTAAAAAATAATCCTCAAAGAAAAATAGGTTATTCATGTTCATCCCATAATAATCACAGGATCATTCACTAGGTTATCCACAGAATTATTGGATAACTGTGAAAAACTTTAATTACTGTGTGTATTTACAGGCTTGACTTACGTGGTTTTTTGAACTTAATCACATAAATTGGGCAAGTTAAGCACATTACTTGTGGATAAATCATACATTGATTGATCTTTGCGCATTTGAACTCCTAAAGCATAAAGTCGAAAAGATAAACTGTGTATAAAGAGAGGGTGATTGATTCATCCTATTGTTTTTAATGAAGTTAATTAGTTTTCTTGTTTTCTGTTAAAAAACAGGGGAAGGGATATACCCTGATTACTAGCGGGTTGTTCACATGGATATCCACAGAAAAAGTGAATAACATCCTTATTATTCACTCTCAGTGTTTATAACTTTTATGATTTCTGTGTATTATCCTCAGTAGGTTGAAACCATGCAGATTTAAAATCAAACCAACCAAAGGTATTCATGCGTGCTCCGCGCATGGTTTTTTGGCCTTGCAACTCTAGCCAATGGTGAAAAATAGGGTGAAAAATTTGTGTGTCAATGAGGCTTTCACACCAAGATTCGACATGCAGCTCCTGCCGACGCCATTTTGATAACGCCTCAGAGAGCGTAGAGCCTAAACATTTGCGCAATAGTGGCATTTCATACAAGGTGGCAAAAATAGAAAATTCGAGCGGTTTAAAGAAGTTAGCGGTAGCAAGCCAAATATCGCTCTCGACAGTGCCATTAAACCACTCAGGATAATCAACAATGTTGATTTTTAGATCAACGCCTTGAGTTTTCAACACACGTTTCATGATTTGGCTAATAGAATAAAATTCATGGTGTTGATGATAGAAAGTGACGGTGAGTTCCGTTAAATCAGCAGGCTTAGGTAACTGTGTGAGCATTCGGCTATGATGCCAATGTAGCAATAATCCGTAAGCAGGCGCCCAATGCCGCTGATAGAAGGATTCACAGTGAGCTAATAAATTGATTGGTGTTAAAAAACTACACAGCCATTTACGTATATCGCTACGTCTGGAAAGCTCAGAGCGTTGATCCATTAATAAAAAGTAGCATCCTTCTTCCATTCTGCTTTCTAATGAATCATTAGGTTTATTATCGCTGTCCATTTTCAACGTGGTACAGACCATCTGCTCAGATAGTTCAGGCACCACCCAAATGGTCACTTCATCAAGGAGTGCTCGATAACCAAAATAGCGATCAAATGCGGTAATAGTGAGTTTTTGAGGCAGGTTTTTCTCAACGAAAAAAGGGCCGGTACCAATTGGCATTTTGTCAAAATTATCAATGGACTCCCACTCTTTAGGAATAATTGCTGCATGGGGGCTACCAAGTAGCAAAGGGAGTTGTTTATCCACTTCACTTAATTGAATATCGATGACATTAGGGAGAGGAGAGGTAACCGATTGGATGTGTGAAAACAGAGGCCAACAATGTCGTAAACGCATAAGCGAACTGATGATGTCATCGACTAACATTTCTCTACCATGATGAAAGTAGATGCTAGGCCTTAAATAAAAGCGCCATTCAGTATCACTTATCGCCTGCCAATGATGTGCGATACCATTTTCAACTTCCCCTTTTTCCTCATTTATATGGGTTAAGCCATTAAATATTTGGCTCATTAAATGAATTTCTGAACGCCGCATAGGTGTTCCCGGTAATAAATTGGGGAAGTCTCGATAGTAGATAATACGTAATAAATTTTTACCTTGCCGATAGCTTCTTTCTAATTCGGAGAGCACCATTTGGCGAATAGTTTCTTTATCGCCGACTAAGGCAACCAATTTTTCTATGCTCTCTTCTTTTAATAGGCGCTCTGCTTGGGCTTGCTGTAGCTCTAATCCATTAACATGAAACAGAAGGGTAGAACGCTTTCCTCTACCCGCTTCGGCTTGCCAACTAAGCCATCCATGAGACTGCATACTATTGAGCAAGGTACGTACATGGCGTCGAGAACAAAACAGGGTATCTGCAATATGCTGCAATGTGGTTTCACTGTCTTGCCCCTGAAAATGTTGCCACAGACGAACAAATTGTGTTTGTAAACGAGAACTGGTCATAAAAGAGGAACTCCGCTGGCGATTGTATCAATTTTTATTTCCTAATATCCGTTGATAATAGATACCAGTATGTAGCTCGTTTGGTCTGTTAGTTGACAGACTGACTCCCCGAATTATTGAGTAATGGTAATTTACCAGCCGATAGCATCATTATCGGCTTTTTTATTACCTTTATTTTGATGGCAATTTTTTAATGATTATACCTAATAATAGGGATAATTTTAAAAGAGATTAACCCTCTATGGTAAATTTATTCACTATTTTACAATAAAAAACGCCTGCGATTGGCAGGCGTTTGGGGCAGCGTTTTTGCTCTTAACGCATAAATGAAGGGATATTTTGCTCATATTGACGGATTTGATCAGCATGTTGCAGCGTTAAGCCAATGCTATCAAGGCCGTTCATCATGCAGTGGCGGCGGAAGCCATCAATATCAAATCGATAAGTCTTTTCACCCGCCTTGACCGTTTGCTTTTCTAAATCAACAGTGAATTGGCAGCCTTCATTGCCCTTCACATAGTTAAACATTTCGTCGACTTCTGCTTCGCTCAATTTAATCGGTAACAACTGGTTATTGAAAGAGTTACCATAAAAAATATCAGCAAAACTCGGCGCGATGACGACTTGAATGCCAAAGTCTGTTAAAGCCCATGGAGCATGCTCTCTCGATGAGCCACAACCAAAGTTTTCACGCGCAAGTAAAATCGTCGCCCCCTTAAAAATGGGTTTGTTTAACACAAAATCAGGGTTGGGCTGTTGGCCTGCATCATCAAGAAAGCGCCAGTCATGAAACAGATGTTGCCCGAACCCTGTGCGAGTCACTTTTTGTAAAAACTGTTTTGGAATAATGGCATCAGTATCGACATTCGCTACATCTAAAGGGGCAACAATGCCAGTATGGGTGATAAATTTTTCCATGAATGATCTCCTTTAGATTTGGATATCGCGAACATCCGCGAAATGCCCGTTGATTGCTGCCGCTGCCGCCATTGCTGGGCTAACTAAGTGGGTGCGTCCAGCACGGCCTTGGCGACCTTCAAAGTTACGGTTACTGGTCGATGCGCAACGTTCGCCGGGGTTTAAGCGGTCATTGTTCATTGCAAGGCACATGGAGCATCCAGGTAAACGCCATTCAAAACCTGCATCAATAAAGATCTTATCTAATCCTTCTTGCTCAGCTTGGGCTTTAACAGGTCCAGAGCCTGGAACAACAATCGCCTGTACCCCTGAAGCCACTTTTTTACCTTTTGCGATAGCGGCGGCTGCACGCAAATCCTCAATGCGTGAGTTAGTGCAAGAACCAATAAACACTTTATCAATCTTAACGTCAGACAATTTAATGCCCGATTCTAACCCCATATAAGCTAATGCTTTTTCTGCCGATGCGCGTTCTACTGGGTCACTAAAAGAGTCCGGAGATGGGATCGGTTCATTGATGGCAATCACTTGACCAGGGTTCGTTCCCCAAGTGACCTGCGGTGCGATTTCGCTGGCTTGCAAGGTGACAATTTTATCGAATTGTGCACCTTCATCGGTTTTTAATGTTTTCCAGTAAGCAACGGCGTCATCCCACTCTTGGCCTTTAGGGGCAAATTGGCGACCTTTCATATAATTAAAGGTAGTTTCATCTGGTGCAATGATCCCGGCCTTCGCCCCTAATTCGATGGCCATATTACACACTGTCATACGGCCTTCCATGCTGAGGTTTTCAATGGCTTCACCACAAAACTCAACAATATAACCTGTGCCACCCGCGCTACCAGTTTTACCAATAATCGCCAAGACGATATCTTTTGCGGTGATCCCCACAGGTGCTTTACCAACAACTTCAATTTTCATCGTTTTGGCTCGAGCCTGTTTCAGGGTCTGTGTCGCCATGACGTGCTCAACTTCAGAGGTTCCGATACCAAACGCCAATGCACCGAATGCACCGTGTGTTGCTGTATGTGAATCCCCACACACAATAGTCATTCCCGGCAAGGTAATGCCTTGCTCAGGCCCCATAACATGCACAATCCCCTGATAAGGGTGGTTGAGATCATATAAAGTAACGCCAAATTCTTGGCAGTTTTTCATCAACTCTTGCATTTGAATGCGTGCCATATCACCGCAGGCGTTGATATCTTTCGTTTGAGTGGAAACGTTATGATCCATCGTTGCAAATGTTTTGCTTGGTTGGTGCAACGGACGGTTTTTCGTTCTCAGTCCATCAAATGCTTGAGGTGAGGTGACTTCATGAACCAGATGGCGATCGATATAGATAAGCGGGATCTCATTATCCACTTCGCGCACAACGTGAGCATCATATAATTTCTGATATAAAGTTTTGGCCATGTTACACCCCTTCGGCGATATAACGGGCGATAATATCACCCATTTCACTGGTACTGACTGATTTGCCCCCTCCCGCTAAGTCAGCGGTACGGTGACCATTTTCTAACGCTTTATTTACAGCCCTTTCAATGGCATCAGCGGCATCACTTTGATTCAAACTGAATCGTAATAACATAGCGGCTGATAAAATTTGGGCGATTGGGTTAGCGATATTTTTACCTGCAATATCTGGGGCAGAGCCACCAGCAGGTTCATATAAGCCAAAGCCTTCTTCATTAAGACTGGCTGACGGTAGCATTCCCATTGAACCTGTGATCATTGCGCACTCATCTGAAATGATGTCACCAAACAGGTTTGAACACAGCACGACATCAAATTGAGAAGGTGCTTTGATCATCTGCATCGTCGCATTATCAATATACATATGACTAACAGACACATCAGGGTATTCTTTCGCGATTTGATTCACGACTTCACGCCATAATACAGAGCTTTGTAATACGTTGGCTTTGTCAATTGACGTCACTTTATGGTTACGTTTACGCGCAGATTCAAATGCAATACGAGCAATCCGCTCTATTTCATAGCGATGGTAAACCTCAGTATCAAAAGCATATTCATCTTGACCTTCGCCTTTACGACCTTTTGGTTGACCAAAATAGATACCGCCAGTCAACTCACGCACACAGAGAATATCAAAGCCTTGTGCTGCAATATCAGCTCTTAATGGGCAAAATGCTTCTAATGCCTGGTACAAACGAGCCGGACGTAGATTACTAAATAATTTAAAGTGTTTGCGTAATGGCAGTAATGCGCCTCGCTCAGGTTGACTATCGGGTGGCAAATTTTCCCATTTAGGGCCACCAACAGAGCCAAACAGAACGGCATCTGCACTTTCGCAACCCGCGACTGTTGCTTCTGGCAGCGGTTTGCCATGGCGGTCAATTGCAATACCACCAACGTCATACTCTTTTGTTGTGATAGATAATGCAAAGCGCTGGCGGATCGCATCTAACACTTTATGGGCTTGGGCCATAACTTCAGGGCCAATGCCATCTCCAGGCAATACGGCAATATGATAGCTTTTAGACATTGTTATACAGCTTCCTTTGTATTGGATTGTGATTCTTTTTGATTTATTTTTTGTTTTTCTTTTTCAACTTGTTCAGAGCGCCAAATACTATTCAATACGTGCACCATTGCTTTGGCTGACGATTCGACGATATCCGTTGCCAAGCCCATTCCGTGGAAACGGCGGTTAAAACATTCCACGACAATATCCACTTGACCTAACGCATTTTCCCCTTGGCCTTTCGCTGACAATTTATAAGAAACCAATTTAATAGGGTAATTGGTGATATTGCTAATCGCTTGGTAAATAGCATCGACAGGGCCATTTCCTGTTGCCGCTTCTGATTTAACCTCTTCACCGCAACGCATTTTGACGGTAGCTGTGGCGACAACGCTAGAGCCTGACTGAGTACTGAAATAATCCATCGAAAAATGGTCGGTATCATCTTGTTGACTAGCGAAGAAGGCCAGAGCTTCCAAGTCGTAATCAAACACTTGGCCTTTTTTATCCGCTAAACTTAAGAAGGCGGTATACAACTCATCCAAGTTGAAATCTTTCCCTTCTTGATACCCCATTTCTTCCATACGATGTTTAACCGCAGCACGGCCAGAGCGGGAAGTTAAGTTCAATTGAATCGCTTTTAAGCCGATGGATTCCGGTGTCATGATTTCATAGGTTTCACGGTTTTTCAGCACACCGTCTTGGTGAATACCGGATGAGTGAGCAAAGGCATTGCTACCAACAACCGCTTTATTGGCTGGAATAGGGGTGTTGCATAATTGACTAACTAATTGGCTGGTACGATAAATCTCTTTGTGATTGATGTTGGTATGGACGTTTAACATTTGCTCGCGCAATTTAATCGCCATGATCACTTCTTCTAAGGCGGTATTACCAGCGCGTTCACCTAACCCATTAATCGTTCCCTCAACTTGGCGAGCCCCCGCTTGGACGGCAGTGATAGAGTTGGCAACAGACATACCTAAGTCATCATGGCAGTGAACTGAAATGATGGCTTTATCAATATTTGGTACTTTTTCATATAAAGAGGTGATGATCCCACCGAATTGGTAAGGGGTTGTGTAACCGACAGTATCTGGAATATTGATGGTTGTCGCGCCAGCTTTAATGGCTGCTTCAACAATGCGGCATAAGTTATCAATATCAGTACGGCCCGCATCTTCACAAGAAAACTCAACATCATCAGTATAACGTCTTGCGCGTTTGATAGAGTCGATAGCCATGTCCATCACCCCATCAAATGTTTTATTCAATTTCTTTTCGACGTGTAAATTTGATGTCGCTAAAAAAATGTGGATGCGGAATGCTTCGGCAACTTTCAATGATTCAGCGGCCACATCAATATCATTTTGTACGCATCGCGCTAATGCACAAATACGGCTGTTTTTGATTTCACGAGCGATAGTTTGTACTGACTCAAAGTCTCCCGGTGAAGAGACGGGGAAACCAGCTTCAATGATATCGACCCCAAGGCGCTCTAAAGCAAAAGCGATTTGCAATTTTTCTTTAACGGATAAACTTGCCTGTAATGCCTGCTCGCCATCACGTAACGTGGTGTCGAATATAATGACTTGATCGCTCATGTTGTGTTCCTCTTATACAGAATTTGTCGTTATATTTTTGCGGTGCCGGCAGGCATAAAAAAACCCGCGGCTAGCGCGGGTTTTTATGTTTCTGGACTGTGAGTTTCCTATCTTCCGTCCATAAGCATACCGCGCACATTGGATGCGAGTAGTAGTAGGCTTAGTAGGCGGATAGAAGTTGTCATTTTCACAGTCTCTAAATTTGGTTTTAATCAATCTGTATTTATTGATACGTGATCTTTTCTTGGCTGTCAACTTTAGTTTTTTTCGTCAATTTTGGAGAATGATGAATCATCACTAATACTTGGTGATTGTGACTAATTTCTATATTTTTAGTGATGTTTTTCCCTATATTTTACCGATAAGTTAGGGGTAAAATTCTTTTTATGAAAGAGCTGGGCTGAAACATAGCATAAACTGATGGTTTGGTTGCTTTTTGAACTGCTCTGTGAGGGGGAAAACGATAACATGAGATATAAAAATAAATTTTAATTATAGTTTTTATTAAATAAATTATTTAGTAAATGAATTATTTAAAATTAATCTGATAATGGGATAGTATCGTGGTTGTTGATGATATTTATTATGATTTATTTTTAGAATTGTTTTATTATTTTGATGCTAACAATAATAGTTTTAAATGATTTGATAAAACTTATTATGTCGATGAATACCTTCGTTTCATTATCGTATCTATATTGTGTTGCTAAAATGATAGGTAATATAATAGAAGCGTCGTTTTAATAAATGCAGGGAACGCGAAATAGCTTATCATTGATAAGTTTTTTGAAGAATAATATTTAATGAATTTATAAAAACCTTATTTATTTAAGGGGAGATGATTTTCATTAATTAAAAATGATAAATATCTTTATTGGAGTACATAATGACTGATTTTGATACGGCTTCACCAGCTAAAAAAGAGAATAATGACATCAATTTGCGAAATGTTGATCTCAACTTACTCACCGTTTTTGATGTGGTTATGCAGATGCAAAACGTAACAAGGGCAGCACAGGTATTAGGCATGTCTCAACCTGCCGTGAGTAATGCTGTATCCCGTTTAAAATCAATGTTCAATGATGAGCTTTTTGTCCGCTATGGACGCGGTATACAACCGACATCCCGCGCTAAACAGTTGTTTGGGCCGGTTAGGCAAGCTCTACAACTCGTTCATAATGAGTTACCGGGGGCTGGTTTTGACCCTAAATTAAGTGAGCGAGTATTTAATCTTTCTATTTGTTCTCCATTAGATATTCGTTTAGCTGCCGTTATCGTTGAAAAATTCAAACAAGTATCACCAAATATTAATGTACGTATTCATTGTTTCTTAGATAATAACATTGAGCATAAATTAAAGTACCAAGAGACAGATTTTTCGGTAAGCTATAATCAATTCGAAAAAAGCGAATATCAACATCAGGTTTTATTTAATGATGAGTTAGTTGTCGTGGTCGCCAATGATCATCCACGAATTCACGGTAATGTTACGCAAGAATTATTAATTAATGAAAAGCATGCCGTGATGTCAATGGATAATATGGGGTCCTTTAGTAAGCCTTATTATCATAATACAGAGTTATCACATACAATTAGCTATCAGGGCACGGATTTAAATAGTGTTTTAAATATCGTTTCTTTAACTGATTTAGTGGCAATTGTGCCAAAATGGCTTGTTGAAAACTCAGCAAATAAACTTCAATTACGAACAGCCGCTTTGCCATGGGCAGAAAATACGCGCCCTTGCTATTTAACGTGGCATGAATCAACGGCTCGGGATAAAGGGCATCAATGGATGAAGTCACAATTTTGCCAACTAATCACTGAATTACCTATGTAGCATTGGCTTAATCATCCGCTGAAATCGCGGCAGTTGCACGGTTTATGATTAACTCATCATGGTAAAACTCTATGATGAGTTATGTTACCTGACTAACATTTGCAAAATATTTACATAATATCTCTTTTCACGACACTCTTTCACCTATACACTCAAATCATTCAGCTAACACTTGTAAGCTGAAATAATTAACTGGTGAAGCGCTTCGTGGGTTTACCGAGCGGCTTCAGTTAACAAATGTACTATAGGAAAAACATTTTGATTACTGAAAATCTATATCCATACCATATGGTCAATCGCTTGCACAGCCGGTTTAATGCCGCTGATTCAGCGACTCGGATAGCTTTCAGTCAATGGCATAATGGGCAACAGAGTGATCTAACATGGAAAGAGGTTGAACAGCACTCTTTTGCCATTGCTCGCCGCCTTTTGGCACTCAATGTTGAAGTACAAGAAAATATTGGGTTATTTGCGCATAACAGTATGAATTGGGCTTTGGTGGATCTTGCGGTCTTACAGTTAAAAGCCGTTACTGTACCTTTATATGCGACCAGCAGTGTTGAACAAGCTGCTTATATTATTAATGATGCAAATATTCGTATTCTATTTGTTGGTGAGCAAGAGCAATACCAAGTTGCATGCCAACTAAAATCACGCTGTCCTCAATTAACCACTATCGTGGTGCTGAATGAGGATGTTGAATTAGTCGATGGAGAACTGGTTTCTGTTCACCTATCAAATTTTATCGCGCAAGCAGAGCCTGAATACCAAGACGAGCTAAATCAACGTATTGCGGCTCACCATCTGAGTGATCTTTTCACCATCATCTATACATCGGGTACGACAGGGGAGCCTAAAGGGGTCATGTTGGATTATTACAATATGGCGGCGCAGCTCTATCTTCATGACCAGCGTTTGAAGTTAAACATCGATGATGTTTCATTAAGTTTTCTACCGTTATCACATGTTTTTGAGCGCGCTTGGAGCTTCTATGTCATGCATACAGGTGCTCGCAATGTTTATCTCACTGATACTAATGCGGTTAGGGATGCATTGACACAAGTTAAACCTACCGTGATGTGTGCGGTGCCTCGTTTTTATGAAAAAGTGTATAGCGCTGTACAAAGTAAGGTTGCTAAAGCACCACTTATGCGTCGTTTGTTATTTAAATGGGCAATCGCACAAGGCAATAAAAGGGTTAAAGCGCTGGCACAAGGTAAGCAGCTAAATGCGCTGAATCAGTCATTGTTTAATTTAGCCGACAGGTTAGTGTTAACAAAGCTACGCCAACTGTTAGGTGGACGTATTCGCTTTATGCCTGCCGCCGGTGCTCGTTTAGATGATGATGTTATCGCCTTTTTTCTCGCAGTAGGCGTGAACATCAAATATGGTTATGGGATGACAGAAACTTGTGCGACGGTGTCATGTTGGGAAGAGGGGGAATACCCATTAGGCTCTATCGGCACACCGTTGTCATCGGTTGAGGTACGTATTGGCGATAATAATGAGATTCAGGTAAAAGGGCCTGTGGTCATGAAAGGCTATTATCATCGCCAAAAAGAGACAGAAGATGCATTTACCCCTGACGGCTGGTTAAAAACTGGGGATGCAGGTGAAATCGATGCTCAAGGTAATTTGTATATTACCGACCGCTTAAAAGATTTAATGAAAACCTCAAATGGGAAATATATTGCACCACAAATGATCGAAGGGGTGTTAGGCCAAGACCGGTTTATCGAGCATATCGCCGTTATCGCGGATGCGCGTAAATTCGTTTCGGCGCTGATCGTACCTTGTTATGATTCATTAGAAGAATATGCGCGTTCGATCAATTTAAAATATCGTGATCGATTAGAGCTATTAAAAGATTCGAATATTGTGGCTCTGTTTGAAAATCGCTTAAAAGAGCTACAGAAAAATATCGAAAATTTCCATCAGGTTAAGCGTTTTACGTTACTCCCGGCTAATTTTTCCATGGAAAAAGGGGAGCTCACACCAACCTTAAAGCTGCGTAGAAAAATTATTTCAGAGCGTTATCACTCTGAAATTGAATCAATGTACCGCGAATAATTCCTCAATAGAGCCGGATAACACATAGCATGATATCCGGCTTCTCTTTGTACTCTTTTTCATCGCTTTATAGTGATATTTTCCACCATTCTTCCTTTTCTTGGTTAATTCAACCAATAATCTGAGTAGATAAAGATAATATTCAAAGTTGTCATGTTTGCTTAATAAATGGTGTTTGCGTCACCTTAGACACAACGATATGTTAATAGCAGTCATAACTACGGCAGAAATGACAATACATAGTAGAGGACTGTCATACCTCTGTTAACTTGTAAAAATAGTCTGGGGGCAAACTCATGGAGATGTTGTCGGGAGCAGAAATGGTCGTCAAGTCTTTGATTGACCAAGGTGTAAAGCATGTATTTGGGTATCCAGGTGGTGCTGTTTTAGATATCTATGATGCACTTCATACGGTAGGCGGTATTGATCACATCCTCGTTCGCCATGAACAAGCCGCGGTTCATATGGCGGATGGTTATGCACGCTCAACAGGAGAAGTCGGGGTGATTTTAGTGACCTCGGGTCCTGGTGCGACAAATGCAATTACAGGGATTGCGACGGCATACATGGACTCTGTTCCTTTGGTTGTTTTATCAGGACAAGTAGCAAGCTCCTTGATTGGGAATGATGCATTCCAAGAGTGTGATATGGTGGGAATATCTCGCCCAATTGTAAAACACAGCTTTTTAATTAAAAAAGCCGAAGACATACCTGAAACCATTAAGAAAGCCTTCTATATCGCTGCAAGTGGTCGTCCAGGTCCTGTGGTTATCGACTTACCTAAAGATACGGTTAATCCGGCAAACAAATACCCTTACCGCTATCCTGAAGCGGTTTCTTTACGCTCTTATAACCCAACCCTTCAAGGGCACAAAGGGCAGATTAAAAAAGCGTTAACAAAATTGATTGCGGCGCAGAAACCTGTTTTCTATATCGGTGGAGGGGCAATCAACGCAAATTGTTCGGCTGAAATCATCGCATTAGCAGAAAAACTGCAACTGCCTGTTGTATCAACACTCATGGGGCTAGGGGCATTTCCAGAAACCCATCACCAGTCAGTTGGGATGCTTGGTATGCACGGTACATATGAAGCCAATAAGGTGATGCATAATTCTGATGTTATTTTTGCTGTTGGTGTGCGTTTTGATGATAGGACAACGAATAATCTTGAAAAATATTGTCCGAATGCAACCGTGATCCAAATTGATGTCGACCCAACCTCTATTTCTAAAACCGTTAATACAGATATTCCGATCGTAGGGGATGCTAAGCTGACACTTCAGCAAATGTTGAGTCAGCTCGATCAAGTTTCCACCAAACAAAATAGCCAAGCATTAAAAACATGGTGGAAAGAGATTGAAACTTGGCGAGAGAGAAAATGCCTCCGTTATGAAACCAATAGCCAAAAAGTGAAACCTCAGCAAGCGATTGAAACCATTTACCGCCTGACAAATGGTGAGGCGTATGTCACTTCTGATGTTGGGCAGCATCAAATGTTTGCCGCACTGTATTACCCATTTGATAAGCCTCGCCATTGGATTAATTCAGGGGGCTTAGGCACCATGGGCTTTGGTTTACCTGCCGCTTTGGGGGTTAAATTAGCACATCCACAATCTACGGTTATCTGTGTTACTGGCGATGGCAGTATTCAAATGAATATCCAAGAACTGTCGACCGCAATGCAATATGGTTTACCGGTGGTTGTGTTGAATCTCAATAATGGGTTTTTGGGGATGGTTAAGCAGTGGCAAGATATGATTTATCAAGGCCGCCATTCTCAATCTTATATGCAATCGCTTCCTGATTTCGTCAAACTTGCAGAAGCTTATGGTCATGTAGGTATTTCGATTCATTCCCCCGATGAACTCGAAGAAAAATTAAAACAAGCACTGGTAGAAGTGAATGAAAACCAACGCTTAGTTTTTGTGGATATTAACGTTGATGAAACTGAACATGTTTACCCAATGCAGATACGTGGTGGTGCAATGGATGAAATGTGGCTGAGTAAAACAGAGAGGACCTGATCATGCGTCGTATTTTATCCGTCTTACTAGAAAATGAATCGGGGGCACTTTCCCGTGTTATTGGGCTGTTTTCTCAACGTGGTTATAATATCGAAAGTTTAACGGTTGCACCTACCGATGACCCAACACTGTCACGTATGACCATTCAAACAAAAGGTGATGCAAAGGTGCTTGAGCAGATTGAAAAGCAACTGCATAAGTTAGTCGATGTCTTACGTGTAAGTGAACTAACGGCTTCAGCACATGTTGAACGTGAGATCATGCTAGTTAAACTGCAAGCATCGGGTTATGGCCGCGATGAAATTAAACGTTGCTCCGATATTTTCCGCGGTCAAATCGTTGATGTAACGCCTACGCTGTATACCGTTCAGCTAGCGGGAACAAGCGATAAACTGGACGCATTCATTGAAGCAGTCCGTGGCGTTGCTGAAATTGTTGAAGTTGCACGCTCAGGTATTGTTGGTGTTTCACGTGGCGATAAAATTATGCGGTGAAAAATTTATCGGCTGAAGGTAGAATACCATTGCATAGAGCCCCGATTGATTCGGGGCTTTAACCGTTGGCGGCTATTTTAGCTTGGCTACGGTTATCAGGGATTGTAAAAAATAAATAGTAAAATCAATATGTTGGTTTTATCTGATAACACAAAGAGGTTAACGTGAAACTGGATGAAATAGCCCGTTTAGCGGGGGTATCTCGCACAACGGCTAGTTATGTGATCAACGGCAAGGCCAAGCAGTATCGAGTCAGCGATAAAACTGTAGAAAAAGTGATGGCTGTTGTCAGAGAGCACAATTACCATCCAAATGCTGTAGCAGCAGGGCTACGTGCAGGGAGAACACGTTCGATTGGGCTAGTGATCCCCGATCTCGAAAACACAAGTTATACTCGCATTGCTAATTATCTTGAGCGTCAAGCACGTCAGCGTGGCTACCAACTGTTGATTGCCTGTTCAGAAGATCAGCCCGATAACGAAATTCGTTGCGTTGAGCACCTTCTACAACGCCAAGTTGATGCGATTATTGTTTCAACGGCGCTGCCACCTGAACATCCTTTTTATCAGCGTTGGGCCAACCGTTCTTTGCCGATTATTGCGTTAGATAGGGCGCTAGAACAAGAGCACTTTATTAGCGTTGTCGGGGATGACCAAGAAGATGCATTGATGCTCTCTACGGAGTTGAGGCAATTTTCCGCGGAGTCAGTCTTGTATCTTGGCGCTCTGCCAGAATTATCGGTGAGCTACCTTCGTGAACAAGGTTTTAGAAAAGGCTGGCAAGGTGATGCTCGTGAGGTCAAGTATCTCTATGCAAATAGCTATGAGCGGGCGTCAGCGGCGGAGGTCTTTGCTGACTGGTTAGATAAAGGCAATCAGATGCCTGATGCACTCTTTACAACCTCATTTTCGCTGTTACAGGGGGTGTTAGATGTTGCATTGAAGCGTGATGGTCGTCTACCTGAGCATATGGTAATTGCAACGTTTGGTGACAGTGAGTTGCTGGACTTTTTAGGTTGCCCTGTTTTATCACTTGCACAACGTCACAGAGATATTGCTGAGCGTATTTTAGAACTGGTGTTGGCAAGTTTAGATGAAAAACAAAAACCGGATGCAGGGATTACTCGTATTCGTCGTGATCTGTGCCGACGCGGTAGCCTCGGGCGCAAACAGTAAAATATCATTTAAATAATAAAAACCAGACAAAAAGTCAGGTTGAATATTAAGTGATATCGATCACGTTTATAAGTATTATGTTAGCCCCAAAGTAAATGGGGCTTTTTATTTCATGCTAAAAATAAGTAAATATTTAACTTTAGGACTATTCTTAACGAGGTAAATCTAATTTATCATTGTAAAGAAAATAAAATAAAAAAATTTGATTTAAGAAATAATTTTTAAATCAAAGAAAGCACGTAAAATTTTATTTATTGTAAAATACTGGCTATTAAAACAGTATTTTAATTATATGAAATATATGGTTTTTATTTTTCTGTGAGGCTGTTATCGATAATATTTACCTTTATTAAACATTCACGGTTATTTTGAAAGTAAAGAATCGGTTAACGATATACTGATTAAAAATGAGACATATAAAGGAAATATCATCATTTGAGTGTTTTTTCATCAGTAAAATAGAGTTTACGTAATATTTGCTCTTTTGTTGAAAATAAATGAATTATATCAATCCGTTATTCCTCATTTTATCTCCGAAGTAGATTTTACCCACTCTTATCTTTTCTGAATTGTTCTGTAAATAAAGCAAAAGCTAGGCGCGTCTGGCTTGACAACGTTTTCCTACCATTCGTAAACTTTATAAGTGGAGAATTGTGGGGTAAAGTGGGTAAATAGGAAATAAAGAGGTTTTACTGGGTATGTTTCGTGGGGCAACACTGGTAAATCTCGACAGCAAAGGGCGGCTTACCGTGCCTACCCGATATCGGGGAATGTTGAGCGAGGAATCTAAGGGGCAGATGGTTTGTACTATCGACCTCCACCAGCCATGCCTGCTGCTTTACACTTTACCTGAGTGGGAAATCATCGAAGAAAAGCTCTCTCGCCTATCAACCATGAATCCAGCAGAAAGACGTGTCCAACGACTTTTGTTGGGACATGCCAGTGAATGTCAAATGGATAGCTCAGGGCGTCTTTTGTTAGCCAGCACGCTACGTCAACATGCAGGGCTAACAAAAGAGGTCATGCTAGTAGGCCAAATAAATAAATTTGAACTTTGGGATGAACAGACTTGGTATCAGCAAGTGGAAGAGGATATTGCCGCTGAACGACAAACCCAAGAACCACTGTCAACCCGTTTACAGGATTTGTCACTATAAACATGACACAGCAACAATTTAAACATGTAACAGTACTGCTTGATGAAGCAGTAAATGGCCTAAATATTAAACCAAACGGTATTTATATTGATGGAACTTTTGGGCGTGGTGGGCATTCAAGGCTGATTTTAAGCCAGCTAAACGAGCAAGGGCGTCTGATTGCTATCGATCGTGATCCAGAGGCGATTAAAGCAGCGCAAGAAATTGATGACCCTCGCTTTATGATCAAGCATGGCCCATTTTCTGCAATTGCAGAGTATGTAGAAGAAGAAGGGCTAGTTGGCAAAATTGATGGCGTATTACTGGACTTAGGGGTGTCATCCCCCCAACTGGATGATCCTGAGCGTGGTTTTTCATTTATGCGTGATGGGCCGTTGGATATGCGTATGGATCCAACGAAAGGGCAGTCAGCCCAACAATGGCTAATGAATGCACAAGCTGATGACATCGCATGGGTTTTGAAAACTTTTGGAGAGGAACGTTTTGCAAAACGCATTGCGAAAGCCATCGTTGAGCGTAACCACAATCCAGAAGAAACACCTTTAACGAGAACTCGTGAGTTGGCTGAATTGATCGCTAAAGTCAGCCCTATCAAAGAGCGTCATAAGCACCCTGCAACGCGAAGTTTTCAAGCAATACGTATTTACATTAACAGTGAGTTGGAAGAAATAGAGCAGGCGCTTGAAGGTGCTGTCTCTGTATTAGCACCGGAAGGACGTCTTTCGGTGATCAGTTTCCATTCATTGGAAGATAGGCTAGTGAAGCGGTTTATTCGTCAAAATAGCAAAGGGCCTAGTGTTCCTGCTGGCATCCCTCTTACGGAAGCTCAAATACGAGAACTGGGCGTCGCTAAGCTGCGTGAAGTGGGCAAAATGAAGCCTTCAGACGCTGAAATTGACGAAAACCCAAGGGCACGTAGTTCTGTACTGCGTTTTGCACAGAGGACACTGTAATTATGGTTCCAGAAAGGCATAGTCTTGGGAAAGTGATTGGTCGTGACCTTTTTCGTCATGGGGTAATTCCTTTGATTTTGCTAGTGGCCATCATTATTAGCGCTATTTTTGTGGTCACAACTGCCCATGAAACGCGTTTGCTAACGGCAGAAAAAGACAAGTTATATGAAGAGAAAGATGCGCTGGATATTGAATGGCGTAACTTGATCTTGGAAGAAAACGCATTGGGAAGTCATAGCCGAGTTGAACGTTTATCGGTGGAAAAGTTGCAGATGGTTCATGTTGAACCTTCTCAAGAAAATATCATTGTCTCTAAGCAGTAGATAAGGTTACGAATGAAAGCACCTAAGTCAGCTAGGAATAAAAAACAGTCTGAAAATACCAGCTTTGTTAGCTGGCGTTTTGCCTTGTTGTGCGGCGGTATTCTACTGGCTTTAGTCGGGCTTTTAGTGCGTGTAGCTTATCTACAAATCATTTCGCCTGAAAAGTTAGTTAAAGAAGGGGATATGCGCTCCCTACGTGTTCAAGAGGTCTCTACAGCACGTGGCATGATAAGCGATAGGGAAGGGCGGCAACTGGCTGTTAGTGTGCCTGTTAATGCGATTTGGGCTGACCCAAAAGTGGTATTTGAAAAAGGTGGGGTGAACAATGATGAACATTGGAAAGCGCTCGCTGATGCATTGGAGATCCCACTTGAGCAGATCACCGCTAAAATTTCTGCCAATCCAAAAGGGCGCTTTGTATACCTCGCTCGTCAAGTCAACCCTTCTATTGGCGAATACATCACGAAACTAAAATTACCCGGTATCTATTTACGCAAAGAGTCACGCCGTTACTACCCCTCAGGGCCTGTTGCAGCGCACTTAATTGGTGTGACAAATATTGATGGCGAAGGGATAGAAGGCGTCGAGAAGAGCTTTGAGCGCTGGTTAAAAGGGGAGCCAGGTGAGCGTATTGTTCGTAAAGACCGTAATGGGCGTGTGATTGAAACGGTTTCTTCCGTTGATAGCCAAGCGGCTCATAACTTAGTGCTAAGTATTGATGAACGCATTCAATCTATCGTTTATCGTGAATTAACGAAAGGTGTTCAGGAAAACAAAGCTGAATCAGGTGTTGCCATTTTAGTGGATGTGCACACGGGGGAGATTTTAGCGATGGCGAATAGCCCATCCTATAACCCGAACAATTTGGCAGGAACCCCCATGGATGCTATGCGTAACCGTGCGATCACCGATATTTTTGAACCGGGTTCAACGGTCAAGCCGCTCGTCGTTATGAGTGCATTAAATAACCGTATTGTCAAAGAAAATACCGTATTGAATACCTATCCATATCGAGTTAATGGTCATGAAATCAAAGACGTAGCTCGTTATCCTGAATTATCAATTACAGGTATTTTACAGAAGTCGAGTAACGTGGGTGTTTCAAAACTGGCGTTAGCGATGCCTGCCACAGAGCTGGTGGATGTGTATAGCCGCTTTGGGTTTGGCAAGCCGACTAATCTGGGGTTAGTCGGGGAAAGTAGTGGCATCTTTCCAAGTAAAAAAACACGGTGGTCTGATTTAGAAAGGGCCACCTTTTCTTTCGGGTATGGGCAAATGGTAACACCGTTACAGTTAGCCCGTGCCTATGCAACAATTGGTAGTTTCGGGATTTATCGCCCGCTATCGATTACTAAAGTTGACCCTCCTGTGCCGGGAACACGCGTTTTTCCTGAGCATATAATGCGCACCGTTGTGCACATGATGGAAAGTGTTGCCTTGCCGGGTGGTGGGGGAACAAGAGCCTCAATAAAAGGCTATCGTATCGCGATAAAAACAGGTACTGCGAAAAAAGTAGGGCCGGAAGGGCGCTACATTAATCAATATATTGCTTATACCGCAGGCGTCGCGCCTGCAAGTAACCCACGCTATGCCCTTGTCGTTCTTATCAATGAGCCTAAAGCGGGTAAATATTATGGTGGTGCAGTATCGGCACCCGTGTTTGGTTCAATTATGGGCGGTGTTTTACGCATGATGAACGTTGAACCCGATGCACTACAAACAGACGATAAAAACGACACAGTTCTTAACAGAAAAGAGGTTAAAAGTGGCAGATCGTAATCTTTGTGATCTTCTTTCGCCATTTGGCGTTAGCACAGCAAATGTCTCGTTACGTGAGATGACATTAGACAGTCGTAAGGCGGCTGCCGGTGATCTGTTTATCGCAATTAAAGGCCATCAATCAGATGGTCGACACTATATTTCTCAAGCGATCGCCCAAGGGGTCGCCGCGGTGGTTGCAGAAGCGCATGGTGAAGCCGCTGAAGGTGAAATTCGTTATATCCACGGCGTTCCCGTTGTTTACCTAAATGATCTGAATAGTCGCCTATCAGCATTAGCGGGGGCATTTTATCAACATCCTGCTGAAAAAATGAAATTGGTTGGGGTGACAGGCACTAATGGTAAAACGACGACAACTCAACTGATCGCGCAGTGGGCACAAGGATTAGGTGAAACCAGTGCTGTCATGGGGACCGTAGGGAATGGTTTACTTGGGCAAGTTGCGCCGAGTGAAAACACCACAGGTTCCGCTGTGGATATTCAAGTTGAGTTGACTCAGTTATTGAAGCAGAAGGCTACATTAACCGCGATGGAAGTCTCCTCTCACGGCCTTGTGCAAGGTCGCGTAGCTGCCTTATCTTTCGATGCCGCAGTATTTACAAATTTAAGCCGTGACCATTTAGATTACCATGGTGATATGGAAAGTTATGAAGCGGCGAAATGGTTACTGTTTTCGACACATCAAACCAAAGCGCAAATTATTAATGCTGATGATGATGTGGGTCTAAAATGGTTACAGCGTTTACCGCAAGCTTGCGCCGTTTCTATGGAACAACGAATTCCTGAGCAATGGCAAGGGCCATGGTTACAAGCAACAGCGGTTGAATATCATGATCGCGGAGCAACCATTCAATTTACCTCATCATGGGGCAACGGAACGTTAGAAAGCCCATTGATGGGCGCATTTAACGTCAGCAACTTATTGTTAGCTATGGCAACACTGCTGACGATGGATTATTCGTTAGAACAGCTATTAGAGGCATCATCATCTCTTTCACCAGTATGTGGTCGAATGGAAGTGTTTAGTGCGCCAAACAAACCAACCGTGGTTGTTGATTATGCGCACACACCGGATGCACTCGAAAAAGCGTTGGCGGCAGCACGCTTACATTGTAAAGGCCAATTATGGTGTGTCTTTGGTTGCGGGGGAGACCGTGATAAAGGCAAGCGACCTTTGATGGGCGCAGCGGCAGAAGAGTGGGCGGATAAAGTCGTTATTACTGATGATAACCCGCGCAGTGAAGAGCCGTTAGATATTATCAATGACATTATGGCGGGGATCCTCGATTCAAGTCGAGTTCTTGCGATCCCAGGGCGTGCGGAAGCGGTTACCAGCTCAATCATGCAGGCAAATGCGGATGATGTGATTGTGATCGCAGGTAAAGGCCATGAAGATTATCAAATTATCGGTCATCGCCGTTTAGATTATTCAGATCGCCTAACCGTTGCAAGGCTATTGGGGGTGTTAGCATGATCCCCTTAACGTTAGCTCAACTGGCGGCCGTGACGGCTGGGCGTTTATTTAATGCTGAAGGTATTGATGCCGCTACACTGACATTAAGTGAAGTGAGTACAGATAGCCGCCAAATTGGTCAAGACTGCTTATTTATCGCCTTAAAAGGTGAGCGTTTTGATGCCCATGACTTTGCCCCTTCTGTGGTTGAAAATGGCGCCGTTGCATTACTGGTTGAGCGTGAGCTTGATGTTGATTGCCCACAGGTTATTGTGGCGAACACTCGTCTTTCTATGGGGCAACTTGCTGCATGGGTGCGCAAGCAAAGCCAAGCGAAAGTAGTCGGTTTAACAGGCTCCTCGGGGAAAACCTCTGTTAAAGAGATGACCGCATCCATTTTATCTCAGCGTGGCAAAACCCTGTATACAGCGGGTAACTTAAATAATGATATTGGTGTGCCATTAACGCTATTTCGGCTAACTCACGAATATGATTATGCCGTAATTGAAATGGGGGCGAATCATCCAAATGAAATCGCCTATACCACGAATATCGTGAAGCCTGAGAGTGCACTGGTGAATAATTTATTTGCAGCACATCTTGCCGGCTTTGGTTCACCTGAAGGTGTGGCTCGCGCAAAAGGGGAAATTTACCAAGGTCTACCTGACGAAGGTACCGCGATTGTTAACCTTGATAGTTATTCGCCACATTGGCAATTTCAACCGCGGCAAACCGTGTGGTATTACTCGCTGAAGCCACAAGACAAAGCGGATTTCTATCCATCGGATATTGAAGTTAAACAACTTTCAACAAACTTTACGTTGCATACGCCAGTTGGGCAAATTGCAATCACATTGCCTTTACCGGGGATGCATAACATTGCCAATGTCCTTGCGGCAAGTGCGCTTGCCATTTCAGTTGGCGCAACGCTGGAAGATATTCGCAATGGGTTAGCGACGACGAAAGCAGTGCCGGGGCGTTTATATCCGGTACAACTGAGTCCAACAAAAGTGGTATTGGATGACACTTATAACGCGAATGATGGCTCAATGATTGCAGCAATTAATGTTTTAGCTAAAATGCCCGGCTATCGTATTTTGATTGCAGGTGATATGGGCGAGCTTGGCGATTACGCACAAGATTGTCATCAACGAGTTGGCATTGCGGCAAAAGATGCAGGTCTGGATAAAGTACTGAGTGTGGGTACGCTGAGCGAAATGATCAGTCAATTCAGTGAATGTGGTGAGCACTTTGCATTCAAAAAAGATTTATTAACCCGACTGATTCCGCTAGTCCAGCAGAATGAAGTTGTTTCTATTTTAGTTAAAGGTTCACGTAGCTCCGCGATGGAAGATGTCGTGAATGCATTAAAGGAGTGCTTTGCATGTTAGTCTGGCTTGCCGAAATATTGGTGCATCATTTTTCTGTTTTTAACGTCTTTTCTTATCTGACGTTCAGAGCCATTGTCGGTTTGCTAACGGCACTCGCTATCGCGTTATGGATGGGGCCACGTTTAATTACCTATTTACAAAAAATGCAGATTGGTCAAGTCGTTCGCGATGTAGGGCCTGAGTCTCACTTTAGTAAACGTGGCACACCTACAATGGGCGGCATACTGATTCTATTTTCAATCAGTATATCGGTGTTGTTGTGGGCACGTTTAGATAATCCCTATGTTTGGTGTGTCCTGTTGGTATTGGTGGGGTATGGCCTTGTAGGCTTCGCTGATGACTACTTAAAAGTGGTTAGAAAAAATAGCCGAGGCTTAATTGCTCGCTGGAAATATTTTTGGCAATCCGTCATTGCGCTCATTGTTGCTTTTTCAATGTATGCAGTCGGTAACGAGACGCCAGCGACACAATTAGTCGTACCTTTCTTTAAAGATGTGATGCCTCAACTGGGAATGCTTTATATTCTGCTGGCTTACTTTGTGATTGTTGGAACCAGTAATGCCGTTAACTTAACTGACGGTCTTGATGGTTTAGCAATTATGCCAACAGTATTCGTTGCGGCAGGGTTTGCTTTGGTCGCGTGGGCGACAGGTAACGTTAACTTTGCGAGTTACTTGCATATTCCATTCTTGCCACACGCTGGTGAACTAGTGATCGTCTGTACGGCTATTGTTGGTGCGGGATTAGGTTTCCTATGGTTTAACACTTACCCAGCACAAGTCTTTATGGGGGATGTAGGTTCTTTAGCACTCGGAGGCGCTCTAGGTACTATCGCAGTTCTACTACGCCAAGAGTTTTTGTTAGTCATTATGGGTGGCGTGTTTGTTGTAGAAACATTATCAGTCATCTTACAAGTGGGTTCTTTCAAATTACGTGGTCAACGTATATTCCGTATGGCACCAATTCATCATCATTATGAGTTGAAAGGGTGGCCGGAACCACGCGTAATTGTGCGTTTTTGGATTATTTCCTTAATGCTAGTCCTGATTGGGTTAGCAACATTGAAGGTACGTTAAACATGGCTCGTATTCAGGGTAAACAGTATCAAGGTAAAAAAGTGGTGATTATCGGGTTAGGCCTAACAGGCCTATCCTGTGTGCACTTTTTCTTATCACAAGGTGTCATTCCACGTGTGATAGATACTCGTTCTGCCCCACCTGGCGTAGAGCAATTACCTAGCAATGTCGAATATCACCATGGCAGTTTAAATAACTCATGGTTACAAGAAGCTGATTTGATTGTCGCAAGTCCGGGTATTGCTCTAGCGACACCTGAGTTGCAACAGGCGGCTAATAAAGGCATTGAGATTGTTGGCGATATTGAGCTGTTTTGTCGTGAGGCTGATGCACCAATCATTGCCATTACTGGTTCTAACGGTAAAAGCACGGTGACTTCTTTAGTCGGGGAAATGGCAAAAGCCGCAGGTATCTCTGTTGGTGTGGGTGGCAATATTGGTATTCCTGCATTATCCCTACTGAACCAAGGTCACCAGCTTTATGTGCTTGAGTTATCAAGCTTCCAATTAGAAACCACATCCAGTTTACAAGCCTTAGCGGCAACCGTACTGAATGTGACAGAAGACCATATGGATCGCTATCCATTAGGGTTAGCGCAGTATCGCGACGCTAAATTACGTATTTATCATAATGCGGCGAATTGCATTGTGAACGCGCAAGACCCACTGACGTTACCACGAGATAGACGTCATGAAGCGTGTATCAGCTTTGGGGTCGATAGTGGTGATTATTATTTTGATACACAACAGCGTTTATTAGTTGCGAAAGGGCAAGCCATCATTGATGTTGCCGATATGCATTTGACTGGGCAACACAATTACACGAATGCGCTGGCAGCGCTTGCACTGGCAGATATTGCAGGCATAGAGCGTAAGGCTTGCTTGGATGTACTGAAAAATTACGCTGGATTAATGCACCGTTTCCAACTGGTGTTATTGAACAACGGAGTACGTTGGATTAACGACTCTAAAGCGACCAATGTGGGTAGCACGGAAGCCGCACTAAATGGCTTAAAAGTGGATGGAACACTGCATCTGCTATTAGGTGGTGATGGTAAAGCTGCCGATTTTTCACCCTTAAAGCCGTATCTTGCCCAAGATAATGTGCGTGTGTACTGCTTTGGTCGTGACGGTAAAGCTCTAGCCCAATTGGAGCCTGAAAAATCTGTGCTGACGGAAACGATGGAGCAGAGCATGCGTTATTTGGCTCCACATTTAAAATCAGGCGATATGGTTTTACTGTCTCCAGCTTGTGCAAGTATCGACCAATTTAAAAACTTTGAGCAGCGAGGGATGATTTTTGCTCAGTTAGCGAAGGAGTTAGGCTGATGACTATACCAGGTGCTGTGCGTATAAAAAACTGGGTGCTTGGTGAAAAGGGTGGCGTTATTGCTGGCTCAACACTCTATGACCGCACCTTGGTATGGCTGGCACTTGGCCTCGCTGCAATCGGTTTTATTATGGTGACATCGGCATCCATGCCGGTGGGGCAAAGATTGACAGAGGATCCTTTTTATTTTGCCAAGCGTGATGCCGTTTATTTAGCCATTGCCTTTGTTTTAGTGTTAGGCGTGATGCGGATCTCAATGGCAGTTTGGGAAAAATACAGCTTTGTATTGTTAATGGTCTCCCTGCTGTTATTAGCGGTAGTACTGGTTGCAGGGAGCTCTGTCAACGGTGCGTCGCGTTGGATTGATATCGGTATTGTTAAAATTCAGCCGGCTGAGTTATCTAAATTAGCTCTATTTTGCTATGTATCCAGTTACTTAGTAAGAAAGTCAGAGGAAGTGAGAACACGCTTCCTTGGTTTTGTAAAACCAATGTGTATCTTGATTGTGATGTCATCATTATTGCTACTACAGCCTGACTTGGGAACCGTTATCGTACTAGTCGTCACCACCCTTGGGTTGCTCTTCCTTGCCGGAGCAAGATTGGCCCCCTTTATTATTGGGATTGCGGCGTGTGTTGTCGGGGTATTAGCACTGATTTGGTTTGAGCCTTACCGTTTGCGCCGAGTGACATCATTTTTGAATCCATGGGAAGACCCGTTTGGTAGCGGTTATCAGCTTACCCAATCATTAATGGCATTTGGTCGAGGTGAGTTAGTTGGGCAAGGGTTAGGGAACTCAGTCCAAAAACTGGAATATTTACCAGAAGCGCATACGGACTTTATTTTTTCGGTTTTAGCTGAGGAGCTTGGCTATATTGGCGTTGTGTTGGTGTTATTGATGGTATTTATGCTGGCATTTCGCGCAATGATGATAGGCCGTCGAGCTTTATTAGCTAACCAATTATTTGCTGGCTATTTAGCGTGTTCGATAGGTATTTGGTTTACCTTCCAAGCATTAGTTAATGTTGGGGCTGCTGCCGGTATGTTACCGACGAAGGGGTTAACATTGCCATTGATCAGCTATGGTGGCTCAAGCCTATTAATTATGTCTGCTGCTATTGCCGTGTTATTACGTGTCGATTTTGAAACACGTCTGCAAAAAGCGCAGGCGTTTGTAAGGAGTGTTAAATGAGTCAAGCAAAAAGGTTATTAGTCATGGCTGGTGGTACTGGGGGGCATGTATTCCCAGGTTTAGCTGTGGCCCATTATTTGCAGGCTCAAGGCTGGGAAATCCGTTGGTTAGGCACAGCCGATCGCATGGAAGCAACGTTAGTACCGCAACATGGTATTGAGATTGAATTTATACGGATATCAGGGCTTAGAGGTAAAGGCGCGTTAGCATTGGCTGCCGCGCCTTGGCGGATCTTTAAAGCGATACGCCAAGCAAAAGCCATTATCAAACAATATCAACCTGACGCTGTACTCGGTATGGGCGGATATGTTTCAGGGCCTGGTGGGATTGCGGCTTGGTTATCAGGTGTACCTGTGGTGCTACATGAACAAAATGGGATTGCAGGTTTAACGAATAAATGGTTGTCAAAAATTGCAAAACGAGTACTTCAAGCGTTCCCCGGTGCTTTTGCGGATGCGCCAATTGTTGGCAATCCAGTACGAAAAGATGTCTTAGCGCTGCCACTGCCCGAGGAGCGATTATCGGATCGCGACGGTAAAATACGCGTACTGGTTGTAGGTGGTAGTCAAGGCGCGCGTATTTTGAACCAAGTAATGCCAGAGGTTGCTGAAAAAGTAGGCAAACAGTTAAATATCTGGCATCAAGCGGGAAAAGGCAGTAAGGAAACTACAGAAGCGTTGTATAATGAACGGCTAAAAAATTCAGTTAATTCCGAGTATAAAGTTACGGAGTTTATTGATGATATGGCTCAGGCGTATGCATGGGCGGATATTGTGGTTTGCCGTTCTGGAGCGTTAACGGTCAGTGAAATTGCCGCAGCAGGGTTACCTGCGATTTTTGTGCCATTTCAGCATAAAGATCGTCAACAGTATTGGAATGCGCTTCCGCTAGAAAAGGCGGGAGCGGCAAAAATCCTTGAGCAACCACAATTTACTGCGGATAACGTTGCTAGCCTATTGGCGCAGTGGGATAGGCAAGCATTATTATCGATGGCGAAAAAAGCACGTTCTTGTGCTATCACCGACGCGACAGAGCGTGTAGCGGCAGTAATCAGTGAAGTGGCTAAATAGTTATCACCATCGATAACATGGCATAGATATAGAATTAACTAAAAGCGAAGACATACAGTGAATACACAACAGTTGGCGAAATTAAGAACATCAGTGCCAGAAATGAGAAGAGTCAGGCACATCCATTTTGTCGGTATCGGTGGTGCTGGCATGGGTGGTATCGCCGAAGTGTTGGCAAATGAAGGTTACCAAATTAGTGGTTCTGATTTAGCGCCAAATGCCGTTACTCAGCAACTCACGGCTTTAGGTGCAACTATTTATTTTAATCACCGTCCTGAGAATGTTGAAGATGCGAGCGTAGTCGTTGTTTCGACTGCAATTTCAGCGGATAACCCTGAAATCCAAGCGGCGCATGAATTACGTATTCCTGTTATCCGCCGCGCTGAAATGTTGGCGGAATTAATGCGTTATCGTCATGGTATTGCAGTGGCAGGTACACACGGTAAAACTACGACAACAGCGATGATTTCAGGGATCTATGCGCAAGCGGGCTTAGATCCTACATTTGTTAACGGCGGTCTAGTGAAATCCGCGGGGACTCATGCCCGTTTAGGTAGTAGCCGTTATTTAATCGCAGAAGCTGATGAAAGTGACGCCTCTTTCTTACATTTGCAGCCTTTAGTTGCAGTGGTTACTAACATTGAAGCGGACCATATGGATACTTACCAAGGTAACTTTGAAACCTTGAAAGATACGTTCATCAACTTCCTGCATAACTTACCATTTTATGGTCGTGCGGTGATGTGTATTGATGATCCTGTGATCCGTTCATTATTACCGCGAGTCAGTCGCTACGTGACGACGTATGGCTTTAGTGAAGATGCCGATGTACGCATCGTTAAATATGAGCAAAAAGGTAATCAAGGCTTCTTTACTATTGCCCGTGAAAATATGCCGGAACTGACCGTAGTGCTGAATGCACCGGGGCGACATAACGCTCTGAATGCAACAGCGGCTGTCGCCGTGGCGACGGAAGAAGGCATTGATGATCAGCATATCTTGTCTGCACTGGTTGAGTTCCAAGGTACAGGGCGCCGTTTTGATTTTCTTGGAAACTATTCACTACGTCATGTGAATGGTAAAGAAGGCGAAGTGATGTTGGTGGATGATTATGGTCACCATCCAACAGAGGTTGACGCGACAATAAAAGCGGCAAGAGCCGGATGGCCAGACAAACGAATTGTGATGGTGTTTCAGCCACACCGTTATTCACGTACTCGTGACCTATATGATGACTTTGCCCATGTCCTCAGCCAAGTAGATGTATTGCTGATGCTAGAGGTTTATCCTGCGGGAGAGAAGCCTGTGCCGGGGGCGGATAGTCGTTCATTATGTCGGACGATACGCGGTCGTGGTCAGCTTGATCCAATTTATGTGGCAGAGCCTGAACAAGTTGCACAAATTTTAGCTCAAGCACTTGAAGATAATGACTTAATTTTAGTTCAAGGTGCTGGGAATATTGGTAAAATAGCGCGTAATCTTGCTGAAACAAAATTACAGCCACCCATGGTAGAGGAGTGATTCATGGCCGAGAAAGTCGCGGTGTTATTTGGCGGAACATCTGCTGAACGTGAAGTTTCTCTTCAATCAGGCAATGCGGTGCTTGCTGGTTTACGTCAGGCTGGAATTGATGCGCATCCTATTGATACAAAAGATTTTCCAGTGGTCACTCTCAAGGATGCTGGGTTTGATAAAGTGTTTATCGCCCTTCATGGCCGAGGGGGAGAAGACGGTACAATTCAAGGGATGCTGGAGTTTTTAGGTTTGCCGTACACAGGTAGTGGCGTGATGGCCTCCGCCTTGAGTATGGATAAATTAAGAACAAAGCAACTTTGGGAAGGAGCAGGGCTAGCAGTATCGCCTTATGTTTCGTTGAGTAAATTTGAGTTTAGTTCACTTAAAACTGAAAAAATTGAAGAATTAGTCGCATATCTAGGATTACCACTTATTGTCAAACCGAGCCTTGAAGGGTCAAGTGTAGGGATGAGCAAAGTTGATAATTTAGGTGATTTATCAGCGGCGTTGGCACTAGCGTTTCGTTTCGATGAAACCGTACTGATTGAGAAATGGTTAAGTGGTCCAGAATATACGGTCGCAGTGCTTGGTGAACAAACATTACCATCAATTCGTATTCAGCCTCCTGGGGTGTTTTACGATTATGAGGCGAAATATCTTTCTGATGAAACGCAATATTTTTGCCCAAGTGGCTTAGATGCAGGATCAGAAGCGCAGTTATCACAACTTGCGATGCGTGCTTATCAGGCGGTTGGGTGTCGCGGTTGGGGGCGAGTTGATGTAATGCAAGATAGTGACGGTCAATTCTACTTGCTAGAGGTGAATACCTCACCAGGAATGACAAGTCACAGTTTAGTGCCAATGGCAGCGCGCCAAGCAGGTATGGATTTTTCGCAGTTGGTAGTACGTATTTTGGAATTGGCTAACTGATATGTCACAGGCAGCATTGAATGTTCGGCATCATAAGCATAATGATGACAACAACGAGTCAGGGTCAGGCCCAAGTAATGGTGCTTTTCTCGGCGGGTTGATTTTCTTTCTAATGGTTGTGGGAACAATCATTTGGAGTGGCTGGACCGTCATGAACTGGATGAAAGATGCAGATAGGCTGCCAATGTCAAAGTTAGTATTAACCGGAGAGCGCCACTATACCAGCAATGATGATGTGAGGAAGGCGATATTATCTCTAGGGCAACCTGGTACTTTTATGACAGTTGATGTCAATGCCATCCAAAATCAGATAAGTGCGATGCCTTGGATCCGTCAGGTGACGGTTCGCAAACAGTGGCCTGATGAGTTAAAGATACATCTGGTAGAATACGTACCTTACGCACGTTGGAATGACCAAAATATGGTTGATCAGGAGGGGCGAGTATTTAGCCTCCCTGCGAGTGAAAGCAGCAAGGGCAATTATGTGATGCTCTATGGCCCCCAAGGTAGCCAAAAAGAAGTTATAAAAGAGTACATTGAATTTAAAAGAATATTGTCAGAACACAATTTAAAATTGAAATCAGTATCTATGACGGCACGCCATGCTTGGCAACTTATCTTAGATAATGATGTCCGAGTAGAGCTCGGGAAAAAAGAAGTTTTTCAGCGGTTAAATCGTTTCCTTGAACTTTATCCGCTTTTGCAGCAAGCCACAGATAAACGTGTCGACTATGTTGACCTTCGTTATACCAGTGGTGCTGCGGTGGGGTGGGCTCCGCTCCTAGTGGATGCACCACTGGAGTTACAATAATTAATATTGCTAATAACTCAGACTAGGCAGAAGCAAATGATCAAAACGACGGACAGAAAATTAGTTGTAGGCCTTGAAATTGGAACTTCCAAGGTGTCGGCCCTTGTCGGCGAAATTCTGCCCGATGGTATGGTGAATATTATCGGGGTGGGAAGTTGTCCATCTCGTGGAATGGACAAAGGTGGCGTTAATGACTTGGAATCAGTCGTTAAATGCGTGCAAAGGGCGATTGATCAGGCTGAGTTGATGGCGGATTGCCAAATTTCTTCAGTTTATCTTGCGTTATCAGGTAAGCATGTTAGCTGCCAAAACGAAATCGGCATGGTGCCCGTTTCGGAAGAGGAAGTGACACAAGAAGACGTTGACAGTGTTGTTCATACCGCAAAATCAGTTAGGGTTCGTGATGAGCATCGAATTCTTCATGTCATACCACAAGAATTCGCGATTGATTACCAAGAAGGTATTAAGAACCCTGTTGGTTTGTCAGGTGTACGTATGCAAGCCAAGGTACATTTGATTACTTGTCATAACGACATGGCAAAAAATATTGTAAAAGCGGTTGAGCGTTGTGGATTAAAAGTCGACCAGCTGATTTTTGCAGGTCTTGCGGCGAGCTATTCAGTATTGACCGAAGATGAACGCGAACTTGGCGTTTGTGTTGTCGATATTGGCGGCGGAACCATGGATATGGCGGTATACACCGGTGGGGCACTACGTCATACCAAAGTTATCCCTTATGCAGGTAATGTCGTCACCAGTGATATCGCTTATGCCTTCGGTACTCCACCGAGTGATGCGGAGGCAATCAAAGTTCGTCATGGCTGCGCTGTCGGTTCGATAGTGAGCAAAGATGAAACTGTTGAAGTCCCTAGCGTGGGAGGGCGTCCTCCAAGAAGTCTACAACGTCAGACTTTAGCGGAGGTCATTGAACCACGTTACACAGAGCTGTTAAACCTTGTAAATGAAGAAATTTTAAATTTACAGGAACAGTTACGCCAACAAGGTGTCAAACACCATTTGGCAGCGGGTATCGTGCTAACGGGAGGGGCGGCACAAATCGACGGCCTCGTCGAATGTGCTCAAAAAGTCTTCCATACACAAGTTAGGGTCGGTATTCCGCTCAATATTACAGGCTTAACGGATTATGCTCAGGAGCCATACTATTCAACTGCGGTTGGGCTTCTGCATTACGGTAAAGAGAGCCATCTTGGCGATGATACCGAAACGGAAAAACGTGCTTCAGTTAAAGGGTGGTTTAGTAAAATCACAGGCTGGCTGAGAAAAGAATTTTAATTTTTATTCAGAAGCATATTATTAGCTTCGAAGTAAAGCACAAAACGGAGAGACATTATGTTTGAACCAATGGAGCTAACCAACGATGCGGTGATTAAAGTCATCGGCGTTGGTGGCGGCGGCGGTAACGCCGTTGAACACATGGTGCGTGAACGTATTGAAGGCGTGGAATTCTTCGCCGTCAATACTGATGCACAGGCACTGCGTAAAACTGCAGTCGGACAAACAATCCAGATCGGTACTGGTATCACTAAAGGCCTTGGCGCGGGTGCAAACCCAGAAGTTGGTCGCAATGCCGCTGAAGAAGATCGTGAAGCTTTACGTAATGCACTTGAAGGTGCTGACATGGTCTTTATTGCAGCTGGTATGGGTGGTGGTACAGGTACAGGTGCTGCCCCAGTTGTGGCTGAGGTTGCCAAAGAGCTGGGCATCTTAACAGTTGCTGTTGTGACTAAGCCATTCAACTTTGAAGGCAAAAAGCGCATGGCATTTGCGGAATCTGGTATCACTGAGCTATCTAAGCATGTTGACTCATTGATTACGATTCCAAATGATAAATTATTAAAAGTCTTGGGTCGTGGTATCTCTTTACTTGATGCATTTGGCGCAGCTAACGATGTACTGAAAGGCGCTGTTCAAGGTATTGCGGAACTGATCACACGCCCAGGTCTGATGAACGTGGACTTTGCTGACGTACGTACTGTGATGTCAGAGATGGGCTACGCAATGATGGGGTCCGGTGTGGCTCGTGGTGAAGATCGTGCTGAAGAAGCGGCTGAAATGGCAATTTCAAGTCCACTGTTGGAAGATATCGATCTGTCTGGCGCACGTGGTGTTCTTGTCAACATTACCGCTGGTTTCGACCTGCGTTTGGATGAGTTTGAAACGGTGGGTAATACCATCCGCGCATTCGCATCTGATAATGCAACCGTCGTAATTGGTACATCACTTGACCCTGAGATGAATGATGAATTGCGCGTGACTGTCGTGGCTACCGGTATCGGTATGGACAAACGCCCTGAAATCACTCTGGTGAATAACAAGATGTCACAGCAAGCGTCTATGGAGCAGCGTTATCAGCAAATGCAAAATAGCATGTCTTCTCTGACAGAGGAAAAACCAGTTGCTGCGAAAGCGGTGAATGACCAAAATACGCAAGCGAATAAAGAACCTGATTACTTAGATATTCCGGCATTTTTGCGTAAACAGGCCGATTAATTTTAATTAATATTGGATTCTCCGCTTTTTGTGCTAAACTTTCCCGCTGGTTATCTAGTAAGATAATCAGCAGGACGGATAACATTGCGAGAAAAATACGATGATCAAACAAAGGACACTTAAACGTATAGTTGAAGCGACTGGTGTTGGTTTACATACCGGCAAAAAAGTCACGCTTACTCTGCGTCCAGCGGCGGCAAACACCGGGGTCATCTACCGTCGTACTGACCTAAATCCTCCGGTTGATTTTCCGGCTGATGCTAAGTCTGTCCGCGATACCATGTTATGTACTTGCTTAGTCAACGAAGACAACGTGCGTATTTCGACCGTAGAGCATCTGAATGCTGCTTTGGCAGGATTAGGTATCGATAACATTGTTATTGAAGTCAATGCGCCTGAAATCCCGATCATGGATGGCAGTGCAGCACCGTTCGTTTTCTTATTACTAGATGCTGGTATTGAAGAATTGAACAGTGCGAAAAAATTCTTACGTATAAAAGAGAAAGTACGTGTAGAAGATGGTGATAAATGGGCAGAATTTGCACCATACAATGGTTTTAGCCTAGATTTTACCATTGACTTTAATCACCCTGCGATTGATAGCAGCACTCAACGTTATAAGCTGGATTTTTCAGCAGAAGCGTTTGTGCGCCAAATTAGTCGTGCGCGTACATTTGGTTTTATGCGTGATATTGAATATCTGCAATCCCAAGGCTTATGCTTAGGTGGTAGCTTCGATTGCGCTATCGTTGTTGATGACTATCGTGTACTCAACGAAGATGGCCTACGTTTTGAAGATGAATTCGTTCGTCACAAAACTCTCGACGCTATTGGTGACCTATTCATGTGTGGACATAATATTATTGGTGCATTTACTGCATACAAGTCAGGCCACGCATTGAATAACAAACTTCTACAAGCGGTATTAGCAAAAGAATCTGCTTGGGATCTGGTCACATTTGAAGATGAAGCTGAATTGCCGGTGGCATTCAAAGCACCTTCAACTGTTTACGCCTAATCACACTGATAATAGTCAGTGTTGAGTAAGCAGTGATATTACTACCACATATATAATGATGTGTTAGTCTTTTCTGTTGGTTGTACTGGTACTCTCTCCGGCCAGTGCAGCCAGCCGCTCTAATCTCTCTTTTAATCTCTTCGGGCTATTCTCCGCTAAATGCAAAAGTTGTTTTGCCGTTTCTGTACTGATCTTACGTTTATTCGCAACCTGAGCAGTTTTAGCTGTTTGATTATTCAGTGAGCTATTTTCAGCCTTTTTTCGCATGAGAACGGGATTGATTCTGATGTCTATAGAAGATAAAGATGGTAGAATAGAGTTTCGTAATGCAGAAAGTAGCTGAAGTTTTTCGTAATTCAGTCGCGTCATCCAACTTGCGTTAGCAACTTCGATAACCAAAATGCAATTACGGTAGTTTGCTACGCGGCACATGGGTTTTAATTCGCTTGGCAGCAGTGCTTTAACGGCTTTGTTTAGTTTATTAATCGCGATAGCATTACGTTGAATGGTGAGCAAGGGGCTGCGCGTTTTGGCGAGTGACTCCTCAAGAACATCGAACAAAGCTTGTGGGTGGCTATCTCTCATTGTTAGCTCCGTCTAAATAGGTAGGTTTAGTATCTAAGTATACTCTAAATTACCAAGGCTGTAGCAAGGTGCTGTTGGGTGTTTGAGAAAATCGCGCCAACAAGGGCCACAATCATAGAGATTGGTGAGTTATAGCAAGCGGGTATGGTTGGCATGCTGTTAAGCAATCATGAATAAGAATGGTATATTAGAAATATAATATAAGACTTTGATGGGCATTTTAAATCTTTGGCGACAATTTGGTATAAAATACTTTTGGCCGCACCTTTTACTAGGGGTTGTGGCTACGAGCATTGGCATGCCTGGGATTTTAAATGCGTTATCTGATGCTCAGCAAACGCAGTTCAACTCCTCTTCAATTAATCGCCAAAACCAAGCGGTTAATGCGTTTGATAATTTATTTGCTCAGCAAAGCCCTCAGCGCTCCTCATCATCTTCTTATTCCGTGAATTACTGGCAGCAGCATGCGGTCAGGAATGTGATTAGGCAATTAACATTCGCTTTTTCAATCTCTGAAGATGATGATGCAAATCAACAAGATGAAAAAAAAGGGCCACTGTTAGCACCTCAAGTCATGCTTGATACGTTGTATGCCATGTTGGCACAACGTTCACTTCAATGGAGTGATAGTTTCGATCAAACTGATCACTATGCTTACCCTCATTTCGTTGCATACCAACCCGCTATTTGGGTTGCTCAGGTACATGGTATCCGCGCGGGCCCTGCTTTCAGTTAATTGTTAGTTTTATTTAAGCATCTGTTCGAGATGCACTGTATTTATTCAAAATACAGGGTTTTACTATTTAGTAATTAACTGAATTACCTGAGAATATATCAATATGTTAACAAAATTATTAACCAAGGTTTTTGGTAGTCGTAATGATCGTACTCTACGTCGCTTGCGTAAAGAGGTTGAAAAAATCAATCGTCTTGAGCCTGAATTTGAAAAATTGAGCGATGATGAGCTTAAGGCAAAAACGCAGGAATTTCGTGATCGCCTAAGCAAGAATGAAAGTCTCGAAAGCTTGATCCCAGAAGCGTTTGCGACAGTGCGGGAAGCCAGTAAACGTGTTTTCGGTATGCGCCATTTCGACGTACAGTTGATTGGTGGTATGGTTCTGAATGAACGTTGTATCGCTGAGATGCGTACAGGTGAAGGTAAAACACTTACCGCGACATTGCCAGCTTACTTGAATGCCTTAACGGGTAAAGGGGTTCACGTTGTTACAGTAAACGACTACTTAGCTAAGCGTGACGCCGAAAATAACCGTCCTTTATTTGAATTTTTAGGTTTAACCGTTGGTATCAACCTTCCGGGTATGCCTGCTGCGCTGAAACGTGAGGCTTATGCGGCTGACATCACTTACGGAACTAACAACGAATTCGGTTTCGACTATCTACGTGATAACATGGCATTTAGCCCAGAGGAGCGCGTACAGCGTAAACTTCATTATGCGTTAGTGGATGAGGTTGACTCCATTCTTATCGACGAAGCTCGTACCCCACTGATTATTTCAGGCCCTGCTGAAGACAGTTCAGAGCTGTATAAAAAAGTTGATAAATTAATTCCTAAGCTAGTGCGTCAAGAAAAAGAAGATTCAGACACTTTCCAAGGCGAAGGTCACTTCTCTGTTGATGAAAAATCACGTCAAGTTACGCTGACTGAACGCGGCTTGGTGCTGATTGAGCAGCTGCTGACAGAAGCAGGCTTAATGGAAGAGGGGGAATCACTCTATTCGCCATCTAACATTATGTTGATGCACCATGTTATGGCCGGCCTACGTGCGCATGCGCTGTTTACTTTGGATGTCGACTATATCGTTAAAGATGGTCAAGTTATCATTGTTGACGAACATACAGGTCGTACAATGGAAGGGCGTCGTTGGTCAGATGGTTTGCACCAAGCTGTTGAAGCCAAAGAAGGTGTTGAGATCCAAAACGAAAACCAAACATTGGCATCGATTACATTCCAAAACTATTTCCGTTTGTACGAAAAACTTGCTGGTATGACAGGTACAGCGGATACCGAAGCATTTGAATTTAGTTCTATCTATAAACTCGATACGATTGTTATTCCAACTAACCGTCCAATGATCCGTAAAGATTTACCTGATCTGGTTTATATGACAGAAACAGATAAATTTGCGGCTATTATCGAAGATATTCGTGAAAGAACACAAAATGGTCAGCCTGTTCTGGTCGGTACAATCTCAATTGAAAAGTCAGAGTTAATTTCTAACGCGCTTAAAAAAGCAAAAATTGAGCATAACGTATTGAATGCTAAATTCCACGCCTTAGAAGCAGATATTGTTGCAAACGCGGGTCAAGCGGGAGCAGTAACTATCGCGACTAACATGGCAGGTCGTGGTACCGATATTATGTTAGGTGGTAGCTGGCAGACAGAAGTTGCTGCTTTAGAATCGCCAACTCAAGAGCAAATCGATGAAATTAAAGCACGTTGGAAAGAGCGCCATGATGCCGTTCTTGCCGCGGGTGGTTTGCATATCATTGGTACAGAGCGCCATGAATCCCGCCGTATTGATAACCAGTTACGTGGTCGTGCGGGTCGTCAAGGGGATGCCGGTTCTTCTCGCTTCTACTTATCAATGGAAGATGCGCTTATGCGTATTTTTGCGTCTGATCGTGTCACAGGCATGATGCGTAAATTAGGTATGAAACCTGGTGAGGCGATTGAGCATCCATGGGTAACCAAAGCGATTGCTAATGCACAGCGTAAAGTAGAAAACCGTAACTTTGATATTCGTAAGCAACTTCTTGAGTACGATGATGTTGCGAGTGACCAACGTCGTGCTATTTATAGTCAGCGTAACGAATTGCTCGATGGTGGTGACATTAAAGAAACCGTGGATAGCATTCGTGAAGATGTCTTTACGGCAACAATCGATACTTATATTCCACCACAATCACTAGAAGAAATGTGGGATATTGAAGGCCTACAAAAACGACTGGTGAGTGACTTTGATTTAGATTTACCCATTAAAGAGTGGCTGGATAAAGAACCAGAGTTACATGAAGAAACGCTTCGTGAGCGTATAATGGAAAAAGCCATCGAAGTCTATCAGAAGAAAGAAGAGATTGTTGGCGCAGAAATGATGCGTAACTTTGAAAAAGGTGTCATGCTACAAACGTTAGATACGTTGTGGAAAGAACACTTAGCTTCGATGGACTATTTACGCCAAGGTATCCATTTACGTGGTTACGCACAAAAAGATCCGAAACAAGAATATAAACGTGAATCTTTCAACATGTTCGCGAATATGCTTGAATCGTTAAAATATGAAGTAATCAGTACACTTTCTAAAGTACAAGTTCGTTTGCCTGAAGAAGTTGAAGCTTTAGAGCAACAACGTAAAGAAGAAGCTGAGCGTTTAGCAAGAAGACAACAGTTAAGCCATGAAGCTGGCGCTGAATCATTGATGTCTGAAGCGGAAGCGCAAATAGCAACACAAGGTCATAAAATTGGTCGTAATGATCCATGTCCTTGTGGTTCAGGTAAAAAATACAAACAGTGTCATGGTCGGTTAAAATAATTAATTATTACATCAAACAAGGCGGGGTAACCCGCCTTTTTAACGAAGAAATTATGGAAAAAAAACACCTTTATATCGCTGCTGGAATTATTCGTAATAACGCGCAAAAAATATTTATTACAGAGCGTCCAAGTGGAACGCATATGGCCGGTTTTTGGGAATTTCCCGGGGGAAAACTGGAAAACGGCGAACAACCGCAAGATGCACTTATCCGTGAACTAGAAGAAGAAGTTGGCATTATCGTCACTGAATGTGAGCTTTTTCATTGTGTCGAACACGAATTTGATGAACGTTATGTCACTTTATACTTCTTTATGGTTTCAGATTGGGAAAATGAACCTTATGGGAAAGAGGGACAAAAAGGGCGTTGGGTCGATCAAAAAGACTTGGTCGCAAGTGAATTTCCTCCAGCTAACCGAGTGATTATTGATATGTTAAACGCAGAAGATATTCACTGAGATTAAGTTAGGGGTTGTTGACGATAAACCGGGGCCGTATCCCAAGGTAAACAGCCATATTAGTGTTTTCTTGTTCGTGTAGAAAAATATCATTACTAGCTTATAGCAGCAGGATATTTATCAAAAATGCTTTATATCTCAATCTATCTCAGAGGAATGATTGGGATATAAAGCTCATCACTCATGTTGCTACTGGTCGGGTTGTTCGCTCCAGTTATCGCTGTCAGAAATATCCCCTTGGCTGGTAATACGCTTTTCTTCAGCAGCCCATTCACCTAGGTCAATGAGCTGACAGCGTTTACTGCAAAAGGGCCGATAAGGGCTTTCTTCACCCCAGACCACAACTTTTTGGCAAGTTGGACAATTAACTTCAATTTTTTCAGTCATTTATTACTACCCCTTATTAGCAGCAGGATAATTCAAAGGCCATCGTTGTGGGTACAATACCATTTTCACTGTCAATGTGAAGAAAACGGATAGCAAATCGCGTTTTATGACCTGAAATCTGAGGGAAAATTAATTTATCGCTGGATAACTTCACTCTTAATAACTCTTTGTCTTCAACACTATCTTGATAAAAACCATTATGGCACTCTTTTAGCTCAAAAGCGCCTGCGTGGCGGATTAAGTTCAAGATAGTATCTAATGCATCTTTGAGTGGCATGAGACTCTTTAGCCACTCGCTAATAGCCTGATCTTTTTGTTCTTGTGGCATATGAAGCCACAACTGTAATGTGGGCAGATCGAAACTACAGCATCCACCAGGGATACTTAAGCGCTGGCGCACCATACTAATAATTTTGTCATTTCGTAATTGTTGACCAAATCTAGGCGCCGCGGTGATATTGGTAATCTTAGCCGCAAGATCATCAAGAAGTGTTGAGATCAACTGGTTGTCTGCATTTGGAGCCTCGGCCCATGCAGCTAAACGCTTACGCTGTTTTTCTAGCTCTTTGATCAGATCAGAGCGTACTTCACCTCTATCAAGGATTTCAATTAATTCTGAAACTGAGCGGAAAAAGGCAATACCAGAGGTATAGGATGTAATGTGACTAAGCTCATAAACCTGTTGTAATAGTGTTTCGAGCCTTAACCATGAGCGAATTTTTTCATTCAATGGATACTCGTAAGTGACGAAGTTTACAGTGTTTGATTCACTCATATTTATTTCCTATTTTTGCTGTTGTGCTAACGTCATATACTTTTCGTGCAATGTGGCTACCTTTTCAGCTATGTTTAATTCACCATCATGGTTTGTAATAACATCATCAGCTTGTAGTAAACGGTTTTCTCTGCTGGTTTGGGCTTTCAAAATATTCACTACATGCTCTTCACTCACATTGTCTCTTTGTACCGTGCGTAAAATTTGTTCTTCAGGGGTGACATCAATAACCAGCACCCGATTGGCAAGATGAGCGAGTTTATTTTCAAATAACAGAGGTACAACCCATAACACATAAGGGCTATCGGCCTGCTGTAATTGTTGTTGTGTTTCTTGATGAATTAAGGGATGAAGTAGGGCATTTAGCCATTGTTTCTCGGCGACATCAGAAAAAATAATTTCCCTAAGACGTTGTCGATTGAGAGAGCCATCAGGTTGAATAATGTCTGCGCCATAACGAGAGGCGATAGCTTCAAGGGCTGGTGAGCCAGGCTCGACGACTTTTCTGGCAATAATATCAGCATCAACTAGCGGTATTCCTAGCTTGGCAAAGTGATTCGCAACGGTTGTTTTACCGCTACCGATCCCCCCTGTTAATGCAACAATATAGCTCATAATCTTCTTCATTCTATTGAAAAATAGTAGGTTACACGGATTTTTTTGATTTGTCTTCACTCACAAGATAATACGCACGGTAGGTTTACTGATCTTAACATCCGCAAGTAGTTTTATAGCATAAATAGGCAAAATGCTATCCTATAATTAAGCCATTAAATCCCTGTTATAACATTTCCTAAATTGAAGATAGGGAGGTACATTGCCACCATAATAGTTCCAACGAGGAATGCCATTAGCAATAGTAAGATAGGTTCGAGATTCTTTAATGACTTTTCAGTTAAGCTAGTATGTTGCGTTGAAAAATGTGTAAATAAATACTGTAAGAAGTGAGGAAGCTGACCAGACTCTTCTGCAACAGCGATTAGCTGATGCACAATACTTGGAAAGAAAGCGCTGTTTTTAACGGCAGCAGATAATGACTCCCCTTTTAAAACAGCATGATATACAGAAAGGCTTTCTTTTTTATACAACGGATTATGCAGTGTATCCGCTGTACATTTTAAACATTCTGTTAGTGGCAAACCCGCTTGGAGTGTTGAGGATAAGGTTAAGAAAAAGATATTCAAGTTACTATTTTTGATTAATTTTTTGATAGGTGGAACATAAAATAGCAACGTAATAATGAGTCTTACGGTATTCGCTTTAAATTTCCAAATCAGTAATGAAATAATTAGCGTTATAAGTAAAAAATAAGGGAAATAATCAGTGATCAAATTAGATAAATAGATCATGATTTTTGTGATTAAAGGAAGCTCGTGTTGAAAACTTTGATAAATAGTTTCAAATTGTGGTAACACATAAACCAACATAATGAAGATTAATGCGATAGAAAACAATGTTAATACAATAGGGTATCTAAGTGACTTAGTGATTTTTTTCTTTGTCTCTTCATTGTGTTTTAGCATACCTGCAATGATTTTAAAGTTATTTTCATAATTTCCGGTTTTTTCTGCGACGCTTATTAAACTGATTATGGTGGGGGTGAAGATGTTAGGGTGTTTTCTTAAGCTATCAGAAAACCGATTGCCTTTCTTTAAGTCAGTGATCGTCGATGTGATAATCTTTTGCCAAAATGGTGAGTGTGTGTTTTTTTGCAAAATATATAGACTTTGGAGTAAATTAATACCGGATGATACGAGGGAATTTAGTTGATAGAAAAAATGCGTTCGGTAGTTAATATTGGCCGCGTTGAGAATGAATATGGCTTTTAAACGAATATGAAGTGGAGTTTGTTCCGCTTCTAAGAGTTCAATAAAGGCTGATTTTTTATTTTTAGAAATAATAAAATCTTGGACAATATTATTATCATGAGATAAAGCGGTATAAGAATAGATAAACATTAAATAATCTCCCCTGTCCCTGTAATAGCATAGAGCTCTTGTAATGTGGTTTCACCTGCTTCAATTAAGTTCAATCCATCCTGAAAAAGTGTTTGAAAATGAGTGATACATTGTTTTCCATGCTGAAAAATCTCAGTCAGTGCATCTTGCCCTAGATACTCATATATGGCGGTTCTCCCCATAAACCCTGCAAAACAGAGATCACATCCCGTGGATGACCACTCTTTTATCGTTTTATTGTCGCTAATTTGTGTATTTTTAGGGTGTGTGACTTTACAGTTTGGGCATAATCGGCGTACCAGCCTTTGTGCAATCACCATTTTTAAGCAAGAACTCAATTGGGATTGACTCACACCTAATTGCGCCATCCTTTCAATGGCGCTAAATGTGCAATTGGTATGTAGAGTTGATAAGACTAAATGGCCTGTTTGTGCGGCTCTGGTTGCTATTTGTGCCGTTTCTTCATCTCGAATTTCTCCTACCATGATAATATCAGGATCTTGCCGGAGTAAGGCTCTTAGTATGTGAGCGAAACTCAAGCCATATTTATCGTTTACTTGAACTTGGTTAATTCCAGATAGTGGGATCTCAATAGGGTCTTCAATGGTAGATATGTTACGTGAAGATTGATTGAGATACTCTAATGCACTATAGAGCGTGACGGTTTTCCCACTGCCAGTCGGGCCTGTGACAAGAATTAAGCCCTGTGGTTGCAATAGCTCTTTTTTTAAACTTAATAGCAAATTATTGTGCATCCCTATTTGTTCTATAGAATACTTTAGCTGGGTGCTAAGTATCCGTAGAACCAATTTTTCACCATATAATGTTGGTATCGTTGACAGGCGAATACTGTAATTATGCCCTTCGAAATGCCAACTCATTTGCCCATCTTGTGGTAATCGCTTCTCTGCAATATTCAATTTGGCAACTATTTTTATTCGAGCAATAATTTCATTATTGATTTCGAGAGGTGGTGAAGGAATAAAATAGAGCTTGCCATCTACACGTAAACGGATTTTTATCCCTTGTTTTGATGGTTCGATATGAATATCAGATGCGCGTTTTCTTACCGCTGTTTTGAGCATATTCTCTACAAAATCAACGGCGGGTGAACGTGTATCTAGCTGCTCGGCACCATTAGGTTGATAGTTTGTTTCTGGCTCTTGGATCTCCTCATATTTTTTATTGAAGTAATGATCAATCTTTTCTTTTGGCCAAATGTCATAGCATACCGGCACGCTAGCAATAAAACGTAAAGTAGCAAGTATATTGTCATCTGGCTTTTTAGGTACACCTATAGATAATCTTTTATGATTGTAATCAACAATAATAATATAGTGTTTATCACAAATACTTTTTAATTCTTTAAATATAAAATCTCTTTCCCTGGTGCTATTCATAAACTTACCTTATATTAAAAGATGAAGGTATTTTCACATAATGCTTTTAATTTACTGTCACTATCATGTTCGCAGGCTACTTGCCATTGGAATGGTGAACTATCAGTAGGGATAATTGGGGTTAAAGTCACAGAGAGATTGGCAAGACTCTTATCGGCTATAAAGTTAATAATGCCTGACTTTACATCTATTGTTTTGATATATTTTCCTTTTATATTATTAGGAATATTTTCACTTCCTGCATTACAGCCAGTTAATGAGCCTTTATTAAACGCGCAAATTTCAATATTATTCTTATATGGTAAAACTGTTTGTAATACATCGGTTATTGCCGCTTTTTGCATATAACCTTGATATCCCGGTATTGCAATAGCACTTAATATAGAAATTATTGCAATGACAACCATTATTTCAATTAAAGAAAATCCTTGTTGATTCATATAGCCTCCTTGTTGAGTGAGGAGGCATCTTAAATTGTTCCATTTGATTATTTAATCTCTTCAAACCCTGCATACGAGCACCTACGAAAAATTAAAATAAAAAATGTATCGTATTACATTTTCTTGGGAGAAGACTCGCAAAGGTAAATATGGTGGACAATAAAATATCGAGTTAATGAGAAAGTATGATAAAACTAATGAGTAGAAGCGGGGGAAGTAGGGGCTATTTTAGAGAGAATGCTATAAACCTCGCGCAGTGTGGATTGGGATATAAGATGAAAAAACTAAAGGGCTTTAAAGAGTAATCCATCGTTGAACATGACTGACAATCCACATCCGGCATAAGGGAATTATAGGGGGCAATAGCTGAGCTTGTCGTATCAGCCGACAAAGAGCAGTCTTATCCGTCATATCGGCAGTTGCGGGCCGAAAAGTGGAAAGCTTCGCGGTTTATGGCGAGGGGCAGTCATTGTAGAGACTTAAAAGAGTCCATCTAAAGTAGGTTTAAACAGAGATAAGGCACTCAGTTAAGTCGGTTGCACTATAAATTATATTATCTTTTATGTTTTAACAGGGCCTTGAATTGTTGCCAATCAAAATAAGGGCCGGGATCTGTTTTACGGCCGGGGGCAATGTCGCTGTGACCGGTGATGTTATCTTGTAATTCAGGGTATAGCTCAATAAGAGCATGTGTCAGTTTTACTAGCGAATTGTATTGTAAAGGCGTGAAAGGCTCAAAATCCGTGCCTTCAAGCTCGATCCCAATTGAAAAATCATTACATTTTTCTCTACCCTTATAAAGGGATTGCCCAGCGTGCCAAGCTCTTAAATGAAAAGGAACATATTGAATAATCTCGCCATCACGGCGAATTAAACAGTGGGCTGAAACACGAAGGTGTTTGATTTCATCAAAAAAGGCATGCTCTATTGGGTCGAGTGTTCCAGTAAAAAGCTGGTTGATATAAGGCCCACCAAATTGGCCAGGGGGTAAGCTAATATTATGGATAACTAACAGGGAAGGGATAATGTTCTCAGGGCGCTCATCATGGTGTGGTGAAGGGATATGAGTCACATTTTGTAGCCAGCCATTATGTATTTTTATCTCTGGTAGCATAGTATTCCCGTTTTATTACTCGCTTATATTCGTTATCTTGAGTTGAGAAGATTAGCATATACACAAAATTATTCGAGATGTATGTTTGTAGCGGTGGTTCTATTTTCATACCCAAGCACATTGAGTTGTATGTACTGTAATAGCTTAGATGATTGGGCGATAGCAAGATGAATAACGTGCGCCATAAGGCTTGATACATGATGGGTATAGATGGCAATGGGCACAATAAATTTATTGGAGTGGATTGATGGCGACGAGGCGTTATAGCGAAGAACAAAGACGTGAATTATTGCTTGAAAGGTTAAATAGCGATATTCCATTTATAGTAAGCCACGCGTTAAAAGAAGATCTTGGGCAAACAGTTGATTTTAAGCAAGATATTACGGGGCAGCTTTTACAACCTACTTCACAAGCTAAAGCGCGTATTATTACACGAGAAGAAGGTGTTTTTTGTGGACAAAAATGGTTAGAAGAAGTTTTTAGCCAGCTTGGTGGGCAAGTTAGCATTGTATGGCATGTGAATGATGGAGATAAGGTTGCGCCAAATCAGCTGCTTTGTGAAATGTCAGGGCCTTCACAAGTATTACTCACTGGAGAAAGAACGGCATTGAACTTTATCCAGACATTGTCTTCTGTTTCTACTGTAACTGCTCAGTATGTGGCGAAAATTGAAGGCACAAGAACCAAATTATTAGATACACGTAAAACGATCCCCGGCTTAAGAAGTGCTCTTAAATATGCGGTACTAATGGGTGGGGGTTTTAATCATCGTCTTGGTTTATCAGATGCTTATTTAATTAAAGAAAACCATATCATTTCGGCAGGCTCTGTTGCTCAAGCAGTGGCGTTAGCGAGGCAAGCTCATCCGGAAGTTCCTATTGAGGTTGAAGTTGAAGATTTAACTGAATTACTTCAAGCATTAAAGGCGAATGCAGACATTATTATGCTTGATAATTTCACTGTCACGATGATGAAAGAGGCTGTTGTACTGACTGCGGGTAAAGCCGCTCTCGAGGTGTCTGGTGATGTTACATTAGATACTATCAGAGAATTTGCGGAAACTGGGGTTGATTTCATTTCTGTTGGTGCATTGACGAAACATATTAGAGCGATGGATCTTTCAATGCGTTTTATTGAAGAAAAATAAGCAATATAGCCAGGACTCCCATCGCTAACCTAGTGCCCGATGATGGCCGCATTTAGCAACAACAGAATAAATATTAACCATCATAACTCCCCCTTTCTCATAACAAGAAAGGGGGAAGAGATTTTCTGTTTATTTAGTCACAACAGTGGGCATTTTGCCTTGATTCATGTATGGCAGCAGTAATAGCAAATATGAAAATTGAGAGCCGTTATCTTAACTAAATCCACCTTATTACGCTGTGCATAAAGCTAAAACGAGGGAGTGCTACGCCAACGCTTTTTACTCAGAAAGGTGGGTTTTGAGTATGGCCTTGATATTAGCTTGTTGATTACTAGCTAACGAAAATAAATATTGGAGCGATAGGCCGCGAAAGCGAGCATCGCCGTCTCATGCTAGTAGGCCTCCTAGGTTGAGGCAGGCTTATTTTTTCGTATAGGTAGTATCATCTAGGGCGCTTTGCTGTTTTTTGAACTATTCTAGTCTAGGTGTATTCATTCCAACTAATTAGCCAGACATTTTTATCTATAAAACGCAGTGCAGTTAGAGTCTAATCAAGATGTAACCTCATCATTAATCGATAGATGAGCCGATTACAGATTTTTATATCGTGTAGCCTTGCTATCTTGGTGAATATAGACAACGCTTACATTGCGTAAAATAACAAATGACGTGAATATTTAACTAGATTGTTAAGGTTGCTCCTTGCGGATCTGCATTTGAAACGGTTACTGTGAGTTAATATGGTTATTATTCGTTATTATTGAATAATAAAACGCTAATGGTTTGGCTATATCGATTCAGTTAGTGTGTTTATAGCATAGAAATTCGCTTTAAATGTTAAATTACCGTGCTGGCAATCGGAGGATTAGTTATCAAAACATGCTAAAATTTAAAAAAATCTGTTAAAATTTGCAGGATTTTATGATTTAGCTCAAGGTCTTTATGGACAGTTAGTGAATACTTTGTTACTTTATTAATCCGTAAAGAAATTGGTATTACCAATTAACACTGAGCAATACCTAATCAATAATTAATCACTAACGATCATGGCAGGTTATGGCTTACGGTAAAATTCGCCAACCAAAATTATCAGATGTTATTGAGCAGCGCCTCGAGCATCTTATTTTCGAAGGGACATTGCGCCCCGGCGAAAAGCTGCCTCCTGAACGTGAGCTGGCAAAACAGTTCGACGTTTCTCGGCCATCAGTGCGTGAAGCTATCCAAACTCTTGAAGCTAAAGGTCTATTATCTCGCCGCCAAGGTGGCGGAACTTTTGTTCAAAAACAGATGTGGCAAAGTTTTAGCGACCCACTAACTGAACTTCTTACGGGGAATCCCGAATCTCAATTTGATCTTCTTGAAACACGCCATGCCCTTGAAGGGATAGCTGCTTATTATGCGGCGTTGCGTGGTACGGATGAGGATTTGGAGCGAATTCGACAAAGCTATGAGCTAATTATTAAAGCTCAACAAAGTGGCGATATTAATGCGGAATCAAATGCGGTTTTGCAATATCAACTGATTGTCACAGAAGCGGCGCATAATGTGGTGATACTGCATTTGCTACGTTGTATGGTGCCAATGTTGGAACAGAATATTCGTCAAAACTTTGAGTTTTTGTATACCCGCAAAGAAATGTATAAAGCAGTTAGTGAACATCGAGCTCAAATATTCTCCGCTATAATGGCAAGAGAGCCTGAGAAGGCAAGGGAGGCTTCCCATCGCCATTTAGCCTTTATTGAAGAGCTACTTTTGGATATTAGTCGTGAACAAACAAGGCGGGAGCGTTCTCTACGTAGGTTGCAGCAACATCCTGATTTAAATTAGTAATGCAGATTACTGACTGCTGCGTCTGCATTACTGTGACTACTCTCTGTGAGAGTTCTAGCGGCAACAACAGCAGGGCCTATCTTCTCGCTATTTTGTAGAAAGTAGCGCGAAGATAGGCTCCACATAAACATTAAAAAATAGATAACAGATAAGGAATACACCATGTCAGATATGTTGAAAAATGACGTGGATCCGATTGAAACTCGCGACTGGCTACAGGCGATTGAATCGGTCATCCGTGAAGAAGGTGTTGATCGTGCTCAGTTCATTATCGAACAGGTATTGAATGAAGCGCGTAAAGGCGGTGTTAACATTGCTGCTGGTGCATCTGGTAGTTCTGATTATATCAACACTATTGCTGTTGAAGACGAGCCTGCATACCCTGGTAACATGGATTTGGAGCGCCGTATTCGCTCCGCAATTCGTTGGAACGCAGTCATGACTGTACTGCGTGCTTCTAAAAAAGACTTGGAGCTGGGTGGTCATATGGCATCATACCAGTCTTCTGCAACTTTATATGAAGTCTGTTTTAACCATTTCTTCCGCGCTCATAACAACAATGATGGCGGTGACTTGGTCTTTTTCCAAGGTCATATCTCCCCAGGGATCTACGCACGCGCATTCTTGGAAGGTCGTTTAACTGAAGAGCAGATGAATAACTTCCGCCAAGAAATTGGTGGTAAAGGTCTGTCTTCTTATCCACACCCTAAATTAATGCCTGATTTCTGGCAATTCCCAACTGTTTCAATGGGTCTTGGCCCGCTAAATGCTATTTATCAAGCGAAATTCTTGAAATATCTTGAAAACCGTGGCCTGAAAGACACTTCAGCTCAAAGAGTGTACGCTTTCTTAGGCGATGGTGAGATGGATGAGCCAGAATCTAAAGGTGCTATCACTATCGCGACACGCGATAAGCTAGATAACCTTGTATTCGTGATTAACTGTAACTTACAGCGTCTAGATGGCCCTGTTACAGGTAACGGTAAAATTGTCAACGAGCTGGAAGGTATCTTTAATGGTGCAGGCTGGCAAGTCATCAAAGTTATGTGGGGCGATCGTTGGGACGAGTTGTTGCGTAAAGACACTAGCGGCAAACTGGTTCAATTAATGAACGAAACCCTTGATGGTGATTATCAAACATTCAAATCACGTGATGGCGCGTACGTTCGTGAGCACTTCTTCAATCGTTACCCAGAGACTGCTGCATTAGTTAAAGACATGACTGATGACGAAATTTGGGCGCTGAACCGTGGTGGTCATGATCCGAAGAAAGTGTATGCCGCATTTAAAAAAGCAGCAGAAACTAAAGGCAAGCCAACTGTTATTTTAGCTCAGACCATCAAAGGTTATGGTATGGGTGAAACAGCTGAAGGTAAGAACATTGCTCACCAAGTGAAGAAAATGAACATGGACGGTGTTCGTCACTTCCGTGATCAATTCAATGTGCCTGTGGCTGATGATCAACTGGAAAAACTGCCATTTATTACTTTTGATAAAGATTCAGAAGAATACAAATATCTGCATGAGCGTCGTCAAGCTCTAGGTGGTTATCTACCAGCACGTCGTACGCACTTTGATGAGAAATTAGAAATCCCTACGTTATCTGATTTCAGCCAATTGCTAGAAGAGCAATCAAAAGAAATTTCAACCACTATCGCATTTGTTCGTGCGTTAAACGTGATGTTGAAAAACAACTCTATCAAAGACCGTTTAGTGCCAATCATTGCTGACGAAGCTCGTACTTTCGGTATGGAAGGTTTGTTCCGTCAAATTGGTATTTATAGCCCTAAAGGTCAGCAGTATACGCCTCAGGATCGTGAGCAAGTGGCTTACTATAAAGAAGACTCTAAAGGTCAGATCCTACAAGAAGGTATTAACGAGCTAGGTGCAGGTTCATCATGGTTAGCAGCTGCAACATCATACAGCACAAACAACCTGCCGATGATCCCATTCTACATTTACTACTCAATGTTTGGTTTCCAACGTATCGGCGACCTAATGTGGGCAGCGGGTGACCAGCAAGCTCGTGGTTTCTTGATTGGTGGTACTTCAGGCCGTACAACTTTAAATGGTGAAGGCTTACAACACGAAGATGGTCATAGCCATATTCAATCACTGACTATCCCTAACTGTATCTCTTATGACCCTGCTTATGCTTATGAAGTTGCCGTCATTATGCAGGATGGTTTAGAGCGTATGTATGGTGAAAAACAAGAGAACGTGTACTACTACATCACGACTCTGAATGAAAACTATCATATGCCTGCAATGCCTGAAGGTGCTGAAGAGGGGATCCGTAAAGGTATTTATAAACTGGATTCAATCGAAGGCAGCAAAGGTAAAGTTCAGTTGTTAGGTTCTGGTTCTATGATGCGTCATGTTCGCGAAGCAGCTAACATTCTGTCAGCGGAATATGGCATCGGTTCTGATGTGTATAGCGTTACTTCATTCACTGAATTGGCTCGTGATGGTCAAGATTGTGAACGTTGGAACATGCTGCATCCTTCTGAAGCACCACGTGTACCTTATGTTGCTCAGGTAATGAATGATGCGCCAGCCGTTGCATCAACTGACTATATGAAACTGTTTGCAGAACAAATTCGTACTTACGTACCAGCAAGCGATTACCGTGTATTAGGTACTGATGGTTTCGGTCGTTCTGACAGCCGTGAAAACCTACGTCACCACTTTGAAGTGGATACATCTTATGTAATCGTTGCGGCGTTAGGTGAATTGGCTAAACGTGGTGAAGTTGATGTTAAAGTCGTTGAAGAAGCGATTAAAAAATACAACATCAACCCAGAAAAAGTTAACCCACGTCTGGCATAAGAGGTAATAATCAATGTCTATTGAAATCCAAGTGCCTGATATCGGTGCTGATGAAGTTGAAGTCACCGAAGTTATGGTTAAAGTTGGTGATAAAGTAGAAGCAGAGCAATCGCTGATCACTGTTGAAGGCGATAAAGCATCTATGGAAGTCCCATCACCACAAGCAGGTGTGGTTAAAGAAATTAAAATTGCAGTAGGTGATAAAGTCACCACTGGCAAATTGATCATGGTCTTTGAATCCGCAGAAGGCGCGGCTCCGGCTGCGTCAGCAGAAGCACCAGCGGTACCAGCCGCTGCCCCAACAGCAGCAGCTCTGAAAGAAGTGTCTGTTCCTGATATTGGCGGCGATGAAGTCGAAGTGACTGAGATCATGGTAAAAGTAGGTGATACAGTTGCAGAAGAGCAATCGCTGATCACTGTTGAAGGTGACAAAGCTTCCATGGAAGTTCCTGCCCCCTTTGCTGGTACTGTAAAAGAGATCAAGATTGCGACTGGTGATAAAGTGAAAACAGGTTCACTGATCATGGTCTTTGAAGTTGCAGGATCAGCACCGGCAGCGGAAGCAGCACCTGCATCGGCACCTGCGTCAGCGCCAGCAGCCTCGGCAATTAAAGATGTTAATGTACCTGACATCGGTGGTGATGAAGTTGAAGTCACTGAGGTTATGGTGAAAGTTGGTGATACTGTTTCAGCTGAGCAATCAATCATTACGGTTGAAGGCGATAAAGCATCAATGGAAGTTCCTGCACCCTTTGCCGGTACCGTGAAAGAGATCAAAATCGCCACTGGTGATAAAGTGAAAACAGGTTCACTGATCATGACGTTTGAAGTTGCAGGTGCAGCACCAGCAGCATCGGCACCAACTGCGTCACCAGCGCCAGCCGCTTCCGCTCCGGCAGCCGCACAGGCACCAGCAAAAGCAGCTGATAGCAAAAATGAATTTGTTGAAAACGACGCTTATGTACATGCAACGCCAGTCATCCGCCGTTTAGCGCGTGAGTTTGGTGTTAACCTTGCTAAAGTAAAAGGAACGGGTCGTAAAGGTCGTATTCTGCGCGAAGACGTACAATCTTACGTTAAAGACGCCATCAAGCGTGCCGAAGCACCAGCCGCTGCGGGTGGTGGTTTACCGGGCATGTTGCCATGGCCAAAAGTGGATTACAGCAAGTTCGGTGAAGTTGAAGAAGTTGAACTGGGTCGTATCCAAAAAATCTCTGGTGCTAACCTAAGCCGTAACTGGGTGATGATCCCTCATGTTACGTTGATGGAAGAAGTCGACACTACAGATGTCGAAGACTTCCGTAAGCAGCAGAACAAAGAAGCTGAGAAGAAACAACTCGGTGTTAAAATCACGCCACTGGTGTTTGTGATGAAGGCTGTTGCTCGTGCGCTAGAAGAAATGCCTCGTTTTAATAGCTCTATTTCTGAAGATGGCCAACGCCTATTCATGAAGAAATATGTCAACATCGGTATCGCGGTTGATACGCCAAATGGCCTAGTTGTTCCTGTTATCAAAGACGTGAACAAAAAAGGCATTATGGAACTGTCTCGCGAACTGATGGAAGTTTCTAAGAAAGCGCGTGCAGGCAAATTAACAGCTTCTGATATGCAAGGTGGATGCTTCACTATTTCTAGCCTTGGTGGCATCGGAACAACTGGTTTTGCACCAATTGTTAATGCACCAGAAGTTGCAATTATGGGTCTATCTCGCTCTTCCATCAAACCAGTTTGGAATGGTAGTGAGTTTGTGCCTCGACTGATGTTGCCTATGTCTCTTTCATTCGACCACCGTGTGATCGACGGCGCTGATGGTGCTCGTTTCATCACCCTAGTAGGTCAATTGATGAGCGACATTCGTCGACTGGTGATGTAATAAATTAGGCCGGCTTATTAGCCGGTCTGTTTTATTTAGGCTGGGGCAGAATTTTTTACTGTTCATCCGAAACGTTGCGAGTTACGTCACGTAATGAGCCTTTTCAGGATGTTAACAATTCTGTAAACTGCTCGCGGTGTGTATTTTCCGGTGGAATAATGCGTTTTTCGGCTGCCCCGCTGGACAAAACAAAAAGAGGTCATGATGAGTACTGAAATTAAAGCCCAAGTAGTGGTACTTGGTGCAGGCCCTGCAGGGTATTCTGCGGCTTTCCGTTGCGCTGACTTAGGTTTAGATACTGTTTTAGTAGAACGTTATTCAACTCTGGGTGGAGTTTGTTTGAACGTTGGTTGTATTCCTTCTAAAGCACTATTGCACGTTGCTAAAGTGATTGAAGAAGCTAAAGCGTTGGCTGAACATGGTATTGTTTTTGGTGAGCCAAAAACCGATATTTCTAAAGTTCGCCTGTGGAAAGAGAAAGTGATTAACCAGCTGACTGGTGGTCTAGCTGGTATGGCAAAAGGCCGTAAAGTAAACGTTGTGAACGGTCTTGGTAAATTTACTGGTGCTAACACACTGGTTGTTGAAGGCGAAAACGGTAGCACAACTATCAACTTTGATAATGCGATTATTGCTGCGGGTTCACGTCCTATTCAGTTACCATTCATTCCTCATGAAGATCCACGTATTTGGGATTCGACAGATGCGTTAGAGCTAAAAGAAGTTCCAGAGCGTCTGCTTGTTATGGGTGGTGGTATCATCGGTCTGGAAATGGGTACTGTGTATCATGCTCTGGGTTCTCAGATTGATGTTGTTGAGATGTTTGACCAAGTCATCCCTGCGGCTGACAAAGATGTGGTAAAAGTCTTCACTAAACAAATCAGCAAGAAATTTAACTTACTGTTAGAAACCAAAGTGACTGCCGTTGAAGCAAAAGAAGATGGTATTTATGTCACAATGGAAGGTAAAAAAGCACCTGCTGAACCACAACGTTATGACGCAGTTCTGGTCGCGATTGGTCGTGTTCCAAATGGTAAAAACCTTGATGCTGGTAAAGCGGGTGTTGAGGTTGATGACCGTGGCTTTATCCATGTTGATAAGCAAATGCGTACTAATGTACCTCACATTTTTGCAATTGGTGACATCGTTGGTCAGCCAATGTTGGCGCACAAAGGTGTTCACGAAGGTCACGTAGCGGCTGAAGTTATCTCTGGCCTGAAACACTACTTTGATCCAAAAGTTATTCCATCAATCGCTTACACTGAGCCAGAAGTGGCTTGGGTTGGTTTAACTGAGAAAGAAGCGAAAGAGAAAAATATCAGCTATGAAGTTGCAACATTCCCATGGGCAGCATCAGGCCGTGCGATTGCATCTGACTGCGCAGAAGGTATGACTAAGCTGATTTTCGACAAGCAATCTAACCGTATTATCGGTGGTGCTGTTGTCGGTGTTAATGGTGGTGAACTTCTGGGTGAAATTGGCCTTGCAATTGAAATGGGTTGTGACGCAGAAGATATCGCATTGACTATCCACGCTCACCCAACGCTGTATGAATCAATTGGTATGGCAGCGGAAGTCTTTGAAGGTAGCATCACTGACTTACCAAACGCAAAAGCGAAAAAGAAAAAATAATTTCTTAAGTCGCCTTAATAAACGGCCTCTGTAGTTGGCTGTTTATGACCAAAGCGCATAAAGCCAATGTGGAAACACATTGGCTTTTTACTTTTTCAAATATAAGCAGAGAGTCATATATATTTATCCTCTTATTTAAGTTGGGTTTATATTCTTAAGGAAAAAATTATCAACAATAATGTTTAGATGACTAATGGAATATTAAATTCTCATTTTTTATTCTGTTTTTATTTATATCTAATAAAGGGATGTGCATTTGATAACACGTAAATACGTAAGTCATGGCAAATTGGATTATTGTTTATACGTTCCGTAACTTACCTTCAATTGTGAACGAACCTGACATATCATTATCGATTATGGGTACTCACATAAATAAGCTAATTCAATGAAACTAATACCGACTGCCATTTTAATCCATGTTCCTGACGTTGCTATCGGCTTAGCTTGGTATCAACAAGCCTTTCCACAGGCGGTTGCCGAATATCTACCAGAGTTTGATTTTACCGTATTACACGTAGGGAATTTCACTATCGAGGTTGTCCAAGCTGACGCAAAGGTCTGTGAAGGTAAACGAGGCACAGTATTATATTGGCAGGTGGAATCTTTCGATTTAGCGGTTGAGCATTTATCTAAATTAGGCGCAAAACGGTATCGAGGGCCGATGTTAATAGAAGGTAACAAACGAATGTGTCAGCTTGAAGATCCGTTTGGTAATTTAATTGGATTAAAAGGGTAATAAAATCAATTAAAACCTTTAAAAAAATTAAAGCCAATCGTAATGATTTGCCTTATCAATTAGTAACGTAAATAAAATTACGATAAAAATATAATTTGTGATATGAGAGGTAAAAACACATCAAAAAGGGTGCGTTAAATGCGTAAATGCATTATAAAAAGTGAGGTTTTATCTGCTTTTTATAACTCTTTATAGTATCTTAAGCTAAAAAATAACCCGAAATTAATGGTTAAGGCTTAAAGTAAGCAGAGGGATGTTGCTTTCTTGTGAATGAATTAACATTTCGTTTAAACTCTGCTATGCTGAACGCCCGAAGCTGGGCATAATTTTACTGCCATTGAGATTATGCGAGCAAGTTCCTCTGACCTGGCACCGGATGATGATTTTTTCAAGATGGTGCAGACAGCCGGGTATATAAATTACAATGAAGCGAGGAGAACGTCGTGCTAGAAGATTACCGTAAGCACGTAGCCGAGCGTGCCGCTCAAGGGATTGTCCCTAAGCCATTAGATGCTGCGCAAGTTGCTGCATTAGTAGAATTACTGAAAAATCCACCTAAAGGTGAAGAAGATTTCCTATTAGACCTGCTGACCAACCGTGTGCCCCCCGGTGTTGATGAAGCAGCGTATGTCAAAGCGGGCTTTTTAGCCGCTATCGCGAAAGGTGAAACTACCTCTCCTCTTATCAGCCCAGAAAAAGCCATTGAACTGCTCGGTACAATGCAGGGCGGGTACAATATTCATGCGCTAATTGAAGCTTTGGATGATGCTAAGCTAGCACCAATCGCGGCTAAAGCACTTTCCCATACTTTGCTCATGTTTGATAACTTCTATGATGTAGAAGAAAAAGCAAAAGCAGGGAATGAGTACGCGAAACAAGTTATTGAATCATGGGCAAATGCTGAATGGTTCATCGAGCGTCCTGAGCTGGCTGAAAAACTGACTGTGACTGTATTTAAAGTTACAGGTGAAACTAACACAGATGACCTGTCTCCAGCTCCGGATGCATGGTCTCGCCCTGATATTCCGCTTCATGCCCTAGCTATGCTGAAGAATGCTCGCGATGGTATTGAGCCGGATGAACCAGGTAATGTCGGGCCAATTAAACAGATTGAAGCCTTGAATAAGAAAGGTTTCCCGTTGGCCTATGTTGGCGACGTTGTGGGCACAGGCTCTTCTCGTAAATCAGCAACTAACTCTGTGTTATGGTTTATGGGGGATGATATTCCGTTTGTCCCTAACAAACGTGGTGGTGGTGTTGTACTTGGTGGTAAAATCGCCCCTATTTTCTTCAATACCATGGAAGATGCCGGCGCGTTACCTATTGAAGTGGACGTATCTAAGCTGAATATGGGCGATGTTATTGATATCTACCCATATAAAGGTGAAGTGCGTAACCATGAAACGGGTGAGTTACTGGCAACATTTGAACTGAAAACGGATGTATTGATTGATGAAGTCCGTGCTGGCGGTCGTATTCCATTGATTATTGGCCGTGGTTTAACGGCTAAAGCGCGCGAATCACTTGGCTTAGAGCCAACTAACGTATTCCGTCATGCGAAATCTGTTGCACAAAGCAATCGTGGTTTCTCTTTGGCTCAAAAAATGGTTGGTCGTGCTTGTGGCCGCCCAGGTATTCGCCCAGGTGAATACTGTGAGCCTAAGATGACTTCTGTTGGCTCGCAAGATACCACAGGCCCAATGACACGCGATGAGCTAAAAGACTTAGCTTGCCTAGGGTTCTCCGCAGATTTAGTTATGCAATCATTCTGTCATACTGCGGCATATCCAAAACCCGTTGATGTGACTACGCACCATACACTACCTGATTTTATTATGAATCGTGGTGGTGTTTCCTTGCGCCCAGGCGATGGCATCATTCACTCATGGTTGAACCGTATGTTATTGCCAGATACTGTCGGTACGGGTGGTGACTCGCATACCCGTTTCCCAATCGGTATCTCTTTCCCAGCAGGTTCTGGTTTGGTGGCATTTGCAGCAGCAACAGGTGTAATGCCGCTTGATATGCCTGAATCTGTTTTAGTGCGCTTTAAAGGAGAAATGCAACCGGGCATCACGCTTCGTGATCTTGTTCATGCTATCCCTTTATATGCAATCAAAGAAGGCTTACTGACTGTTGAGAAAAAAGGTAAGAAGAATATTTTCTCTGGTCGTATCCTTGAAATTGAAGGGTTGCCTGAGCTAAAAGTTGAGCAAGCATTTGAATTAGCAGATGCTTCCGCAGAGCGCTCAGCAGCAGGCTGTACGATTAAACTGGATAAAGCACCAATTATTGAATATCTCCAGTCAAACATTGTTCTGCTGAAATGGATGATCTCAGAAGGGTATGGTGATCGCCGTACCATCGAGCGTCGTATCAAAGGAATGGAAAACTGGTTAGCTGACCCGCAGCTTCTTGAAGCAGACGCTGATGCAGAATATGCCGCAGTGATCGAAATCGACCTAAATGAGATCAAAGAGCCTATCTTATGTGCTCCTAACGACCCTGATGATGCACGTTTGCTGTCTGATGTTCAAAATGAAAAAATCGATGAAGTCTTTATCGGTTCTTGTATGACAAACATTGGTCACTTCCGTGCGGCAGGTAAGCTGTTAGATCAGCATAAAGGGCAGCTACCAACACGCCTATGGGTTGCTCCACCAACTAAGATGGATGCAGCACAATTGACTGAAGAAGGTTATTACAGTGTGTTTGGTAAGAGCGGTGCACGTATTGAAGTGCCGGGATGCTCTTTGTGTATGGGTAACCAAGCACGTGTTGCAGATGGTGCAACCGTTGTTTCAACCTCAACACGTAATTTCCCGAACCGTCTTGGTACAGGGGCAAATGTATACTTGGCTTCGGCTGAACTTGCAGCTGTCGCATCTTTGCTCGGTCGTCTCCCTACGCCTGCTGAGTATTTGCAGTTTATGGATAAGGTCGATGAAACTGCTGAGGATACTTACCGTTATCTGAACTTTGATCAGTTAGAGCAATATACTGAAAAAGCAGATAGTGTTATCTTCCAAACAACAGTTTAATTTAGCGATTTAGCAACAAATCAAAAGCCCTGAATTTAATCAGGGCTTTTTTTATGGTCGCTAATTAGGGTGTTAGTAACTTGATTAGCCGATTTGATAGGCGATAGTAACAGTGAGGAAAAATGTCGCTAATCGCTCGATAGGAAGCGCAATAGATCCTTTATCGTTTGGTGGATGATGAAGGGGAATCTATATAGTTAATGCATAAAAAGTGGTTTTAAGTGATACAGAGGAGTAATTCGGTTAGATCGTAAGCGTCGAATACGCAATATTGTGACAGAGTATGCGGATATTTTGTTGTAGATCTATATCGATATCACTCTAAACTGTTATCTTTTTGGCTAATTAATATTCATTAATTTCAATCTTGGTATGATTACTTTTTTAAACGACTAGCTAAAAAAGACTATTTTATCATTATTTGAAATTCTTAATTTGAATATTAAAAAAAGAAAAAAGATTATCTTTTTATTGATTATATTAATTTGATGATATTAATTTGATATTGAAACAATATTACTCGTTGCATTGAAGGCTATATTTATCATGTTTTTATTTTAAAAAATCATAATAATCAAAGAGGTGTGGTATTTTTTTAACTTGGTTGTTTTATTTATGTAAATAATTACTCGCGTTGCGAGTTAAAATTGAAAGATTATATTATAAAGTATTAAACTACATTAAATTAGATATTTTGTTCTTTTCTTTAGTTCTTATTGTGATTTGTTTGGAGTTATTTTCTTATCAATCTTGATTGGTATGAGTGACTATTACTATATTCTATTGTTTTTAATGGTGAAATAAATTGTTACATCTATGACTCCTTTGGTGAGTGTGCAATTTACTCGAGTTAGGTGTAATGTTAATTATAAAAAAGTTATCTATAATACTTACATCTGAAAAACAGTATTTCGTTGAGATGTTTTAAAGATGCATAAAAATAGAATGTGTTATCATAATTAGAGGTAATTAATATCGGCAGTAAAAATATTTTTATAACTCTTATTAAGATAAGTGATAATAATAATTAAAATATTTTTTTATATATTTACTAATATAAGTATTGGTAATGGATTCTATTTTTCTTTATTTTGTTTTTTATTATAGAAGGTTAATCATGTTTAAGAAAACATTATGTGCACTGTCGTTAATTTCTGTTTCATATGCGGCATTCTCTGCACCTGTTGCTAATTTAAAAGTTACGGGCTCGATTACGCCACCAACATGTACTATCGATAACCAAAATGAAGTGGATGTTGAATATAAATTTGATACAGCGCCAAGTATGTTCCCTTTATCAGGTAACTTAACGTTAACGCCAGTATCGAAAAAAATTGAGATAGTGTGTGATGCAACAACGTATTT
>NZ_JAMPLX010000004.1:0-6389 GCF_028477825.1 Providencia sp. PROV267 | reverse complement strand
AACAGTGAAGATGCAGGAAAGCAGACAGGGATCCGATCAGGCACGCTTTTCTCTGCCGCACAGGCCTTGGTTAAAAAGACAGGCAAAACAGCGTGGGCAATATCATCAACACAATTAGCCTCAGGACAAATCTTTGCGGCTGATTTTGAAGTTACCCCAACATTGAGCGAAGACTTAAAGAATAGCTCGGGTGATGTGTCTTTAGATGGCCACGCGGTACTATCATTTGGTTTTGGTATCTAACGTGATTCTAAGATAGGTCATCTATTTGGCCTATCTTAATTATCGAGGTTGTTAACTGAGTATGAAAAACACAATTAAGTATTTAGGTTTACTACCATTACTAGCGGTTAGCTTTAGTTATGCAGATACAAATGCCAATTTGAAAGTATCTGGTGATATTAAGCCACCAACCTGTATGGTTAATGGAGAAGAGCAAACCAATATCATATATGACATGGGAAAACTCTCTGTTGATGTTATACCTATGTCGAGCATGTATATTTTTCCCGAAAATTCGAAAGTAAAAAATACCGTTACGGTGACATGTGATGCTCAAACATATTTAATATTTATGGCGACAGATACCTACCAAGGTTTGAGTTTACCTTCAACACCGGTATCAAGCTCGTATTCACATAAATATTTTCATATTAATGGGGGTAAACCGGCCGCACTTGGTGGTGTCTCATTTTTGGTAAAAGATGCTAAGGTCGATAATAATTCTGGATATGTTCGCCGTTTATATAATTCAACACATGCCACTTCTAGGCTTGGAGATTATGTATTGACTAAAGGTGAATACTATGGATGGTCTAATACTAAGCATGAAGCCGGGGGTAAAGATGCATTTATGCAATCATTAATACCTGGAAAAGTCTTTTCAGCGAGTTTTGAACAAGACAGTGTATTTATTAACTCACGAGATGATTTAGCTAAAGCAAATATTGAACTTAATGATGAACTTAATTATAACGCAGAAGCTGTAATTACATTTAGCTTTAGTCTTTAATAATGAAAAAAATGGGCATGTATCTTATGCGGATAATATTATATCAACTTACAGTAGTGTTAATGTTCTATTTTTGTGATTATTCAAATGCTCAGGGCGTATATAGGCAAAATATAATCACCGATATTGTGACACCTCCAAGTTGTGAAATTATCCCACCAAATAACGGGAACTATCAATTTTCCCAGTTACATGCCCATTATTTTAAATTAAACAAAGTCACAGCGCTTCCAGAATTAAAACAAACATGGCAAGTGATGTGCAATACACCGATAAATTTATTTTTAAAAATTATTGATAATCGTCATGATTCCTCCCGTATGGATGATGAAAGCTATTTTGGGTTAGGTAACGTAAATGGTTCAGGGAAAATAGGTGATTATCGATTAACGTTGAGTCATGCCAATGTTGATAATGAAAAAGCGGAGTTGTTTTTAAGCGAAAATTTATCAGGAACAAGAAGATCTGCTATAACGGTGAAAAAAAATAGAATCTATGGTTGGTTAACGGGTGAAAGTCATATTGCCTCGGGAAAATTATTTTCTGTTGATATTACTGTTTCGCCTAAACTTAATTCTTTAAAAGAAACCCATGGGCCTATTGTTAATGGTGCTGAATTAGACGGTAATGCTGAATTGATTTTTTCATTTGGCATTTAATGCCTGAACACATTAATTATAATTAAGCAATGAGCATGTATGTTATATACTAATAAAAAAACACGACGTTACTATTTTTTTATGGCTTTAATATTCATGTTATATAATGAGTATTCATATTCATCAAATCAAGATAATGCTGATAAAAACTCAAAAGTGAATTTTGATATTGATTCATTAAAGGCACTTGGTTACGGTGAAGAAGTCGCTGATTATTTTATGCAAGGGAGCCAATTTCTTCCTGGTAACCATGATGTCACAATACAATTAAATGGTGATCAAACTTATTCTGTTAATGCCAAAATAGATGATAGTGGTCATCTTTGCCTTGATGATAGTTTGCAGAAGACGTTGAGATTAAAATCGACAAATTTAGAAGATGGATGTCATGTTTTTCAAGATGTCTATCCTGATTCACGGGTGGTAATGCGACCTAATGAGTTTGCTATTGATATTACAGTCGCTGAAAACAACTTTGATCCTAAGTTGCAAGGTCGTGAATTGACTTATGGTGGCTTTGGTTTAGTTAATAACTATCGAATTTACGGTATGCATATTAATGGCCATAATAACCAAGAGTTTTATCAAGGTGAATTTGAAACGGGAGCAAACTGGAATAACTGGGTTTTACGCAATAATAGTAGTTTTTCTTCAAGTAAAGGGAACTCAGAGTATCAATTTAATGAAACAGTATTATCGCGTAGTATCGAGTCATTAAAGTCTCAATTTGAAATAGGTCAACTGAATAGCCGAGGCAGTTATTATTCTGGTATACCAGTTAATGGCATTCAACTCTATTCGGACAGTGCATTACAGCTTAATAATCGATTAGTTGTACCGATAGCTGGTTTTGCAAATTCGCCATCAACCGTAGAGGTTCAGCAAAATGGTCGTCTGCTCTATCGAACAATAGTGCCTGCTGGTCCTTTTGAACTAAATAGAATTAATAATATTATCAATGGAACACCAGTTGATGTAACAGTTATTCAAGATAATGGTGAGCGTCAGAAATATCAAGTAATGACCTCAAATCAAGCAACTGAAAATTTATCACCTTTATCTTATCAATTTTTTATTGGTAAATATCGTACAGTCAATAGTGTTCAAGAAAGTGATAATCCTTTAATTAGTAGTTTGGAAGCAAGCGCACAATATAAAAAAATAGATTATTCAGCAGGGGCTTTATATTCAGATAAATATCAATCTGTAAGTGGTGGTGTTCATTCTTCATTTGGAGAAAAACTACTCATTAATGGTGGAGGCAATGTTTCAATTTCTCGTAATGATGAAAAAGAGGGAAGCCAGTTAGACTTTAATACATCGTTGGCCAAAGGTGCCGCATCATTGGGAGTCTCATTTCTATATCGCAGTCATGAGTATCCGACGTTAGATAGTACATTAGAAAAACAGCAACCAATATTGGATGAAGATGCATGGAATTTACCATGGTTTAGTCGAGACCTTCAGACTTCTTCTTCACTTTATACAAGTTGGGGTGATATTAACTGGGGAAGTTTTAGCTATAGTTTAAATTATAACCATTATTATGGAGACGGTTCAGATACAGTAAGTCATTTAGTCGGTTATAGCAGAAAGATCGGTGATGTCTCATTAAATTTATCTTTTCAGTCTGGAACAGATCAAGACAATCGCTTTTATCTGAATGCATCAATCCCAATAAATAGCCGTTCAAGTGCAAGTATACAAAGCCAATATTACGATGACCGTAGTACTTTAATGGCGAATTATAACTATAGACAGAATGATAGGTGGAATTACTCTATCGGTGCAGGTCGTAGCAGTGATGTAAATCGTGTTAACGGGAGCATTAATAATACGAATGCTTATACACAATTATCATTAAATGCTTCCATGACTGAAAATAATGTTTACTCATTTATGTCATCTGCTACAGGCGCTATTGCTTATTCAAATGGGCTAGTTGCAACCTCTTCAGTGCCATTAAGTAATACTTTTGGGATTATATATATTCCAAATCAACCAAATGTTAAGGTGAGTGCGTTAGGCAGTGGTTCAACAATCACGAATCATTTTGGTACGGCTGCCATTTCGTCATTACCAACAAATAGGAAAACAACGGTTCAATTGAACACGCAAGATTTACCGTTAAATATTCGGCTTGATACCACTTCGTTCGATGTTGCAGTTGCTAGAGGAAGTGTTATTACAAAAGAAATTAAAGCTACCGAAATGAGACAGTTATTACTGAGTATTACGCTTAAAAACGGTCAAAAAGCACCTAGTGGTGCAAGCTTAATAAATAAAAAAGGAAAGTATGTCAGTGCCATTATGGGTGAAGGGAATACTTTTTTAACTAACGAACAAATTGGTGATGAATTAATTCTTCGTTCGCCAAACTCAGATGATTGTATTGTGAAATACACAGTACCAGAACATTTTTCATCTGAGTTGCTTTATGAAGAAGTAGACGCAATATGTCAATAAGTCATCAAAAAACTAAACATAGATTTTGATAAAGAGGTTATTTATGAAAAAAATATTTGCAACTATTCTTTCAAGCTTTTTATTAATAGTGAGCACAAATGTTCATGCAAGTTTCCAATTAGAAACCATGACTGTAATATTAGATGCAGGAGAAGGGCGAAAGGTTTTTAATGTTAAAAATACCGGTAATTCACCTATTTTATTATCAACCAAAGTTGAAGAGCTAGATGGTTCAACAAAACTTGCTGGTGATATTATGATTTCGCCACCGATTGTTCGTATTGAACCTCAACAAAGTCAACAAATTAATTTTATTTTGAAAAAAGGCGTTGATATTTCCGATGAAGTAATTTTAAAAGCATCATTTCAAGGTATTGGGGCAAGTAAAGAGAATGTCACTAAAATGCCTATTCGTCAGGATGTGGCAATGTTAGTTTCTCCTGCTAATATGAAAGTGAGCCAAACACCTTGGGACGCTCTTTCAGTGAGCCAAAAAAATAATCAGTTAACATTAAAAAATAATGGAAAGCAAGTCATTAGGTTATCACCCTCATTTAAAGTTTTACCGAGTAACGAAGATTACGCGCTAGACCAGTTTTATATCAGACCTGGTGAAAGCAAAGTTGTCAATATTAAAGGTAATGCAACGAATATATCTATCTCCCCTTTAAGTCGTTATGGATTTAAAATGAGTGATAACGCTATTTTAGCTGTGGAACACTAATTCCCTATTATAGGCAATTAGATATTAAGGCCCATTTATCTTTAGCATATTTAATGGGGTTTAATTTTTCAGGATATATAGTAAAAGGGTAATTTAACCTTGAATAATGTAATACCTAAAAACTTTTTCACCAAAGTGATTGGTGAAGAAATTAAGAGATTGCGAAAAGCAAGTTCATTTTCAGGGACAAAAATGGCGAGTGAATTAGGCATTTCGCAGCAACAATACTCTCGATATGAAAGGGGGGTTAATACAATATCTGTTGATGCTTTACTAAATATATTGTGCATTCTTGATTGCGATGTGAGTTCCTTTTTTTCATATCTGCGTCAGCAGATAGAAAAAGATAATCATGAATTGTATGATACATTAAAGCCATTGTTTTATAACTTTGAGACTCATACAGAGATAGAAAAGTATTTTTTAAAAAGAGGCCTTTAAATTTAAAGATAGAGTCGGTTTGCTTTGGAACAGCCTAATTTTATCAAGGTGGCAAGTTTATACGGCTTATGCCACCTTGATATTAACTGGGGCAATTCATGCTTTACCTATAATTGACTGCCTGAGATTGAGTAAAACCGACTTTATCATCTAGAGTTTTGTAGTGATAAGATAAAAAATCGTGATAGTCTTTTTATACTAAAGGAAATAGGCAAGGTAAACTTGATGTTGAAACAATATTACTCGTGATATTGTGTATTACCTTGACGATACTTCTTCTAAAGTGATTAATAATCATAGGGATAAAGGTTATTATTATGAAGTGTTTTTCCAATGTGAATAATTACTCTCTAACCGAGTTGAAATTAAAAGGATTTATGTTTAATTATTAAACTACATTAAATTAGGTATTTTATTCTTTTCTTTAGTTCTTATTATGATTTGTTTGGAGTTATTTCCTCATTAATCATAGGTGCGATAGCTAGATGTTAATCTACTTTATTGTTTTTAATGATGAAATAAAATGTTACATTTGTGATTTTTTAGGTTAAAGTGCGGTTTACTCGATTTTGGTGTAATGATAATTATAAAAAAGTTATCTATAATACTTACATCTGAAAAACATTATTTCAGTAAGATATTTTAAAATTACATAAAAGTAGAATGTTTTATCATATTTAGAGGTGTTTAATACCAGTAACCAAAATTATTTATTATAGCTCTTGTTAAGCTAAGAAATGACAGCGAGTTTAAATATTTTTCTCTATGTATTACTAATATAAATGTTGGTAATAGATTCTATTTTTCTTTTTTTGTTTTTTATTATAAGAAGGTTAATCATGTTTAAGAAAACATTATGTGCACTGTCGTTAATTTCTGTTTCATATGCGGCATTCTCAGCACCTGTTGCTAATTTAAAAGTCACGGGCTCGATTACGCCACCAACATGTACTATCGATAACCAAAATGAAGTGGATGTTGAATATAAATTTGATACAGCGCCAAGTATGTTCCCTTTATCAGGTAACTTAACATTAACGCCAGTATCGAAAAAAATTGAGATAGTGTGTGATGCAACAACGTACTT
>NZ_JAMPLX010000003.1:0-134985 GCF_028477825.1 Providencia sp. PROV267 | reverse complement strand
GACAGTGAAGATGCAGGAAAGCAGACAGGGATCCGATCAGGCACGCTTTTCTCTGCCGCACAGGCCTTGGTTAAAAAGACAAACAAAACAGCGTGGGCAATATCATCAACACAATTAGCCTCAGGACAAATCTTTGCGGCTGATTTTGAAGTTACCCCAACATTGAGCGAAGACTTAAAGAATAGCTCAGGTGACGTGTCTTTAGATGGCCACGCGGTATTATCATTTGGTTTTGGTATCTAACGTGATTTTAAGATAGGCCATCTATTTGGCCTATCTTAATTTTCGAGGTTGTTAATTCATGATGAAAAACACAATAACATGTTTGGGCTTATTGCCGTTATTGGTAGCGGGTTTAAGTTACGCAGATACAAATGCTAATTTGAAAGTATCTGGTGAAATTAAGCCACCAACATGCTTTATCAATAATCAGAATGAAGTAGATATTGTATATAATTACACGATATCGCCAGAAATGCTTAATCGTTCAGAAACAACACCTTTAGATAGAAAAAAGAAAAGAATCGAAATAGTGTGTGATGCTACAACTTACTTAAGCTTTGAAGCCAAAGATAACCGTATTGATAGCGTTTCTTCAGAACAAGGTCGTATCTTATTTGGATTAGGTAAATATGGTGCTGATAATAGCCAAAATATTGGTGTTTATACCATTACAATGTCAAATGCGACTGTTAAAGAGAATAGTGAAGAAGCCGACAAAAACGTTTTAATATTGTCAGGAAATACCGCTAAGTTAAAAACGGATGTAAACCAATTGAAAAAAATAGCTTGGGCTGAAACATCGACAAAATTAGCAGCAGGAAAAATTTTTGCTGCTGATTTTGAGGTTTATGCGGTATTAGATATAATCAGAACAAATAATATTGAGGATATATCTCTAGATGGTAGTGCGACATTATCATTTGGTTTTGGTATTTAATTTTATTTTAAATAGGTTAGATAATTGACCTATTTAACTTATTGAGATTGTTAATTCATGATGAAAAACACAATAAAATGTTTGGGCTTATTGCCGTTATTGGTAGCAGGTTTAAGTTATGCAGATACAAATGCTAATTTGAAAGTATCTGGTGATATTAAGCCACCAACATGTTCTATCAATAATCAGAATGAAGTAGATATTGTATATAATTACACGATATCGCCAGAAATGCTTAACCGTTCAGGAAGAACATCTTTAGATAAACAAAAGAAAAGAATCGAAATCGTATGTGATGCAACGACTTACTTAAGTTTTGTGGCTCATGATAATCGCATTAGTCCTAGCGACGCAGCATTATTATTTGGATTAGGTACATATGGTGCTGATAATAATGAAATTGGTGTTTATAGCATTACAATGTCAAATGCGACTGTTAAAGCGAATAGTGAAGAAGATGCTAAACGTGTTTTAGTGTTACCAGAAGGAAGCAAAGCTGTAGCAGAAACCTCGATAGCGAAAATGAAAAAAACAGCTTGGGCTGAAACATCGAAAAAATTAGCACCAGGAAAAATTTTTGCTGCTGATTTTGAGGTTTATGCGGTATTAAATATAATCAGAACAAATAATATTGAGGATATATCTCTAGATGGCAGTGCGACATTATCATTTGGTTTTGGTATTTAATTTTATTTTAAATAGGTTAGATAATTGACCTATTTAACCTATTGAGATTGTTAATTTACGATGAAAAGCACAATAACATGTTTGGGCTTATTGCCGTTATTGGTAGCAGGTTTAAGTTATGCAGATATCAGTGCTAATTTGAAAGTATCTGGCGATATTAAACCACCAACATGCTCTATCAATAATCAGAATGAAGTGGATATTGAATATCGATTTGATATCGCTCCAGAAATGTTTCCTAGTTCAGATATCTTATATTTAGATGGTGAAACGAAAAGAATTGAAATAGTGTGTGATGCTGCCACTTATTTAAATTTTATAGCCAAAGATAATCGTAGTGATAGTGTCATAAATCCAGGCGATATCTTCTTTGGTTTAGGTAAATATGGTGCTGATAATAGCCAAAATATTGGTGTTTACACTATTACAATGTCAAATGCGACTGTTAAAGGAAATAGTGATGAAGGCGCTAAAAAAGTCTCTGTGTTGGCTGCGGGAGGGAGCGCTGTGCCAGAACTTTTAATAAGCCAATCGAAAAAAACAGCTTGGGCTGAAACATCGACAAAGTTAGCATCAGGACAAATTTTCGCGGCTGATTTTGAAGTTAAGCCAATGTTTTATGGTGAGGTAAAAGAGAGTGCTGGTGATGTATCCCTAGATGGCAGTGCGACATTATCATTTGGTTTTGGTATTTAATTTTATTTTATTCTAATCGGGTTAGGTTGTTGACCTATTTAAATTATTAGGGGCGTTAATTTAATATGAAAAATACAGTAAAATGTTTAGGTGTATTACCATTATTAGCCGCTGGTTTAAGCTATGCAGATACAAATGCTAATTTAAAAATATCTGGTGATATTAAGCCACCAACCTGTATGGTTAATGGAGAAGAGCAAACCAATATCATATATGACATGGGAAAACTCTCTGTTGATGTTATACCTATGTCGAATAGATATATTTTCCCGGAAAACTCAAAAATAAAAAATACGGTTACAGTGACATGTGACGCAGAGACTTATTTACTATTCATGGCGACGGATCTTTATGAAAGCTTAAATTTACCTTCGACGCCAGTAAGTCCTGATATTGCACATAAATATTTTCATATTAATGGGGGTAAACCGGCCGCACTTGGTGGTGTCTCATTTTTAGTAAAAGATGCTAAGGTCGATAATAATTCTGGATATGTTCGCCGTTTATATAACTCAATACATTCAACAGCGGGTCTTGGGCAATATGTGTTAACTAAGGGGGAATATTATGGATGGTCTAAGGCAAATGGTGAATCAATAAGTAAGAATGAATTTATGAGGTCATTAATACCAGGGAAAGTATTTTCAGCAAATTTTGAACAAGAGAGTATGTTTATTAACTCACGAAATGATTTGGCTAAAGCAAATATTGAGCTTAATGATGAAGTTAATTATAATGCAGAAGCTATAATTACTTTTAATTTTAGTATTTAATAATAAAAAATGGGATTTGTATTTTATGCGGGGAATCTAATGTTAACTTATGCCTGTATAAATTTTTGATTATCTAAATGATTTTGTACAGATAAAATATAATCAAAATATTGTGAAATCATTTTTCCAAGCAGTATAATTTATCAAAATTCACAGTTACATATCCATTGTTATTAAGTAATATAAATAAAAATCAGGCACTCGATATCTCATGGCATAGTGTATTGGGGACAGCTTAATTTTTGATTAGGTAGCCAGTCTGTACGACTCGTGCTACCTTTGTACGAATTTAGCAGTAGTATATGGCTATATATAATTTGCTATCTCAATCAGATTTAAATCAGGATCTCGAATATAAATAGATAATATCTCTCCCATTGCGCCTGTACGTTTGACAGGGCCTTCTATAATCTCGACACCTTGCTGTTGAATAAACGTCATAATTTGGTTTATTGGTGTATTACTGATAAAACATAAATCGAGTGAGCCAGGTACGGGTAAATGAGCTTTTGGCTCAAATTCTTTACCATATTGGTGGATATTTATTTTTTGCTCCCCAAATTGCAACGCATAGCGCTGCTCACCGAAGGTTATCAACTTCATTTTGAGTACATGGGTGTAGAAATCAATACACGCGTTTTGATCGGTTGTGGTTAACACCAGATGGTCTAAATGGTTAATCATCAGACACTCCTATCCTTCTTCTTTATGTCGTGTTATGCGATGACGCTTACTTTGTTCTGCTATTAGCCGTTTGTCGTTTTTTGCAGAACAAAAGTTCATCAATGCTCCCCATATCATAGTGAGCTTTCTTTTTATCTCATGTTTTAGCGAACAATAATACTGAACTAGAGGTATAATTATAACGAATGACGTCTGGTGTGAGGTGGATTATGGAATACCAATTTTTTCAGGATATAACTGGAGAGATATCGGCAAAATTTTCGATGGATCATGAAGCGGTTGGTTATTGGCTTAATGAGGAAATTAAAGGCGATTTTAGTCTGTTAGATGAAATAGAAGCCGGATACGAATCGATTAAAGGTAGCGAGAAGCAATGGGAATTAATCGGTCATGAATACACATTGGTATTAGACGATGAAGAAGTGATGATCCGAGCGAATCAACTTGCTTTCGAGACGGAGGGTTTAGAAGAGGGAATGAGTTACTATGATAATGAAAGTGTCGCATTTTGCGGCATTGATGATTTTATGAGTATGCTTAACGATTACAGACAATTCGTTTTAGAAAATAAAGTAAAATAAATTTTTGTTTTAAAATGTTGTCAGATTTTAGATATTGTAGTTATTATTTAATTGCAATATCACATGGTTAGTTTGAATAAGAACTAAATTGTTGGGAGCATGTGATAATTTCATTTACCGAGTAATTCCATTTAAAAATTAGAGGACTGTATGAATACTGATGATGTTACCGGAGCGTTGAATGACGCAACGAATTGGTTTGCGGCAAATCAGGATCTGTTAGTTCAGTATGCGGTGAATATCGTTTCTGCTATCGTCATTCTTATTGTCGGTATGATGATTGCTAAGTGGGTTGGACGTGGCTTACATCGTGTGATGACAGCACGCGGCATCGACCCTACCGTGAGTGAATTTTTATCCGCGATTGTCCGTTATACTGTTGTTGCGTTTACGTTTATTGCTGTACTTGGCAAAATTGGTGTTCAAACAGCATCTGTGATTGCTGTATTGGGTGCTGCGGGCTTAGCTGTTGGTTTAGCATTACAAAACTCATTAGGCAACTTTGCCGCTGGTGTATTATTAGTCGTGTTTAGACCTCTGCGAGCTGGTGAGTATGTCCAAATTGGGGCTGTAGAAGGAACGGTTCAAAACGTTCAAATTTTCTCTACCACACTTAGAACAGCAGATGATCGCATTATCGTCATTCCGAATGGTAAAATTATTGCAGATAACATTATCAATATCACTCGTGAACCTGATCGCCGAACTGATATTATTGTTGGAGTGGCGTATGATTCAGATATTGATTTAGTCAAAAAAGTATTAGGTGACATTGTTGCTGCTGATGAGCGTATTTTACACGATAAAGGTGTGACTATCCGTTTACACGAAATGGCGCCATCTTCATTAAATTATTTAGTCCGTTTTTGGGCTAAAAATGGTGACACATGGCCTGTATATTGGGATTTAATGGAAAATTTCAAACGTGCACTCGATAAGCACGATATTGGTATACCATTCCCTCAAATGGATGTCCATTTACATCAACAGGCTGCTATTGCAGTGAAAAAAGATATGACAGAATAAGCGTATTTATTGAATGATAAAACTGGGTCAGTTTATTGTACTGTACCCAGTTTTTTTTATTTGCTGATTTTCCTTTCCTATCGTTTAGATAGCGAACGTCACAATAAGTTATTCTAATCTTCTATAAGAAATAATAATTTTCCCTAATAATTTTTTCTAATTAGAATCTCATTGAATAAAATGAATAATTATTAGGAATTTATGCATGTTTACGATTTATATTCAGGGTGCTTTACTTGGTGCTGCAATGATACTTCCATTAGGCCCGCAAAATGCATTTATTTTGCAGCAGGGAAGTCGAAAGCAATATCATGTGATGAGTGCATTTTTATGCTCCTTAAGTGATACAGTATTAATTATTGCTGGCGTTTTTGGAGGAAGTGCATTACTAAGCCAGTCTGAAATTCTGTTGCAATTGATTACATGGGCTGGGGTAGCGTTTCTAGCTTGGTATGGTTACGGCGCATGTCGTAGCGCTTTTAGTCGCGATGAAGTTAGGGTGCAAGCAGAGAATAAGGTTGCCAATCGTTGGCGAGTGATCGTGACTCTATTTGCGGTAACGTGGCTAAACCCTCATGTGTATTTAGATACTTTTGTGGTATTAGGCAGTGTGGGAGGGCAGTTAGAAAGCTCATTACGGCCGTGGTTTACGGCAGGGGCACTGACCGCATCTTTTGCTTGGTTTTTTGCTTTAGCGATATTAGCGGCTTGGTTTTCCCCCATACTAAATAAGCCACGTTCACAACGCGTAATTAATCTCTTTGTTGGAATGGTGATGTGGTTTATTGCCTTTCAATTAGCGAAGCAAGGGTTAGGGTATTGATAATTTCTTATTAATCCGAAACGAATTTCACATAGGATGTGTTAATGTTTAAGTAAGGTTGTGGGATAAATAAGTTATGTCACCACAACTTTCTTATTATTGATTATTAGGAGGTCCTGTGAAGTTAAAGTCTCTTGTTCTTGCTGCCATGATGGCTGGTGTTGCGGTTCCTGCTATTGCACAAGCTAATCCGCTTCCTGAAGGGCCACATATTACAACGTCAGGTAATGCAATAATTAAAGCATCACCGGATATGGCGACATTAAATATCAATGTTGAAGTGACTGAAAAAGATGCAGCAGCGGCTAAAACAGGCGTTGATAAACGTGTTGCTGAATATTTTGAGTTCTTGAAACAAAATGGTATCGAAAAGAAAGATATCAATGCTGCTAATGTGCGTACTCAACCAAAATATGAGTATGATAAAGAATCTCAGAAATCATCCATTGTAGGTTATACAGCAATTCGTTCTGTTGAAGTTAAAGTCACTAAATTAGATCAACTCAATACCTTGCTTGATGGTGCATTAAAAGCAGGGCTTAATGAAATTAATTCAGTTCAGTTCGGTGTGAATAACCCTCAACAATATCGCGATGAGGCTCGAGAAAAAGCGATTAAAAATGCGATTGAACAAGCGAATGCCTTGGCAAAAGGGTTTAATGTTCAGTTAGGGCCTGTATACAGTGTGAATTATCGTGCACCGGATGCGACCCCATACCCTGCGCCAGTCATGAATTACAGAGCGAAAATGGCACTCTCTGCTGCCCCTGAGCGCGATGTCAACGAAACTTATGAGCAGCAGAGTATTGATTTTAACGACCAAGTTGATGTGGTTTTTGAATTAAAACGTTAAGTTTCATCTTCTTGTTTTAACATCTGACGCCCTGTTTTGAGTAGGGCGTCAGTGACTTTCTTCATCGTACGGCTTTCCGGGGCAAAACGGTGCCAATATAGCATCCGACGTTGGCATAGCCCTGGCGTCAAATCAATTAATTCACCTGTACTAAGCTCATTAGCAATTTGTAAATGTGGGATCATACAGCAAGTTGACCCCTGTTTTGCCAGTTGTACAAATGCCTCTGATGAATTAACGATGTGACATGGCACACTACCGGGCGATAGACCAAAATTCTGTTGTACAAAAGCTTGGTGCATATCATCAAGGTGGTCAAAGGCTACTGCTGGCGCTTTAAGAAGCGATGAACGTGTGACGCCTTCAGGGAAATATTTTGCTGCAAAATCGGGTGATGCAACAAAAATATAATCCAATGCTCCGAGTTTATCGACTAAACACCCCGGCAATGCTTGAGGTTGAATACTGATTGCGCCAACCACTTCGCCACGTCTTAACCGTTCTTGCGTTCGTGTTTCATCTTCCACTTGGATATTCAAACGAATTGGGCTATTGCCTAAAACAGGATTAAGTGCAGGTAATAACCAAGTTGCTAGACTGTCGGCGTTGACTGCAAGTGAAAGTAGTAATGGCGTTGACCCCCCGTTTTCATCACCGAGCCATTGTTCTTCGAGTAATTCTACTTGATGAAGAAGTGCTAATAGCTTCTGCCCTTGCTCTGTGGGGTGTGGCGGTACTGTCCGAACGAGTAGCGGCTGACCAAATAGGTTCTCTAATTGTTTGATCCGCTGTGAGACGGCAGATTGTGTAATACATAATTTTTGAGCTGCCCGCTCAAATCCTCTTTCACGAATGACAGCATCCAGTGCTTGCAACGCGCGGTAATCAGGGCGCTTCATTGGGGGTATTCTCCTTGTTGTTATTCTACGACTCACTATGCCATATTTTGCCTCAGAACACCTGCAATATTGATGACAATGTGTGAATCACAGAATATTACGAACAAAGCTGAACTTGTTAGGTGTCCGTTATATAATATTATTAGCAGATAAAAACCTCATTCACTCTTAAAAATAGTAGAAGGCATCGCATGACTCAGGATGAATTAAAAAAAGCAGTAGGTTGGGCAGCATTAGATTACGTGAAACCGGGCACGATTGTTGGTGTCGGCACTGGCTCTACCGCCTCTCATTTTATTGATGCTTTGGCAACAATGAAGGGGCAGATAGAGGGGGCAGTTTCAAGTTCAGAAGCATCGACAGCGAAACTTAAATCACTGGGCATTCCTGTGTTAGATTGTAATGATGTTGATTCGCTGGATGTTTATGTTGATGGTGCAGATGAAATTGATCACCATAAAAACATGATCAAAGGTGGCGGGGCAGCCTTAACACGTGAAAAAATTGTGGCAGCGATTGCCAAAACATTTGTTTGCATCGTAGATGAGTCTAAACAAGTGGATGTATTGGGTAAATTCCCTCTCCCTGTTGAAGTGATCCCAATGGCACGCAGCTATGTCGCGCGTGAACTTGTTAAATTAGGTGGTGTACCAGAGTACCGCCAAAATGTCGTTACTGATAACGGTAATGTGATTCTTGATGTGCATAATTTAAGCATTGTGGATCCTGTTGCTCTCGAAAACAAAATTAACGCCATTGCAGGCGTTGTTACGGTTGGTTTGTTTGCAAATCGTGGCGCTGACATTGTTTTAATGGGGACTTCTGAAGGCGTAAAAACGATTAAATAGTTTGTTCTGAATATCGATTTAATACTGCTGTTTGTTAGAAATCGGTTATTATTTGAATATTCCCCTTAGCCAGTTAGATTGACTTAGCTATGCTGATAACAGCATAGCTAGGAACGACTGACTTTAGCCTTTCTCAAATGATCATTTCATGATACTAGGGATGTATTGACATGGTAGATCACATCAAAGTCAAACTCGAACGCAACGAATATGTCCGTTTCAATAATTACTGTTATAAAAATGACTATTTTTCCGAGAATAGTGCATGGGATAAATCGTTGATTGTGATGGCGGTTGTTTTTTTCATCGCATTTATTGTTGCCTTTCAGCTTTTAAATATCACCCTTTTTCAGTTAACCATTGCGTTTATTATCGCCTCATTTTTATTTTTGTTTATTGCCGTTCGATTATTGAAAACGTTTAATCGAGCAATTCCTGATGAAGGCGGCTACCTGTTTTGTGAAAAGGAATATCGTTTTGATGAGATTGGGCTTCATGAGGTAAGTAAATATGGCAACGCATTGATTAAATGGGAGTCATTTAAATTTATACGGACGGATGGTGATTTATTGTATCTTTTTATAGACCGTGTTTTTGCCATTATCATTCCAGCACGCTGTTTTGCGTCGACAGAAGAGAGCCAACAATTTGTGCGAATGGTAAAAGAAAAAGCGATTAATTTAGTTAAGTAAATTTTTGCTGTAAAAACAATTGGTCTATTGGTTTGGAAGATAGATGCCTGTCTAAGTCATCTATTTTACTAATATCATCTAGCAATAAAAAAAATAGCAATTTTTATTTCCCCCTTATTTTGGTGATATATCTCACACTAATGCTTATTGCACAGGCAAAATCCTTATTTTGTGTTACCGCCCCTGATTTTCTGCCACATAACTTCTTTTTCTTCGCACTTAACCAGATAAATGAGGCAAACGATTGTATTGATACTGCGCCGTTTTTTGCTATGTTGGTACACGGAAAGTTCATCTGTTATGAATCTTAAGCTGATAGGGTAGGGTAAATGGTTAAGGTATCTTTGGAAAAAGACAAAATTAAATTTTTACTATTGGAAGGAGTTCACCAAAGCGCGGTTGATAATTTAAAAGCAGCAGGCTATACCAACATTGAATATCACAAAAGTGCGTTGTCGGACGAAGAGTTAAAAGAAGCAATTAAAGATGCGCGTTTTGTCGGTATTCGCTCCCGTACTCATCTGACTGAAGAGATCTTTGCGGCAGCAGAAAAATTAGTGGCTGTCGGCTGTTTCTGTATTGGTACAAACCAAGTGGATTTAGATGCTGCGGCGAAACGCGGTATCCCTGTTTTTAATGCGCCTTTCTCAAATACCCGTTCCGTTGCTGAGATGGTTTTAGGTCAATTGTTACTGCTGTTACGTCGTATTCCTGAAGCGAATATGAAAGCGCATCGCGGCATCTGGGAAAAACAGGCGAAAGGTTGCTTTGAAGCTCGCGGTAAACGCTTAGGGATTGTTGGTTACGGTCATATCGGTACTCAGCTAGGTATTTTGGCTGAAGGGATTGGTATGGATGTTTATTTTTATGATATTGAAAATAAATTACCGCTGGGTAATGCGACACAAGTTCGCTCAATGGCTGAACTATTAAACATGAGCGACGTTGTGAGCTTGCATGTGCCAGAAACAGCAAGCACCAAAAATATGTTTGCAAAAGAGCAGTTTGAACTGATGAAACCGGGGGCCATTTTCATCAATGCGTCACGCGGTACAGTTGTTGATATCCCTGCTTTGGCTGATGCACTGGAAAGCAAACATCTGTCAGGTGCGGCAGTTGACGTATTCCCGACAGAGCCTGCGGCGAACAATGACCCTAATGACCCATTCATTAGTGAGCTAATCAAGTTCGACAACGTGATTTTGACGCCTCATATTGGTGGCTCAACAGAAGAAGCACAAGAAAATATCGGGTTAGAGGTTGCAAGTAAATTAGCGAAATATTCAGATAATGGTTCGACGCTTTCCGCGGTTAATTTCCCTGAAGTTTCTCTGCCAGTACATACTGAAGATACTAACCGTCTATTGCATATTCATGAAAACCGCCCTGGAATGATGAATAGCATTAACCAAGTGTTTACTGAAAACAATATCAACGTTGTTGGCCAGTATTTACGTACTGCTGGAAATGTTGGTTACGTTGTAATTGATATTATCACGCAACAGCCCGATCACGCTGATGATATTCTGGTTAAATTGAAACAATTGCCGGGCACTATCCGCGCTCGACTACTGTATTAATCATTTAACCAAGCGTATCGAATGGATATTATGGCACTGGGTTACCAGTGCCATATTTTTTGTGGGGTAATAATTTCAGGAAGAGGAATATCCCAATGTGCCACGGGGAGAGCAGTGACCCGTTGGCAATCATGGGCAAGCCCTATTGGGTAAAATCCTTTCTGCTGCCAATTAGCTAAAGTCCTATCATAAAAACCGCCTCCCATACCCAAACGTTGACCCTGTTCATCAAAGGCAACCAGTGGGATCATCATGACATCTAACTGATTTATGGGTCGCACTTGGGTTACGTCTAATGGGGGTTCATCGATGTTAAATCGATTTTTAACTAACTGAGTTGTCGGCGCATAGTTTAAAAACAGCAGATGATGAGGGCTAAAGGGATGTAATACGGGCAGGTAAACTTTTTTCCCTTGCTGCCATAGTGCATCAATTAATGGTTGAGTGTGGATCTCGCCATCAAAAGAAAGAAACAACGCAATGTGTTGTGCTTGAGCAATCTTAGGGTGAGATAAGGTATGTTGTACGATTTTTTTTGCAGCCAGTTGTTGTTGCTCTGGACTCAGCTGCTGGCGTAACTGACGAACCGATTGGCGAATTTGCTGACGCATGACTGATAAGTTATCTTCCATAAGATCCGCAACCTTAGAGGCTATTAACTCTATTATTATTAGTGGTTTGATAAATATGTAAGTAATGGTTGGAAGTATAGCCTAATGAGCGTGAGATAATAGTATTAGAAGCAAGCTTATGGGAAAAATTGAGGGTCTCCAAGATGCCGTTGTAGGCTGTAACCCTTGAACCCTTGGTTCAAGGTGAACGTAGTTTAGCAACCTTTAGGCTTCCTGAGCGAATCAGGCGTGCTCACCAGCGCAATAACCACATTCTGTTTTTTTGAAATATCGGCTCAGGGGACTGACCCACTCACGAGCATCTCAGAGAAATTTGGTTTGAGTGCGTAACGTCACTCTATGTACTTCATTGTATGAAATTGGATTTAAAAAGCAACCCTATTTTCGTTTATTTTTTTATACTAGTGTATGATTATTAAGCAAATTTAGCCGATAGGCATAACCTGCCTCTCAGTGATTTTTACCTGATCGTGTAATGCTTGCTCGATTGTTTGTTGCAGCATTTTTATCTTCTCTTCCATATTATATGCATAATCGCGTGTTTTTGTCTTTTCTTGTGTTAATTCGTGACACACGTTCAATGCAACGATAAAAATAAGCTGTTCTGTATTAGTAACACCACTTCTATCTTTGAGATCTTGAAGGCGTTGCTCAAGTTCTTGGGCGGATGCCAGTAGGGCTTCTTTTTGTTCGACAGGGCAGTTGACTCTCATTGAGCGCCCGAATATTTGAATGTCAACAGGTTGTGCGGACATGATACCTCCATACGAATAGGACTCGCCGCAAATACAATGTTCGGCGTAAAATAATAGATGGTTTATTCACTAATTTTAGCTGCTTTATTAAAAATACAGATCAAAAGCTTACTGGTATAGCGACCATCCTTGATGGTAGCATATCATGAATCATTAGCTAACATGACGAATTCAGATGTCTATACAAAAATCTTTACCAAATTATGAAACGTTGGACAACCTTCTCCAACAGCATTCTATCGCACTGACTGCCGCAGAAATTCACGGTTTAATTACAGGACTGATTTGTGGAGGAAGTCGCGATAGTGGCTGGCAGACATTAGTCCACGATCTGGCTAATGATGGTTTAGCGTTCCCTCAAGCTATTGCTCAACCACTACGTGAATTATATGACACGACTTTCCAAGTGTTGGACGACAGTGAATTTGCGTTCTCAATGCTATTTCCCGATGAAAATGCGTCCGTCTTTGATCACGCAGATGCACTGGCAGGATGGGTAAACCATTTCTTATTAGGTATTGGCGTGGCTCAACCTAAACTTGCAGATAAAAAAGAAGTCAGTGAAGTGATTAACGACTTACGTAATATTGGCATGCTTGGTTATGATGAAGATGAAGACCAAGAAGAGCTTGAGCAGGCGTTAGAAGAAGTCGTCGAATATGTCAGAGTCGCTGTTCAGCTTTGTTATATTACTTTCACCGAAGGGAAAAAAGAGCAGTCGACAACTGGCAATAATAAACCCATTCTTCATTAAAACAGTTTGTGCCTGTTCACCATCTTTGCTTATTTGAGCTAAATAGCCATTTGTAAAGTGAAACAGGTACAGATTAACTGCTTGCCGTTGTACTCTACCTAATTCGAGTTGCATCTAGGCGGCAAGCAAAGATATCCCCTCGAAAGAGTAAAGAATTGATGTTACTTGGGTGATTGAGCCTGTGCAAATAACAAGGTAATTTGAAGTGTGGTAAGTATATTCGCTTAATAAATAAGCGTAACCCTCTACTCAACAATCTAGATAATAAGGCAGAAACGGTATGAATAAACAGGAATTTATTTCTCGTCGTAACGCATTATTGGCTCAGATGAAGCCAGCAAGCGCCGCTATTATTTTTTCAGCGCCTGTGGCTCAACGCAATGCAGATTGCGAATACCCGTATCGTCAGCACAGCGACTTTCTTTACCTGACAGGGTTTAGTGAGCCTGAAGCCGTTTTACTGCTAATCAAAAGTGATGAAAAACATAGCCATACGGTGCTTTTTAACCGTGTTCGTGATTTAACGGCTGAAATCTGGTTTGGTCGTCGATTAGGGCAAGAAGCAGCGCCTGAAAAACTGGGCGTTAGTAAAGCATTACCATTTGATGAAATTGAAGAACAACTCTATCAACTCCTTAATGGACTTGATGTGATTTATCACGCGCAAGGCGAATTCGAATATGCAGACAAACTAGTTTTCGGTGCGCTAGATATTCTTCGTAAAGGTAGTCGCCGCAATTTGCGCGCACCAAATACTATGATTGATTGGCGTCCTTTAGTGCATGAGATGCGTTTATTTAAATCGGAAGCTGAAATTGCGGTGATGCGCAAAGCAGGTGAGATCTCTGCATTAGCGCATATCAGAGCAATGAAGACCTGTAAACCAGGCATGTATGAATATCAGCTTTGTGGGGAGTTGGAGCACGAATTCACTCGCCATGGGGCACGCTACCCCTCGTATAACTCGATCGTTGGCAGCGGCGAAAATGCCTGCATTCTGCATTACACTGAAAATGAAAGTGAAATGAAAGATGGAGAGTTGGTGTTAATTGATGCGGGGGCTGAATTTGATGGCTACGCTGGTGATATCACACGTACTTTCCCCGTCAATGGTAAATTTACGCAGCCGCAACGCGCTATTTACGATATCGTACTGAAAGCATTGAATACGGCTTTAGAATTATATCGTCCGGGCACCAGCATTCATGAAGTGACGCAAAAAATCATTCGAATCAAAGTTGAAGGACTTGTGGAACTGGGTATTTTGCATGGCGATGTCGATCAATTGATCGAAAACAAAGCACATTTCCCATTCTTTATGCATGGTTTAAGCCATTGGCTGGGGTTAGATGTTCATGATGTCGGATGCTATGGGGTGGAGCGTGATAGGATCTTAGAGCCAGGTATGGTTCTGACTGTAGAGCCGGGGCTGTATATTGCGCCTGATGCAGATGTGCCACCAGAGTATCGCGGGATCGGTATCCGCATAGAAGATGACATTGTAATTACCGAAAATGGTAATGAAAACTTGACCGATTTAGTGGTGAAGGACCCTGATGAAATCGAGGCATTAATGGCTGAAGCTAAAAATGCTTAAAATAAGTAGTAAAAGGTAATTAATACAACATGAACGTGATTATTGTTGGTGGTGGAATGGCAGGGGCAACATTGGCTCTGGCTATTTCATCATTAAGCCAAGGAAAATTGTCAGTATCACTGATAGAAGCTTCCTTACCGGAAGGCACACATCCAGGGTTTGATGCTCGAGCGATAGCGCTTGCCCATGGAACATGTCAGCGATTGTCTAAAATTGGTATTTGGGAAGCACTGGCGGATTGTGTCACACCAATAACTCATGTTCATGTTTCCGATAGAGGGCATGCCGGGTTTGTCAATATCAACGCGCAGGATTATCACATCCCTGAGCTTGGTAATGTGATTGAACTCCATGATGCAGGGGAGCGCTTATTTGCCTTATTGCGTAAAGCTCCCGGCGTTACTCTGTATTGCCCTGCGAAAGTTGAAAATATCCAGCGGCACAGTGAATGTGTGTCAGTCACGCTAGATAACGGCGAAACTCTTTCAGGCTCCTTATTGGTGGCCGCAGATGGTAGCCATTCTGCCGTGGGCCATGCCTGTCATATGCAGTGGCAGCAGGACGATTATGGGCAAGTTGCAATAATTGCCAATGTAAAAACGGCGATAAACCCACACGGGCAAGCATTCGAGCGTTTTACTGAGTTTGGCCCTTTAGCCTTGTTGCCGATGTCGCAAGGGCGCAGCTCATTAGTTTGGTGCCATCATCAAGAGCAAGCCGAAACGATTAAAATGTGGGATGATGAAACATTCATTCAGCAACTTCAGCAAGCTTTTGGCTGGCGGCTTGGTAAAATCACTCAAGTGGGAACACGGTTTTGTTATCCGTTATCCCTTCGAAAAGCGTTAAATCCAATTAGCCATCGAACTGTGTTAGTGGGAAATGCAGCGCAAACGCTACACCCTATTGCAGGGCAAGGTTTTAATCTTGGGATCCGTGATGTCATGCAGTTAGCGGAATTGGTGGTTGCCGCACATCAACAAGGTCAGGATATTGGCGCTTATGCACTGTTAAATACGTATCAGCAAGCGCGTGCTATTGATAGAGAACGAACGGTCACCATGACAGATGGTTTGGTTCGTATTTTTGCAAATCGCTGTTTGCCGTTAGTGGTTGGACGTAATTTAGGTTTAATGGCAATGGAAATGTTACCGTCAGTACGTGATGTATTAGCTCGTCAAACACTTGGCTGGGTGGCGGAACAATAACCACAGAACTAAGAGGAATAAAAATATGCAATCGTTTGATGTGGTTATCGCCGGTGGTGGTATGGTTGGCCTAGCACTTGCCTGTGGTTTAGAAGGCTCAGGGCTACGTGTTGCCGTAATTGAAAGTCATCCAGCGAAAAAGCCTTTTTCGGACAGTGACCCTTATGCACTGCGAGTGTCTGCGATTAATGCAGCGAGCGAAAAATTACTAAGCTATTTAGATGTTTGGTCAACAATAAAATCAATGAGGGCTTCAGCCTACAACGGCATGGAAGTTTGGGATAATGACAGCTTTGGTCGTATCCAGTTTTCTGCAAAAGAGCAGAACCTCTCCCATTTAGGGCATATTGTTGAAAATAACGTGATTCGTGATGCGTTATGGCAAAAAGCATCCACCTTGCGAGAGGTGACTATACTGGCACCGGCGACTATTCAAAAAGTCGTTTGGGGGGAAAATGATGTTTTTATTACCCTCACTGATGATTCGATGTTAACCGCAAGGCTTATTGTCGGGGCGGATGGTGCCAATTCTTGGTTACGTGGTCATGCCGATATCCCCCTGACATTTTGGGATTATGAGCACACGGCCTTAGTTGCGACGATCCGCACAGAGCAGCCCCATGAGGCGGTAGCACGCCAATCCTTTGATGGTAAAGGGATATTGGCATTTCTGCCGTTGAGTGACCCTCATCTATGTTCAATTGTTTGGTCTCAACCTGCAACAGAAGCAGCAAGACGTCAGCAAATGGATAAAGCAGATTTTGAAAAAGAGTTAGCGGTCGCATTTGATACGCGTTTAGGGCTATGCCAACTGGAGAGTGAACGACTGACTATCCCTTTAACGGGGCGTTACGCACGACAGTTTGCGGCGCAACGTTTAGCACTTCTTGGCGATGCCGCTCACACTATTCACCCATTGGCAGGGCAGGGAGTTAACTTAGGCTTTATGGATGTTGCCATGCTGTTAGGGGAAATCAAACGCCTGCATCGTGAAGGTAAAGATTTCGGGCAATATTTCTACTTGCGTACTTTCGAGCGCCATCGTAAACACAGTGCGGCTTTGATGCTTGCTGGTATGCAAGGGTTCCGTGAATTATTTGATGGCAACAATCCGGCTAAGAAATTATTCCGTGATATAGGATTGGTGCTGGCAGATAGCTTACCCGGCGTGAAACCTCAACTACTTAATCATGCTATGGGCCTGTTTGATATGCCTGAATGGCTAGAAAAAGTTCAGCTAGCCCCCTCTAAATAATATTACCTATCAATTGGCAGTAGTAAACGCTGCCAATCCCTCTCTTTTTGTGTTCGTGGAACACTCATTTTTTTCAATGATGGCAAGGCGATTATTGACGTAATTGCCATCGTTATTTTTTGTATTCATGATTGAGAAATTCTAATTATAGCCAAATTTCGCATTAGTTTTACTAATTTTGCTGTGGGGTGCTAACATTGGTTTTTCACTAACATCTCTAGAGATACGATGATTAACTCTACGCTTTTAGGTTAAATATAGTGGGATTGAGTGATCATTCTCAATTTTTTAACAAAATTAGCTGGATTATGTCGCTTGTAATCAGTAATACAGAGTGTTGGTAGCCCTATTTTTTTTAATGGTTTCTTACTAAAAACAGTGGTAGTTTTTAATAAGATGTTATCGTTTGCGTAGCGTTATTGGCTGTGGCGTGATAAATCATTTTCCTGCACAGCAACAGTGGCGCTCACCCTATCATATTCAAATGTAAAGAGGGTATTCATGGCAAAGCAAACCCCGCTATATGATGAACATATAGCCTGCGGTGCGAAAATGGTGGATTTTCATGGTTGGATGATGCCATTGCACTACGGGTCACAAATCAATGAACATAATTTAGTGAGAACCGATGCTGGGATGTTTGATGTCTCCCACATGACTATTGTTGATCTACATGGTGAAGGTTGCCGCGATTTCCTTCGCTATCTTCTCGCAAATGATATTGCCAAGCTGACCGACAAAGGGAAGGCACTTTATACGGGGATGTTAAATGCTTCAGGCGGAGTCATTGACGATTTAATTGTTTATTACCTTAATGATGATTTCTACCGCTTGGTTGTCAACTCCGCGACCCGTGATAAGGATATCGCATGGATTGAACAGCATATGAAATCGTATCCTGTCTCTATTGAAGTGCGTGATGATCTTGCCCTATTAGCGGTTCAAGGCCCTACAGCGCAACAAAAAGTCCATTCGCTATTGACGCCATCACAATGTGCCCTGTTGGCAGATATGAAGCCATTCTATGGGGTGCAAGCCGATGAACTCTTTATTGCAACTACGGGCTATACTGGCGAAAAAGGCTATGAAATAGCATTGCCGAAAGCGCAAGTGGTCGAGTTTTGGCATCAATTGCTGAAAGCCGGTGTTCATCCCGCAGGGTTAGGTGCGCGTGATACTTTGCGCCTTGAGGCTGGCATGAATTTATATGGGCAAGACATGGATGAGACTATCTCACCACTGGCTGCCAATATGGGATGGACGATCGCTTGGAAGCCTGAAGACCGCCAATTCATCGGTCGTGAAGCATTAGAGAAATTAAAAGAGCAAGGCACCGAAAAATTAGTCGGTATTGTTATGCGTGAAAAAGGCATATTACGAGCAGGCCAAACGGTACGTTTCACCGACGATTTAGGTAAATTACAAGAAGGGGTTATTACCAGCGGCTCTTTCTCGCCAACACTCGGTTTCAGTATTGCCTTGGCACGTGTGCCAAAAGAAATACAAGATAAAGCCATTGTTGAAATACGTAACCGAGAAATGCCTGTTGAGGTGGTAAAACCTGGGTTTGTGCGGGAAGGAAAAGCCCTCGTTTAAGAGTGGCTAATCCCCCATAATGAAAAAATTCGTAAATAAGAGTGAGGTTGATGATGAGTAATGTTCCTGCAGAGCTGAAATATACCCGTGAGCATGAGTGGGTCCGTCATGAAGGTGATGGCGTTTACACCGTAGGTATTACCGAGCATGCCCAAGAGTTATTAGGTGATATGGTGTTTGTCGATCTCCCCGAAGTGGGCAGCTCTGTTGATATTGGAAGTGAATGTGCGGTTGTCGAATCTGTTAAAGCTGCATCCGATATTTATGTTCCACTAAGTGGTGAAATCATTGAAGTTAACGAAGCGCTAGTTGATGCGCCTGAACTGGTCAATGAGCAACCTTATCAAGAAGGTTGGATTTTCCGTATTAAAATTACCGACGAATCAGAACTGGCTGATTTGTTAGATGCTGACGCTTACTCAGCATTGCTCGAAGAAGACGAATAATACCGTAAAACGCCCCGTAATGCTGTCATTACGGGGCGTTTTGCTTTGAAGCCTACCCTTTAGCAGCAGATTAGATATAGGAATGGGAACACAGCTATGACGATGCCTCTGAGTCAATTAGAAAACCGTTCGGAATTTATTCAACGCCATATTGGTCCATCAGAACAACAAGTAAAAACGATGTTGGACACTGTGGGTGCCACCTCTCTTGATGCACTGACAGACAATATTGTCCCTAAAGCCATTTTATTGGCAGAGCCACCAAGAGTCGGTGGTGGGGCGACAGAACAAGAAGCGTTAGCAGAATTGAAAGCAATAGCGAGTTTAAATAAGCGCTACAAGAGTTATATTGGGATGGGGTACGCCCCGGCTATTTTACCGCCCGTTATTTTACGTAACTTACTCGAAAACCCAGGTTGGTATACGGCTTATACGCCTTATCAGCCAGAAGTGTCTCAAGGACGCTTGGAATCGTTATTAAACTTTCAGCAATTAACGATTGATTTAACAGGGCTTGAATTAGCTTCCGCTTCCCTTTTAGATGAAGCGACAGCAGCGGCGGAAGCCATGGCGATGGCGAAACGTATTAGTAAATTAAAAAATGCTGAACGTTTTTTTGTTGCTGACGATATTCATCCACAAACATTAGATGTTGTTCGCACCCGTGCAGGCACATTTGGCTTTGAAGTGATAGTCGATAAAGCTGAGAAAGTCCTTGAACACGAAGGTGTGTTTGGGGCGTTATTGCAGCAAGTAGGCTCGACTGGTGAAGTCCATGACTACAGTGAACTGTATGCGCAACTCAAAGAGCGTAAAATTATAAGTTGTGTGGCCGCTGAAATGATGGCTCTGGTGATGTTAACCGCACCGGGTAAACAAGGCGCTGATATTGTCTTTGGCTCAGCACAGCGCTTTGGTGTGCCTATGGGGTATGGTGGTCCACATGCCGCATTTTTTGCTTGCCGAGATGAATACAAGCGCGCAATGCCTGGCCGTATTATTGGTGTATCTCGCGATGCGTCCGGTCATACTGCACTGCGTATGGCGATGCAAACCCGAGAACAACATATTCGCCGCGAAAAAGCAAACTCAAATATCTGTACGTCACAGGTGTTGCTAGCAAATATTGCCGCAATGTATGCCGTTTACCATGGCCCAAAAGGGTTAAAATTGATTGCTGAGCGTATTCATCGCTTGACATCTATTTTCGCTAAGGCGCTACAAGATGCGGGTATCACACTACGTCATAAGAGCTGGTTTGACACACTCTCAATTGAGGTAGCAGATAAAGCTGCCGTTCTGGCGCGGGCGGAAAGTGCGAAGGTCAACTTACGTACTGATATTCATGGTGCAGTTGGTATCACATTCAGTGAAACAACAACACGCCAAGACTTGAATGAGCTATTCACTATCATCACAGGAAATGAGCAAAAATTGGATTTCGAACAACTTGATAAACAAGTTTCGGCCCAAGAGAGTGCTATTTGCCCTTCAATGCAACGTGATGATGCCATTTTGTCGCATCCGAATTTCAACCGTTATCATAGTGAAACGGAAATGATGCGCTATATGCACAGCCTAGAGCGTAAAGATCTCGCATTGAACCAAGCGATGATCCCGCTTGGCTCTTGTACGATGAAACTAAATGCTGCGGCTGAAATGTTGCCGATCACATGGCCTGAATTTGGCGAAATGCATCCATTCTGCCCACCGGAGCAAGCTCAGGGCTATCATCAAATGATTGAGCAGCTATCACATTGGTTAGTTCAGTTAACAGGGTATGATGCAGTCTGTATGCAGCCTAACTCAGGTGCCCAAGGTGAATATGCAGGGTTATTGGCAATTCGCCGCTACCATGAAAGCCGCCATGAAGGACACCGTAATATTTGCCTTATCCCTGCATCGGCACACGGCACCAACCCTGCATCAGCACATATGGCTGGTATGGAAGTGGTGGTGGTACGCTGTGATGATGAAGGGAATATCGATCTGGTGGATTTACGTCAGCAGGCAGAAAAACATAGCGATAATCTTTCGTGTGTGATGGTGACTTACCCGTCAACTCATGGCGTGTATGAAGAGAGCATCAAAGAGGTTTGTGAGATCATTCATCAGTTTGGTGGGCAAGTGTACCTCGATGGTGCCAATATGAACGCACAAGTAGGCCTAACAACGCCAGGTTATATTGGTGCCGATGTTTCTCACCTCAATTTACACAAAACCTTCTGTATCCCACACGGTGGTGGCGGTCCAGGTATGGGGCCAATTGGCGTGAAAAAACATTTAGCGCCATTTGTTCCGGGGCATTCAGTTGTTGAACAAGAGATGATCACTGAGCAAGGCGCAGTTTCGGCAGCACCTTTTGGTAGTGCGTCCATTCTGCCAATCAGTTGGATGTACATTCGTATGATGGGATCTTATGGTCTGAGAAAAGCAAGTCAGGTAGCGATTTTAAACGCGAACTACATTGCTAAACGTCTACAAGGCCGCTATGACATTCTGTATACAGGTCGTGATGGCTACGTTGCTCACGAATGTATTGTTGACTTGCGCCCAATTAAGAAAGATACAGGGATCAGCGAATTAGATATCGCAAAACGCCTCATCGATTATGGTTTCCATGCACCAACCATGTCATTCCCTGTTGCGGGTACATTGATGATTGAACCAACAGAATCAGAAAGTCTGGTGGAAATTGATCGGTTTGTTGATGCGATGTTAGCCATCCGCAATGAAATTGACAAAGTGGCTAATGGGGAATGGACACTGGAAGATAACCCACTGGTTAATGCTCCACATGTTCAAACAGAGCTAGTGGCGCAGTGGGAGCATGCCTATAGCCGCGAGTTAGCTGTATTCCCAACAGCGGCCACAAAAGCAAACAAATATTGGCCTGCCGTGAAGCGCTTGGATGATGTTTATGGTGATCGCCATTTACATTGTTCCTGTGTGCCGATTGAAGAGTATATGTGATTAGCGTGTTGTAAATAATAGGTAGCCCTCAATAGTTGTATTATCAATTATTGGGGGTTTTTAGTTATAGTGGGGAAAGGATAAAACGCATCTTTTTCATCAATCGATAGCCGTTGGTATTTTCCGCGTGATAACACGATTGAGTTAAATACCCGATATTATTACCGGGTATTTGATTCACTGATTCACACCAAGAGCAAACTCTATTGGTGAATAAATTACAACAACCAACCTTTTTGCTGGGCGAGTTTCAATTGTGGTAAGAGTTGCTCCCAAAATTCAGGAAACACTTCTTCTATAAACTCATTTCGAGCGATCACTTGCTCTAGGCGAATATTATTCTCGACCCAACTTTGCCCTTGATTATGTAAATTTAAGAGCATAGGAATGGTTCTATCGATAACATTGGCAAATTTCGCATCCAATGTTTCTGCCGCATCATACTCTTTCCATAAAGCCAAAAATTGCTCATTTTGTGGGGAAGGGAGTAAGCCAAAAATACGAACAGCAGCTTTGACCTCTTCTTCGCGAATAGCATCACGTGCCGCAACATCGTAAACCAAAACATCACCTGCATCGATTTCGACGATATCATGTACTAAGGCCAACTTAATGGCGTGATCAACATTCACTCCTTTGACATAAGGCGCGAAACTCATTGCAGCCATAGCAAATTGCCAACTATGCTCCGCTGTATTTTCCTGCCTCTCATTGTTGAGTAATTTATTTTTGCGATAAACACTTTTTAGTTTATCCAACTCCATTAAAAATTGGATAACTTCGGTAAAGCCGCCAAAATCTAAAACGTCAACGGACTTATTACCTTTTGCAGATGACATAAAAACCTCAATTATTTTTCTTCTTCCAACGAGTAAGGGAGTGGCTGAATAGTTAGGTGGCTTTGCTCATCCCCTGTAACACGAAATACACTATCCGCTTCCATATCATTATTCATAATGATTTGAATATTCACTTCACCATTTGCTAATTTCACCGCAGCAAGAACAGTACCGGTACGGCGCCATTTATCACCTAATTGCCATTCTACACCTTCACCGACTGCCGGAACGGATGTTGCTGTGCCTTTCAGCCAATACATCGCCCGCTTATTGGCGCCACGGAATTTTGCCCGTGCGACCATTTCTTGTCCGGTATAGCAACCTTTTTTAAAGCTAATACCATAAGGTAAGGCTTGCAGGTTGGTGGCTTGAGGCAAATGTTGCGCGCTGCTGGCTTGTTCGATGACGGCGTATCCCGCTTCTATTTCTAGTGATAACCATTGCTCATCATTAACCACTTCCGCATTAAGCGAGTCGGTAATTTTTTGTGCGGTAGCTTGATCTGTGACGATAAGAAAACGTTCGTTAGGCAATGCGTAATGTAAAATTGTTGAGACGCCATCAACGGTGACTTGGTTTTCTGCATCAGGTAGCGTAGTGAATATAGTGGCTAATGCTTCGCGAGCGCCTTTCCCCGCGACACCGAGTAATTTTAGCTCTTGCTTATGTTCAAAGGTGACTTTCGAGAACACCGCGTATTTTTTTAGCTCGGCTAATTGGCTATCAAGTACGCTGGCTCTTTCAATATAAGAGAAACCATCAAGGTGGTGGAATAGACGCAAGTCACTCCACATTTTCCCTTTAGGATCACAGTGAGCGGTTAAGGTGTGTTGTGCTGGTGTCATTGCGCTAACATCAGCCGTAACTTGCCCTTGAAGGTACTTTTCAGCATCAAGGCCATGCAAATGAATTAATCCCCAGTTTTCCAGTGAAATCAATATAAGTGGTAAAGACTGAGAATCGAGAGGGAATTGTTTTGAGTGAGCAACTTCAGTAGTCATGATTTCACCTGTTTTTCTTTCGTATCAGAAGGGGGTTAATGGTAAAAGAGCTGGATTACATTGCAAGTAGTTATTATGATGCGCTATCAATTATTCAATATTTTTAATCGGCATTCTTGGATAAAAGCGCGATAGAGTGATGAAAATTATCGACATTGTACGATAGGTCATGTTTTCCCAATCAATTATCTGTTAGAGTATTGAAAATAATTAATCTTATCAGTTAACTGCAACAAATAAGGTCGTAGTGGAATGGATATAGAGAATAAAGCAAGAATTCATTGGGCTTGCCGTCGTGGTATGCGTGAGTTGGATATTTCCATCATGCCATTCTTTGAATATGAATATGAAGGACTCTCTGACAAGGACAAACGTACTTTTGTTCGTTTACTTGAGTGTGCAGACCCTGATCTGTTTAACTGGTTAATGAATCATGGGCGCCCAGACGACGATGAGTTGTTTGGTATGGTTAAATTGATTCAGGAAAGAAATAAAAATCGTGGTCCTGTGGAAATCTAATCTCTCCATTTCATGGAAAACTCAGCTTTTTTCAACCTGTGCTCATGGGGTAGTCGGCTTTATTCTATTGGTCGCACCATGGGCGCCAGGGAATTCAATGGTGTGGTTGCCGCTGTTAGTGATTGTGATTGCTAGCTGGGCAAAAAGCCAAAAAAGCATCAGCAAAATCAAAGGGACTGCGGTACTGGTTAATGGCAATAAAGTCCAATGGAAAAAGAATGAGTGGAGTATCGTTAAGCAACCTTGGTGTAGCCGTGTGGGGGTATTATTGACACTCAGTGCCTTACAAGGTAAGCCACAGAAGATCCGTTTATGGGTTGCAAAAGATGCCTTATCAGAAGAGAGCTGGCGTAATTTAAACCAACTATTACTGCAATATCCTGATATTTAATCATTAGGGGTTATTGCAGTAATGGGGAAAGTCAGCATAGTCAACTTACAGTAATTCTTCAATCTCGGTTAAGATTTGCATACACCACTGTGCGATACGCTCATCGGTCTCTTCAAATTGATTCACATCATCTAAAGCCAAACCAACGAACTGTGTACCATCTTCTGTCAGTGCTTTCGGGCTTTCGAATTGGTAACCATCGAGTGGCCAAAAGCCTACAAATTGCACCCCTGTTGGCTTTAGTTGATGATATAGCATGCCTAGTGCATCAAGAAACCATTCACTATAATCAATCTGATCGCCCATCCCATACATAGCAACAATTTTGTTGTTAAGCTTAAGATTGGGAAGCGCATCCCAAATTGCCAGCCAGTCTTCTTGTATTTCACCAAAATCCCACGTAGGGATACCCAAAATGAGAACGTCATACTGCTCCATCAGTTCAGGCGGTGTATCGTTGACATTATGTAATGTAACCAAATCTTCACCGAGGATATCGCGTATTTTTTCCGCGACAATTTCGGTATAACAAGTACTAGAACCGTAAAAGAGACCTATTTTCATGTTAATGTAACTAGTTTTCATTGCAGTAGAGAGGTATTGTAACAGAATGAACGGTATCGGGCACACACTCTCAATATTTTAGGGGGATGAGAAGACGAACCGAACATCACCAATAGCGCTGTAACTTGAGATAGGATAGGTATAATAGCTTACGTGGCGGTTATGAAGAGGAATATAAGCAGCGTGGAAACCAAACAGCTTAATCCATTAATTGAGCAATTTCTTGATACCATTTGGTTAGAGCAAGATCTCGCTGAAAATACATTGGCATCTTATCGTTTAGATTTGCAATTATTAGATAAGTGGCTGGAAGCGAATCAATTGGATTTGGAAAGTGTTCAATCAATCGATTTACAATCGTTTTTGGCAGAACGGATTGAAGGGGGATACAAAGCGGCTAGCTCTGCGCGTCTATTAAGCGCTATGCGGCGTTTATTCCAATATTTTTATCGTGAAAAAATACGGCTTGATGATCCTTCAGCGGTGATTGCCGCACCTAAAATACCACAACGGCTACCAAAAGATTTGAGTGAACAGCAGGTTGAAGACCTACTGAATGCCCCTGCAACCGAGGATCCTCTTGAGCTTCGCGATAAAGCGATGTTGGAAGTCCTGTATGCTTGTGGGTTACGAGTCTCAGAGCTGGTGGGGTTAACTTTCTCCGATATTAGCCTACGGCAAGGTGTCATACGTGTTGTGGGGAAAGGGAATAAAGAAAGATTGATTCCTCTGGGAGAAGAGGCTATTTATTGGGTAGAAAAATACCTTGAAGAAGGTAGGCCTGACTTACTCAATGGTAAAGCCAGTGATGTTTTATTTCCTAGCAAACGTGGCACAAAAATGACGCGCCAAACATTTTGGCATCGTATTAAACATTATGCGGTGATTGCGAATATCGATTCTGAAGCGTTATCACCACACGTTCTACGCCATGCATTTGCGACACATTTACTGAATCACGGCGCCGACTTACGAGTTGTGCAAATGCTATTAGGGCATAGTGATCTCTCTACGACACAGATTTATACACATGTCGCAACCGAGCGTTTGCGCATGTTACATGAGCAGCATCATCCAAGGGGGTGATGTGCGTTAAAGGATAATTATGAAACATAAACTACTCTTATGGGCGGCTTGCATTGCAACATTTTCCGCCTCAGTGTCTGCGGCAACAGATGATAAAGTGATTGAAGAGAAGCTTGCCAGATATAATATCTCTGTAGAATCAATCAAACCATCGCCTATTGTAGGGCTTAATACTATTGATACTTCAGATGGTATTATTTATGTAACTGATGATGGGAAATATTTATTACAAGGCCCTATTTATGATTTAAGCGGCAAAATGCCAGTCAACATTTCTAATCAACCACTCATGAAAAAGGTTGAAGCGCTAAAAGATGAAATGATCGTCTTTAAAGCGCCGAAAGAGAAGTATGTGGTTACAGTATTTACCGATATTACCTGTAGCTACTGCAAAAAATTCCATGAATCGGTTGGTGAATTAAATAGCAAAGGTATCACAGTCCGTTACCTCGCTTACCCACGCCAAGGTTTGGAGCATGAGTCTGCAAAACAAATGGCATCTATATGGTGTAATGCGCTCCCTCAAAGTGCATTAACTAAAGCGTTTAAAGGTGACGAAGTTGCCATGATTGATGAATGTAAAATTGATCTCAGTAAACACGTTAAGTTAGGTAGCCAATTTAAAATGACAGGAACGCCAGCGATCGTGTTACCTGATGGGCAATTATTGTCGGGTTATTTATCCCCCGATAAACTGTTAAAGATACTCGAACAAAATAGTTAACCATTGTGAATGTAGAAACTTTTTTACGCCAGCGTACACTCGCTGAGGATATTAAAACACTGGATGGTTTTCCTGAAATCCTTCAGCGAGTTTATGCCCATCGAGGCGTGACGGATATTTCACAGCTAGAGCGTAAAGCCGCTAACTTATTAGATTACCGCACGTTATCAGGGATAGATAACGCATTAACGCTACTTTATAGTGCATTGGAGAACCATAGCGTAATTACCATCGTAGGGGATTTCGATGCTGATGGCGCTACGAGTACGGCTTTAGCTATTCGCGCATTAAAATCAATGGGATATGTGAACTTAAATTACATTGTTCCAAATCGGTTTGAAAATGGTTATGGGCTGACGCCTCTTGTCGTTGAGGAAGCCTACAAACGCGGCGCGGATCTTATCATCACCGTTGATAATGGTATTTCGTCACACGAAGGTGTCGAAGCGGCTAGGCAGCATGATATTAAGGTCATTGTGACGGATCACCATCTTCCGGGAGATGTATTACCGAAGGCCGATGCCATTATTAACCCTAATCTAGAAGGGTGCCAATTTGCTTCTAAATCATTAGCAGGCGTTGGCGTGACTTTCTACTTAATGTCCGCGTTACGCGCCAAATTGCGCCAAGAAGGCTGGTTTGTTAAGCAGGGAATGAGCGAACCTAATTTAGCCGAATTCTTAGATTTAGTTGCGCTCGGAACAGTGGCAGATGTTGTTCCACTTGATACTAATAATCGTATTTTAGTGCATCAAGGTCTGCATCGTGTTAGGGCGGGGCGTTGTTGTGCGGGGATCAAAGCATTAATCGAGGTCTCAAAGCGGGAATGCTCTCGTTTGGTCGCCAACGACTTTGGTTTTGCTTTAGGTCCTCGTTTGAATGCCGCAGGGCGTTTAGATGATATGTCTGTGAGTATTGAATTACTCCTGACCGATGATATGGCCTATGCGCGGGAACTGGCTAACGAGCTGGATGGATTAAACCAAGCACGGCGGGAAATTGAAGCGGGGATGCAACAAGAAGCTTCCGTGTTATTTAATAAAATTGAGTATAGTGATAGCCAATTACCCAATGGGCTAGCTATCTATCATCCTGAGTGGCACCAAGGGGTTGTGGGAATATTGGCGTCAAGGATTAAAGAACAATATCACCGCCCTGTGATTGCTTTTGCACCCGCGGGTGACGGCACATTAAAAGGCTCAGGGCGCTCAGTACCAGGGGTACATATGCGCGATGCATTAGAGCGCCTAAATACCCTACAACCGGGGCTAATGCAAAAATTTGGTGGTCATGCCATGGCGGCTGGCTTGAGCCTAGAAGAGAGTAAATTTGGCTTATTTAAGCAGCATTTTGAATCATTGATGGGGGAACTTATTCAACCCGATCAGCTATCAGGTGTTGTTTGGAGTGATGGTGAACTCAAACAGGATGAGTTCACATTAGAAATTGCTGAGTTACTACGTGAAAGCGGCCCTTGGGGGCAATCATTCCCTGAGCCTGTTTTTGACGGCTATTTTCGGTTGCTGCAACAGCGCTTAGTGGGTGAACGCCATCTTAAAATGATGTTAGAGCCAGTGAAGGGAGGGCCAATGCTGGATGCGATTATGTTTAATATCGATGTGCGGCGGTGGCCTGATAATAGTGTGAAACGCGCAAAAATTGCGTTTAAACTAGATGTTAACGAGTTTCGAGGTCAAAAGAGTGTTCAACTGATGGTTGAGCACATTTGGCCTGAATAAGGGAACTTTCTCAGTTTACGTCGATGAGAGGTAAGATTCGCTTTTGCAGTGCTATAAATTTTAGTGAAATTCCGTTATCATTGACGGTTTGTGAAGAATTTATTCTATTTATAACGACCAAACATAAGACATTGAAAAATGACGTTTGAAATTAACCCAGTAAAAAGTAAGATTCAGGACCTATCTGAGCGAACAGCGGTCCTTAGGGGGTATCTTTGACTATGATGCCAAGAAAGAACGCTTAGAAGAAGTTAATGCGGAACTTGAGCAACCAGATGTCTGGAACGAACCTGAAAGAGCACAGGCGTTAGGTAAAGAGCGATCTTCTCTTGAGGCGATTGTTGACACCATAGATCAAATGACCCAAGGCCTTGAAGACGTTGAAGGCTTACTCGAACTTGCTATTGAAGCTGATGATGAAGACACCTTTAATGAAGCAGGTGAAGAGTTAACTCAGCTCCAAGCAAAACTAGAGCAGCTTGAGTTTCGCCGGATGTTTTCTGGTGAATATGATAGCGCTGATTGCTACATTGATTTACAAGCCGGTTCTGGTGGTACTGAAGCCCAAGATTGGGCCAGTATGTTAATGCGTATGTACTTACGTTGGGCAGAATCGAAAGGCTTCAAAACAGAAATTATTGAAGAATCAGATGGCGATGTGGCGGGTTTAAAATCGGCAACCATTAAAGTTATTGGTGATTATGCTTACGGTTGGCTAAGAACAGAATCCGGCGTACACCGTCTCGTGCGTAAAAGCCCATTTGATTCAGGGGGCCGCCGCCATACGTCGTTTAGCTCCGCCTTTATTTACCCTGAAGTTGATGACGATATTGATATCGAAATTAACCCAGCAGATTTACGCATTGATGTTTACCGCGCTTCTGGTGCGGGTGGGCAGCACGTAAACAAAACTGAGTCAGCAGTACGTATTACGCACATACCTACAAATATTGTGACTCAATGTCAGAATGACCGTTCGCAACATAAAAACAAAGATCAAGCCATGCGCCAGTTAAAAGCGAAGCTTTATGAACTGGAGATGCAGAAAAAGAATGCTGATAAGCAAGCGATGGAAGAGAATAAATCGGATATTGGCTGGGGTAGCCAAATTCGTTCTTATGTCCTTGATGATGCACGTATTAAAGATTTACGTACTGGTGTGGAAACGCGTAATACGCAAGCCGTACTGGATGGTGATTTGGATAAATTCATTGAAGCTAGCTTGAAAGCTGGCCTGTGAGGAAAAAATGTCTCAGCAGCAACAACAGGGTGCAGAACAAGCACCCGATTTGAATAACGAATTGAAAGCACGTAAAGAAAAACTCGTTGCTTTACGTGAAAAAGGGATCCCATTCCCGAATGATTTCCGTCGTGATATCACATCGGAAAAGATCCACGCACAATATGATGAAAAATCAGCGGAAGAGCTAGAAGACTTAAATATTGAAGTCGCCATTGCTGGCCGTATGATGACTCGTCGTATTATGGGTAAAGCATCATTTGCAACCCTGCAAGATGTGGGTGGTCGTATTCAAATCTATGTTTCTCGCGATGACTTAGCGGAAGGCGTTTATAACGAGCAATTTAAAAAGTGGGATTTAGGCGATATTTTAGGCGCTAAAGGCCGCTTATTTAAAACCAAAACAGGTGAATTGACTGTCCATTGTCACGAAGTGCGTCTACTGACGAAAGCACTGCGCCCATTACCGGACAAATTCCACGGTTTAGCAGACCAAGAAACACGTTATCGTCAACGTTACCTTGATCTGATTGCCAACGATGAATCTCGCCACACCTTTATGGTTCGTTCGAAGATCTTAGCTGAGCTACGTAACTTTATGGTCGGCAAAGGCTTTATGGAAGTGGAAACACCAATGATGCAAGTTATCCCTGGTGGTGCTTCTGCTCGTCCATTTGTGACTCACCACAATGCGCTGGATATCGATATGTATCTGCGTATCGCTCCTGAACTGTACCTAAAACGTTTAGTGGTTGGTGGTTTCGAACGTGTGTTTGAAATTAACCGCAACTTCCGTAACGAAGGCCTGTCTCCACGTCATAACCCTGAGTTCACTATGATGGAACTCTATATGGCGTATGCTGATTACCGTGACCTAATCGATCTGACTGAAGAGTTATTCCGCACGTTAGCGCAGAATGTTTTAGGAAACACTGTCGTTAAATACGGTGAGCAAGAGTTTGATTTTGGTAAACCATTTGCCAAATTGACCATGAAGGAAGCCATTTGTAAATATCGTCCTGAAACTAACGTTGCTGATTTGGATGATATGGATAAAGCGGTTGCAATTGCCCAGTCTATCGGCATCAAGGTAGAAAATAGCTGGGGCTTAGGTCGTGTTCAATGTGAAATTTTTGAAGAGGTTGCAGAAAGCCACCTGATCCAACCAACTTTCATTATTGAATATCCAGCGGAAGTTTCACCATTAGCTCGTCGCAATGATGAAAATCCATTTATCACCGACCGTTTTGAGTTTTTCATCGGCGGACGTGAAATCGGTAACGGTTTCTCTGAGTTAAATGACGCTGAAGACCAAGCAGAGCGTTTCGCTGAGCAAGTTCGTCAGAAAGATGAAGGTGATGACGAAGCGATGTTCTATGACGAAGACTATGTCACCGCATTAGAGCATGGTTTACCACCAACGGCTGGCCTCGGGATTGGTATTGACCGTATGGTCATGCTATTTACTGACAGTCATACGATCCGTGACGTGATCTTATTCCCTGCATTACGCCCATCTAAAGCTTAGTGCTATCAATAACAATGCCCAGCTGAGTCTGGGCATTGTTTTATCCAATCCTAAATCGTTAAATAATACGTTAGTACAGTTAGCGATTATTAAATTATTACTTAAGTTAAATTATTTTTGTTAATGTATTTCCTTTATCAATAGGGCTTAATTATTTTTTATTGTTGCGCTTAAGTGGAAATACTCAGACATCATTTTTATGTTTATAACATAATAAGTGTAATGTACTTAACAAAATGTTAATAGATAAAAGATTCGAATTTGTTTTTTTGTTAGAAAATATTTCATATATTGAAATATTGTACGTTTCAGAAAAATCAAATAGTCACCGCCGTCCTGCAGTGGAATTGTTTATTAACCGGATAAAGGTTTCGCTTGAGATCGTTAGATGATAATTTTTTACAGTTATTATTTATAAAACTCAAAATAAGTGTTCTTAGTAATTTTATTGCATTAAAAATGATGGGGTCGATACCGATTTAGTGCTAAGATTAAAATAATTAACCAAAATTTATGAGATGACTCTATTTCTAGATTAGGGCTTATAGAAAATAGATAAATTTTAGCTTACACTAGGTTTCTTGAATGTCATTATAATAGCGAAGAAAAGTGCTGGTAAGGTAACTATATGTTTTCAAACAATAAAATTTTTGTTGCGTCTTTGCTTTTGGCTGGGACAGCAATTCTCTCTGGCTGTTCTTGGGGCTCTAACACGAATTATTCAGAAAAAACTGATGCCACAGCTTCATCAACGGCTAATTCAGCGACGGGGCAGCAGTACATGGATTATTCCCATGCTGATTCTCAGACTGTTTTAAACACGGCAATTAATCATAAGCCCGCTGGGCAAAATCCTACGATGCTAAATCAATCTGGAAGCGAAGGTGAGTCATTCCAGAGTTTAAGCACCTGTATTAAAGAACTTAATGCACTGAAAACACTGTCACCAGCAGATTACAATCGCTTAGTCGGTTCCTTTAAAGAAGTGAGCGAAATTAATCAGCTTTATAAACAAGTCGCATCGACAGCAAGTCCAGACACGATTGAACTGTTACAAATGGCAATAGAAGCTAAAACAAAAGTTCTTTGCGCGAAAGTTCGTTATAACTCAGTCCTGTCTACCGAATCAACATTGGAAAAAATTAGTGGATTATGAGAATTAACCTAAGACTTTGTATATCTTTGGCCATTTTTTCGGCTGCTTTTAGTCAATTTGCAAAATCGGATAGCTTCAATAATGTCATTGATGACTTTGACACTTACCTGCAATTAGAGCAGGAAGGTAAAGTGCCGGAAAAGCCATTGAATATTCAAGGTCAGGGATATGACTCATTTTCATCTTTACCGCTCGCTCCTGAGCCAAAAGAAAAATCTAAATCTGCTGCGGGTAAAAATGCAGGCCAAAGTAAAACGCCTGCACGTACCCAACCTAAAGCTAAAGGGGCGGTCACTCAGCAGACCCAGACTAAAGTTACGACGACAAAAGTAGCTACACAAGCTAAAGGTCAGATGACAGAACAACCTAAAGTTGCTTTGTCTGAATGCCCATTACCAGAAGAAAGCATTGTGGATCAACAAACTGGTTCAGCACACCAGTCTTTGTTATTGTCATCCTACCCTTATTTCTTTAATTCAAACCAATGGCATCCACAGTATTTATCGAAAGATTTTGCTAAATACCAAATTGTTCTAGATCCATTAGGACTTTACTCTGCTAAGTACTCAATGGGGGTATTGCGTGATAATACGGCTTACCTAGAACAGCTTGCCGATCTGCTCGCGCAACAACAATCGACTCACCTATTTAGATTTGGTGCTGCTCAAGGCGCTGGTCAGTTAATTGCTTATCATCAACTTTTAACCGATAGGCAATTAGTCGAAAAATTAATTGCACATAATAAAAGTGTAGCGGAACTCAGTCATGATATCGCCGAGAAACAATTTGAAATAGAGCGTATCAATAACGAACTTGCCGAAAATAAAAATCAAGTTGCTTTGTTACGTGAAAAACTAAGTGCAACAGATGATAAAGAAACCATTGTATTACTGACGGATGAATTGAACTCCGTTAAAAATATACTGGCAGATAAAGAAAATAATTTAGAACAACTCACTGCACAGAATCAACAAGCGCAGAAATCAATTGCGGCACTTGAGAAAAAACTTAGCGAAAGTATTCAAGCTCAAGCATTAGCAGAAAAACAACTTGCTGAGAAAGATAAACAAATAGAGCAAGCAAAATTACAATTTGAAAATGCTCAGAAGCAAGTTGAACAATTAACCGCCCAGCTAACTCAATTAGAAACGGATGCAAAAGAGCAGGCGGAACGATTAAATAAAAATAGTGACGAGCAAGTTAAGCTCGTGACTGCTTCACTTGAAAAACAGAAGGAATTACTGAAGCAAAAAGAGTCAGAACTTCAGTTAACTCAAAAACAAAATAGCGATATTCAAGCTGAACTGTTGAAACAGCAAGCAGCTTCTAAAGCTTTTGAGGCTGAGCTAAAAGCGGCACAACAACTGTTAAAAACGAATAAAACAGAGCAAGATTCGCTGGCGAAACAGTATGCAGAAAGTCTGAAAATTCAGCAGCAGCTACAAGAAAAATTAGCGAAACAAGAGCAAGAGTTTGCAACAGCACAAACTCAGCTGAAAAAAGCCAATACGGATGTTGTTGAGCTGCAAAAAGAGATAGAGAAGCAGAAGCAGCTAATGACGCAAGCGTCGGATCAGCAAGTAAAAGCATTGACGGCTGATCTTAACCAACAAATTGCGTTATTGAAGAAACAAGAAGCGGTGTTGCAAAAAGCGGAGTCAGATAGTCAAGCGACACGCGAAGCGCTGGCGAAGCAACAGGCCACAGCGCAACAGTTAGTAGAGCAGAAAAAAGCGTTAGAAGCTGAGTTGAAGACAGCTCAAGCACAGTTACAAGCACAGAAAACGGAGCAAGCGACATTAGCGAAGCAATATGAAGCAGGTCAGAAAGCCCAGCAGCAGCTACAAGAAAAATTAGCGAAACAAGAGCAAGAGTTTGCAACAGCGCAAACTCAGCTGAAAAAAGCCAATACGGATGTTGTTGAGCTGCAAAAAGAGATTGAGAAGCAGAAGCAGCTAATGACGCAAGCGTCGGATCAGCAAGTAAAAGCATTAACGGCTGATCTTAACCAACAAATCGCGTTATTGAAGAAACAAGAAGCAGTGTTGCAAAAAGCAGAGTCGGATAGCCAAGCGACACGCGAAGCGCTGGCGAAGCAACAGGCCGCAGCGAAACAGTTAGCTGAGCAGAATAAGCAGCTACAAGCGCAGTTAAAAGATAACGAGCAGCAGGCCGCAAAACTGCAAGCCTCGTTAACGGCTCAAACGGCACAAGCGGAGCAGAAAAAAGCGTTAGAAGCTGAATTGAAGGCGGCTCAAGCACAGTTACAAGCACAGAAAACGGAGCAAACGGCATTAGCGCAGCAATATGAAGCAGGTCAGAAAGCCCAGCAGCAGCTACAAGAAAAATTAGCGAAACAAGAGCAGGAGTTTGCAACAGCGCAAACTCAGCTGAAAAAAGCCAATACGGATGTTGTTGAGCTGCAAAAAGAGATAGAGAAGCAGAAGCAGCTAATGACGCAAGCGTCGGATCAGCAAGTAAAAGCATTAACGGCTGATCTTAACCAACAAATCGCGTTATTGAAGAAACAAGAAGCAGTGTTGCAAAAAGCGGAATCGGATAGCCAAGCGACACGCGAAGCGCTGGCGAAGCAACAGGCCGCAGCGAAACAGTTAGCCGAGCAGAATAAGCAGCTACAAGCGCAGTTAAAAGATAACGAGCAGCAGGCCGCGAAACTGCAAGCCTCGTTAACGGCTCAAACGGCACAAGCGGAGCAGAAAAAAGCGTTAGAAGCTGAATTGAAGGCGGCTCAAGCACAGTTACAAGCACAGAAAACGGAGCAAACGGCATTAGCGAAGCAATATGAAGCAAGTCAGAAAGCCCAGCAGCAGCTACAAGCGAAATTAACGCAGCAAGAAGAAGGCTTCACTACCGCTCAGGCTCAACTGAAAAAAGCGAATACTGATATCGCTCAGTTACAAAAAGAGATTGAGAAGCAGAAGCAGCTAATGACGCAAGCGTCGGATCAGCAAGTGAAATCATTAACGGTTGAGCTTACTCAGCAAGTATCGCTATTAAAATTGCAAGAAGCGGTACTGAAGAAAGCGGAAGAAGATAGTCGAGCGACACGCGAAGCGCTGGCGAAGCAACAGGCCGTAGCGAAACAGTTAGCCGAGCAGAATAAGCAGCTACAAGCGCAGTTAAAAGATAACGAGCAGCAGGCCGCGAAACTGCAAACCGTGTTGACGGCACAAACCGCGCAGACGGAGCAACATAAAGCATTAGAAGCTGAATTGAAAGCTGCTCAAAAACAGTTACAAGCACAAAAAGCGGAAGTTGAAAAACAAGCTAAAGAGCGTGAGCAACAAATTAAACGCCTTGAAACTGATATTACGACTAAAGAGAAAAAAGCGGCTGAAATTGATAAACAGTTAGTCGAGGCTAACAAACAAATCAGTGCATTAAAACTGGATGCTGAGAAGCTAAAAGGAATTGATAATAAATATCAATCTCAGAATACTGAGTTAGAAAAACTGAAAAAACAGTTAGCTGACAGTGCTAATTTGCAAAAAGAGTTAGCAACAGCTAAAGATCAATTGAAGAAACTAGAAGCTGAATTGAAGCAGCAAATGTCATTAACTTCGAATGAAGCGCTTAAAGCCCAGATCATGGAGTTAAATAAAAAAGTCATGCAGCTTCAAGATGAAAATGACAAGTTAAAAGCGAAAATAGCGCCGAGTGGCTCTACATCGATTATGGGAGCACCTAAAAAGCAACTGTCTCAAAAAGAGCTAAAGGCAATTGCTCAAGCGAATGCAAAGCGTAATCAACGTATAATTGAGGAAATCACTAAGCAGAAATACAGTAAGCTTGATAGCTTTACGTATTATAAAATCCTGCAAAAAGGTAAGCCAATTACCAATGTGCAGAAGAAAAATATCACATTTATTATGCGAGAACAGCTTACTGATGGAACTCTGACGGTACTGTATAAGGATCAAGAGCCTGTCACATTGCCTTATAGTGAACTACCCGCACCGTTGAACTCCTTTGTTGAGAAAGCGGGTGAAGGGGGTATGGTTAAGGTTTATATTAAGCCAGAAGGTGGTTATGGCGTCGATGGAATACCTGGGGTCATTCCGCCAAACTCAATGTCGATTATTGATTTGAAAATTATCAGCGCTAAATAACCATAATCAAAAAGTTAAAAAAGGCCGTTTTACTAATTTAGTAAATGGCCTTTTTTGTTATCGTCCCTGCATAAGTACTGAAATTTTTTCCGTTATCCATTATTGAAAAACCACTGAAATAGAGATTAGAACCATCGAATTGAGAGCAATTCAGTTAGGGAAGGGCAGGCGTTTAGCTAATTATTATCTGCCTTTCTGTCAGTATATAGGGCAATGCACACATATCTATAACTGACAGGGCAAATGTATTTTTTAGAAATAATCTAAATCATCACATCAGTGAGTCGGTGATCTTGATTTACTTGGCGTATACCCAAAACGCTTACGATAGCTTTGTGTAAAATAAGATTGACTTGAAAAGCCTGCTTCCATTGATATTTCAACGATACTCATTTGAGTATTTACAAGCAATTGATGTGCATACATAATTCTTTTTTCGCTGATCCATGAACGTGGTGAAGTTGAATAAACCGCATTAAATAGTTCTTTAAAAGTTGTTAAGCCCATACCGAATGTTTTCGCAAAATCAGCCAGCTTCCACTCTTTTAAAAAGTTATTTTCCATGAAATTCTGTAATCGTTCTGCTTGTCGATTACTCAGTTGTCTTAAATTAGCCAGCAGCTTTGAGCCTTGTTCACTATAAGAAAGCAATAAAAGAAACTCAGATATACGTAATGTCACCAGTAATCTAGGGTATTGTTGGTCAACGATGGCTTTAAAGCTATTTTTTAATTCATCAATGAGTGTTGATGTAGTAAACCTAATCACATCATAGCTATTGGTTTCTGTACGTTCAATTTCACTCAATTGGCTGCCATAAAGATTAATGAACTCTCGTAAAAATTGATCTTCTAAGGATATCCAAAGAAATTCACAATCTGACTCATCATCCGTGCTTTTTAAAGCATATGAACCTTGTTTGTGATAAAGAATATCACCACAGTGTAGTGTTTCTATTGATGTAGGGCTTTCCCATATCAAGCTGCCCTTTTCAATAATAATTAATCCTTTTGTAGGTTGGTCGATAATAGAATACGGGTTCTCTTTATTAACCAAGACTCTTTTTATACGACGGTTAGTTACATTGCTATCATTTTGCATAACGCATCCTGAGTGTTAATTTTTTAATTAAATGTTGAATTTGTTAATGTAAAGTTAAGGTTGAATTCCTTTATCTATTTATTAGATGAACAATAAATTCATCTTTATCTGATTGATCAAAATTATATAAATCAGCCTTTTTTGTGTCACAGATTAATTCTAAATATTAATAAATGTTTCCAAATGCTAATTTTCCGAATTAATATCTTTTTTTGCTCGAAAAAAGTATTGTTAGAGATGTTTTTTAGTTATTTATAACTAGTTAGTTGTTTTTGTATAGTGATTAATACTGATAAATGGTTTTTAGTAGCATAAAAAGTAATCTAATGGTTTTATTCAATTCTGGTGTTTTTTGATCTAGATGGGGTAAGCCACCTTTTTCTGTATATTAGGAGGAAAATATAGTGATAGCTTTTATTGTTATTAATATCGGAAAATATAGTACTGATAAATAAATTTTATGTTTTTATCTGTTAGCCATGTTATCAATTAATTTTGTTACATGTAACGATAATAAATATTTGTCGTAATAACATAAATCACACAATATTTGAGATAGAAATCTCATTTATTAAACATATTTTCTAAAAGTATGGTTTTTGATAGTTCTATAAACATAGATTTTGATTATTAGTTATCATGGGGTACTAATTTTTAGAGAAACGTCACTCAAACGAAATGGATATAAGCTCTGTCGAGGAAGCAACCTATTGACGAGTTAAAAAAGATTTACAAGTGTTTAGGGGGCTAAGCGATAAATGACAATTAGCATGCCATAAATTGATAGGGCAACAGTTGGCGTTAAGAAAGGGGGCTTTTAAGATTATTTAATGATTGTTTCTTTTATTATCATCACACTCATTATCAATATATTTTAGCAAACTAATAAACCCAGCGAATATCACAATGTAAATAAAAAGTTATCTAGTGGTTAATTATCTGTGGATGAATTTCTATTACGTTTTCTTTCAGGGAGTTCAGGAACTGGCTTTCGGTCATCAAGTAAATGTCTGATGGCTAAGATGGGGTGATGGAGTAACATTTTTGGCCCAGCCCAGCGCATTACTATTTTCATTTGTTCTCGCATTTTTGGCTGGTAACAATGTATTGGGCATTGTTTACAAGCAGGCTTTTGCTCTCCATAACGGCATTTTTCGAGCCGATTAATTGCATAGGCATAGAGCTTTTTATATTGTTCTGGCGAATCAGCCGGTGCAGGATGTGCCTTTTCGTAGAGTTGGATCATTTTTTCGATAGTTTTTATTTCCCGCTGGATACGTTTCCCAACCATCTGTGCACCTCAATCTATCTACAATAAATTGTATTTAATATACATGTTATTGAAGGGAATAGAAAGTCGGCATGATAAGAAGATAAACCGAAAATGGCATAAGTAACGACTTATGCCATAATAAACAATAAGATAAAATTAACTAGAAAATGAGTAATATAAATTGTTAATTAAGGTTTAACTAAACCAAAAACAAGATAAAAACTTACTTATTTAGCCTAGTAAATTGAATATTAACCTTTATTTGCCGATTGCATTATTTTTTGCATTTCGTCTTTTATATGCAATTTTTCTTTTTTAAGCTTAGCAACATGCTCATTATAACCAGCACCGGAAGGGCCTTCTAATTTGCTGATCTCTTTATCGAGCTGATGATGTTTTTCATAAAGATTTTGGAAGCGGGGATGAGTAGATATTAACTTTGAAACTAAATCTTGCTCTGTAGATAACATAGTACCTCCTCAGAATGTATTTAAGCCTCATCTCCAGTATAAGCACTGTCTATTATTTATGCATTAAAACAGAGAAGAATTTACATAGTTTTTATCAAATTTATGATCATTCTACTAAAATTAGCTATGATGGGATTGAATTAGATAGTTATATTTTCTTATTTTTGAAATTAAGAATTATCCATAGTGTAAATTGTAGTATTTTTCACTTACTCTAGGTAAAAAGATTTCTATTTTTTATTAATATGATTGCATTTGATAGGATTTTATCATGAAAAAAGCGATTTTATCTGTAATGGCAGTAGCCTTAGTATCGTCTTGCGCAATGGCGACAGGGGAGTTAGAAAAGATCGCACCTTATCCTAAAGCAGAAAATGGCATGACACGTCATGTGATCCAGTTGGCAGCAAAACCGAATGAAGATAATTATCAGGTTGAGCTTGTGATCGGTAAAACCATTAAAGCAGATTGTAACCGTCAATGGTTTATGGGCGATCTAGAAGAAAAAACACTGGAAGGTTGGGGCTATAGTTATTATCAGTTAGAAGATGTTAAAGGGCCCGCTTCAACGATGATGGCATGTTCAGAGCCTGCAAAAGAACGTTTTGTGACTACGCAACTTGGTGATGATGCTTTTGTTCGTTATAACAGCAAATTGCCTATTGTAGTTTACGCTCCGAAAGATATGGATGTGAAATATCGTATTTGGTCAACGGATGATCAACTGCTCGATTCGGTCAAGAAATAACATATCCTATAAGTGCCACGGTTAATGCTGTGGCACTTTCCTTTATGGCTATCTAATAACTAAGACAGATGTTTTTGCATGGCGTACGATAGTTGATGCCGTAGAGCCTAATAAATAGGTGGAGGCACTTGGACGATGAGAGCCGAGTACAATTAAGCTCGCACCGATATCATCGGCATAACTGAGTATTTCGTCTTTGGCGGAGCCAATGCCAATTTTGCAGGTAATTCTTTCACCGGCGATATTAATATCTTTGATCACGTCTTCTAATGCTTTCAGAGCAAGCACGGAGCGTTCTGCCGAGTTTTTATGACTTTCAGGTAAGATAGTCACTTCAATACCAAAAAATAGCTCAGCGCTTGGGATCACAGATAAAAAATGAATTTCTGGTGAGCCTAATTTTGCTAGTTCTTCGATATGTTTAATGATCTGTGGATTAAGTGAGTCTTCTAATAGGTCGATAGGAACTAAAATTTTATTATACATAACCACCTCATTCATATGTTTATTCAAGCCATTATAGCAGTTAAGATTTAATATAGTATAAAGGATTTAACTTTTGTTAAATCAATGTAATTTAAACAAAAAACTATCATTTTCTGCTATTCAATTTAATACAAAAATAATAAAAATAACGATTATCATTCAATTCGATAGACTACAATTAAATAACAAGACTTTTCTTTAATTATATGTCAGTATTTACAGTGGATTTCATAACTAATTGATTTAAAAAGTTTAATTAAATGATAATTATTTTGCTTTTCATTAAGAATATATTATGGACAAAGAGAAAATATTAAATACGACAGGTGATGAGCTTACTCTTCAGCAGAAAAAGTTTCATGCAGCTAAAAAAAGCACCTTAGTCAGTGTCATTGTGAATATGATGCTTTCTATATGGCAGATTATCATTGGTTTTATTTCTCATTCTCAAGGGTTAATTGCCGACGGTATTCATACATTATCAGATCTCGTTGCTGACTTTGTTGTATTAATTGCCAATAAAAAGAGTCATAAAAAGCCTGATGAAGACCATCCTTATGGCCATTTTCGATATGAAAATGGTGCTTCATTGATCTTAGGGATTATTTTATTGATTGTTGGCGTTGGCATGATTTGGTCGGCAGTACAAAAAATGCTTGACCCTGATTTAATCCAAGAAGTTCACACGATTGCTCTCGTCGCAGCATTGGTCTCGTTGGTGGCGAAAGAAGGGCTTTTCCGCTATATGTTAAAAGTTGCCAATCAGGTCAACTCCAGCATGTTGGTTGCGAATGCTTGGCACGCTCGTTCAGATGCGGCATCTTCACTGGTTGTCGCTATTGGGATTATTGGTAGCTTATGTGGTTTGAAAATTTTTGACCCTATCGCGGCATTAATTGTGGGTACTTTTGTTTTCCGCATGGGCTATAAATTTACTTATCAATCAATGCAAGATCTGATGGATAAAGGTGCGGATGAAGAAACATTGCAAGAAATTCGTACTGTGCTTGAAAACATTGAGGGGATCAAAGGGTTTCACGATTTGAAAACACGTAAATCGGGCGATTTCTATTTAGTTGATGTTCATTTAGAGGTCGATGGTAATATGTCGATTGTGGCAGGCCATGAAATTGCGGTAAATGTACGTGATAAATTAATGGAAAACCCGCAAATCCTCAATGTCATGACTCACTTAGATCCATACGATAAAGAATGTATTCATTAGTTGAAAACCGCCAATAGAAAAATAACCGAAAGGGCCTCGCTTTCGGTTTTTTCTTCAAACTATCTTCCTGATTAAGCCTCTTTATATCTCAATCGTGCTTTATTTCACAAACTGTTTCACTATGTGACCGGTGTTGAACATATTGAAAATGCATTGCTCTTCGCCTCTGAAAAGCCCCTTATTGTGGTTATTTGTGTAAACGTTTACACTATCGCGAGATAGATCACAGAATAAGGTATTAGCCCGTTGCTATACTTTGCAAAGTGAATTTTCATATCCTTAATAGAATCAAGGGGTAAACGATGCAGCCAACAAAAGTGCTTGTCACAGGGGGGATGGGGTATATTGGTAGCCATACGTGTGTGCAGATGATCCAAGCTGGGTTTGCTCCAATCATTATTGATAATTTGTGCAATGCGAAAGAGGAAGTGCTCAATCGTATTGAAAAGCTAACCGCAGTGCGCCCGCTTTTTTATCAAGGTGATATTCGTGACGAATCTCTGTTAAACCGTCTTTTCTCTGAACATAAAATCAGCGCAGTGATCCATTTTGCGGGGTTAAAAGCCGTTGGTGAGTCGGTAGAAAAACCACTCGAATATTATGATGTGAATGTTAATGGCACCTTGGTGCTAGCCAAATGTATGCAGCGTGCTGGCGTACATCGTATCATCTTTAGCTCCTCCGCGACTGTTTACGGTGAACCGGATACGGTGCCTATTACAGAAAACTTTCCAACTGGCAATACACAAAGCCCGTATGGCACAAGTAAATACATGGTTGAACGCTGTTTATCCGATTTGGTGATCGCCGAACCAAATTGGTCTGTGACCTTATTACGCTATTTCAATCCAGTTGGTGCCCATCCTTCAGGTTTGATGGGGGAAGATCCGCAAGGTATACCGAATAATCTAACGCCTTATATTGCTCAAGTCGCCGTTGGCAGACGAGAAAAATTGTCTATTTATGGAAACGATTACCCTACTGTTGATGGAACAGGTGTGCGTGATTATATCCATGTTATGGATTTAGCGGATGGGCATGTGGCTGCACTGAAAGTGGTTAGTCAGCAGGCAGGATTACATATTTACAACCTCGGTACGGGGAGAGGAACGAGTGTATTGGAAGTCCTACACGCATTTGAAAAAGCTGTCGGCAGGGAAATCCCATACGTTGTTGTGCCAAGAAGGGCCGGTGATATCGCCGAGTATTGGTCGACATCAGAAAAAGCACAGCGCGAACTTGGTTGGAAGGTAACTCGTACCATTGATGACATGGCTATGGATTCATGGCGCTGGCAGTCTCAAAACCCTAATGGCTATGAATCGTAATAGATACAGGAGAAATAGAACATCATGGATAAAATAGCGTTCAACCCATCAGATTGCCCGCATCGGCGTTATAACCCATTAACAGGACAATGGGTTTTGGTCTCACCCCATCGTGCTAAACGACCTTGGAGTGGGCAAGATGAGAAGGTGGAAGTGAAACAACTGCCTAAATACGATGGAAACTGTTTTTTATGCCCAACCAACCATCGCGTTTCTGGTGATATCAATCCTGATTATCAAGATACATATGTGTTTCAAAACGATTATTCTGCACTATTACCTAGGTCTTGTGCGCAGCCAAAAGAACAATCGCCTTTATTTAAAACACAAGCGGTCAGTGGCTTGAGCCGAGTGATCTGCTTTTCACCTGATCACAGTAAGACTTTACCTGAACTATCGACAGCTCAAATCGGCCGTGTAATTGAAACTTGGCAGCAGCAAATTGATGAACTCAGCCAACGGTTTTTATGGGTACAAGTTTTTGAAAATAAAGGTGAGGTGATGGGGTGCTCTCAGCCACACCCTCATGGGCAGATTTGGGCGAGTGATTTCTTGCCTAATGAAATTGCTCGTAAAGATGAGCACTTAAAACAGTATTACCAGCAGCAAGGAAGCAATTTACTGTTGGATTATGCACAGGCAGAGCTGAAAGATGGCTCTAGAACGGTAGTGGAAACAGCACATTGGCTTGCTGTTGTGCCTTATTGGGCGGCTTGGCCGTTTGAAACCATGCTAATGCCTAAAATACATATTCGGCGTATGAATGAAATGAGTGTAGAGATACGCGATGACCTTAGTGTTGCACTGAAAAAGCTCACCTGTCGTTATGACAATCTCTTTCATTGTGCATTCCCTTACTCGATGGGATGGCATTTCGCTCCATTTTTTAGTGATAACCGAGAGATTGAACACTGGCAGCTTCATGCTCTTTTTTATCCACCTTTGTTGCGCTCAGCGACAATCAAAAAATTTATGGTTGGCTATGAAATGTTAGCTGAAACTCAACGTGATTTAACCCCTGAACAAGCAGCGGAAAGGTTACGAGGTGTCAGTGATATTCACTACAAGCAGCAGTAAATATTTAGAGCATACAACCAGCATGGCCGAGCCATTCCATTATTACCCAGATATTATCGAGAGGTTGCTATGAATAGCATCGAAATACTCCAACAAAAAGTGACAGAAGCCTTTATTAAGGGCTTTGATGCTCAGCCCGAGGTCTATGCGCAAGCGCCAGGACGTGTGAATATTATTGGTGAACACACTGATTATAATGATGGGTTTGTTTTACCTTGTGCAATTGATTATCAAACAATGACGGCAGCCAGAAAGCGCCCTGACCGTTTAATTCGCGTGATTGCAGCCGATTATGGCTATGATATTGATGAGTTTAGCCTTGATGAAGAGATCCTATTTTTGCCTGAAAAAATGTGGGCAAACTATATTCGAGGCGTCGTTAAATATCTATTAGCCAGAGGGTATCAATTTGGCGGATGTGAAATTGCGGTAAGTGGCAATGTACCTCAAGGGGCAGGACTTAGCTCGTCGGCTTCACTGGAAGTGGTGATTGGACAGACATTAAAGATATTGTATCAATTGGAGATTAGCCAACAAGACATCGCTTTGAATGGTCAGCAAGCTGAAAACCAATTTGTCGGTTGTAATTGTGGCATTATGGATCAGTTAATTTCTGCTTGCGGTGATGAGGGGCATGCACTATTAATCGATTGCCGTAGCCTAGAGTTAGCACCAATTCCAATTCCTGATGATCTTGTCGTCATGATCATCAATTCAAATAAAAAACGCGGATTAGTGGATAGCGAGTATAATATTCGGCGTCAGCAATGTGAAACTGCGGCGAAACAATTCGGCGTGAAAGCTTTGCGGGATGTTACATTGGCACAATTCGCCCAAAAGCAGGGGGAATTGACACCTCTAGTGGCTAAACGCGCTAAGCATGTTATTAGCGAAAACGACAGAACACTTGCCGCCGCAAAAGCCTTAACTGAAAATAATCTTCCCCTATTGAGTATGCTGATGGAGCAGTCACATATTTCTATGCGGGATGATTTTGAAATTACCGTAAAAGAGATTGATACCTTAGTAGAGATTGTGAAAGCGGTTCTAGGGGATCAAGGCGGCGTGAGAATGACAGGCGGCGGTTTTGGTGGCTGCGTGGTGGCATTGATGAAACAGCAACTCGTTACTCCTGTCATTGATGCGGTTGAGCAAAAGTATCAAGCGTTGACAGGGCTGAAGGCCGATATTTATGTTTGCCAGCCTAGTGATGGTGCTGGGATCATGGCGAATGCATGAAAATTGTAGGGAGAAAAGAATGCAGTTATCGAAAGACCAAGGGTATGTGGCACGTGCATCTAAAGTGATTGCATTGACCAACAGACATGGCATGAAAATTTTATTGTCAACCTTGGGAGCAAGTTGGATAAGCTGCATATTACCCATGTCGGCAGGTAAACGTGATGTTTTACTCGGTTCACCGAATATGGCGGCCCAAATGGATCAAGGCGTTTATCTAGGTGCAACCATTGGGCGAGTTGCGAACCGGATTGCACATGGCCGTTTTAATTTAGCGGGTCGTGAGTATCAGGTGACAAGTAATCAAGGTGAACACTGTTTACATGGCGGTCGGGATAATTTTAGTTATCGTGTTTGGAAGGTGACTCAAATTAACCCATATGAGGCAATTTTTTCGTTGGTTTCAGAAGATGGCGATCAGGGATTTCCTGGGGAATTACAAGCTGAAGTCCGCTATATATTAACGGATGAAAATAAAGTCATTATCGACTATCGTACACAAGTGAGTGAGTTGTGCCCTGTAAATTTAACCAATCATGCTTATTTTAATTTAGCTGGGGAAGATTCGGCGAGAACGGCCTTAGAGCACGATTTACAACTAGCGGCCACCCATTATCTGCCTACCGATAAGGGGGGGATCCCAACAGGCGAATGGCGTGATGTTTCTGAGACGTTTTTCGATTTTCGTCGTAAAAAGCGTATAGGCTATGATTTTTTGCAAGACGATGATCAAAAAGCAGTTGGTGGTTATGATCATGCGATGATCTTGGCTCCAGAGCTTACGGATGGTGAGCAAACGGTCGCTTCACTCTTTTCACCAGAAGGTGATGTTCGAATGGATATCGCAACAACTTTGCCTGCAATGCAAGTTTATACAGGGAATTATTTGATTTCGGTTCCGGGAAAATCACGTCATTATACCCCGTTTTCAGGTGTGGCCTTTGAAACTCAGTTTCCACCGGATGCCGTTAACCACCCTGAATGGGGGGAGCAATACAGCGGTATTTCACAGCCAAATCAAATATATCACCAGAAAACGAGCTATCACTTTATTTTCTGAGAGTAACGCCGCCTCATGCGGCGTTTTTCATATTACTATATTAAAAGTAGGGTCATCGTATCTATAATATACCCCATTGTTTTTTATACTAATGCATTGTTTAATGGCATCGACTGAACTTAGAGGTAAAAAATGGCAACGATCAAAGATGTAGCGAGAGAAGCGGGAGTGTCGGTGGCGACAGTTTCTCGAGTGATTAATCAATCACCGAAGGCAAGCAAAATGTCGATTGCTGCGGTTAAAAGTGCCATGAATAAACTCGGTTATCGTCCAAATGCAGCCGCTCGCGCATTGGTAAATCAAAGTTCTAACACCATTGGGGTATTGGTGAATGATGTCTCAGACCCTTTTTTTGGTACGATGGTCAAAGCGGTTGATGCGGTTGCCCACAAAAATGGTAAACACATTTTAATTTGTAATGGTTATCACACGGCGCAGGAAGAGCGCCAATCTATCGAATTGCTGATCAATAATCGCTGTGATGCCCTCGTTATTCACTCTAAAGCGTTGTCAGACGAAGAGCTGATAGAATTTGCCGAAGAAGTTCCTAGCATGGTATTGATTAATCGACGTATTGAGGCGATTGCTGATCGCTGTATTTCGTTGAATAACTACAAGGGGGCTTATCTTGCCACTGAGCACTTGATCCGCCAAGGCCATACTAAAATTGCTTATATTTCATCGGATCATAAAATAGAAGACGCTGAACAGCGGTTACTTGGCTATCGTGATGCATTGAAAAAACATGCAATTTCATTACCTGAAAGCTATATCGAATATGGCAAGCCTTATGGTGAGGGTGGTGAGCAGGCGATGACTAATCTATTGACTAAGTCCTTAGAGATCACCGCGGTTGTCGGGTATAACGATTTTATGGCCGCGGGGGCAATTGCAGTACTTGATGAAAATGACATTCATTCCCCAGAGCAGGTATCCGTGATTGGTTTTGATGATGTACTGATTGCCCGTTATATTCACCCTCGTTTAACAACCATTCGTTATCCCATCCAAATGATGGCTGAACGTGCCACTGAATTAGCGCTTGCTTTAGCACGTAATGAAAATATAGAGGCTGGTGGTTTAATCTATTCCCCTACACTGGTACAGCGTAACTCTGTACGTCCATTGAAAACCTCATGACTTCAATAATGTAAACGTTATCATATCTTTTGATGACGTTGACCCACCAGAGACATTTTTTCTCAAAAAATCCAAAATCGGACATTTTATGTACGTGAAATCGCCTTTAATGTGTTAAATAACATACAATTATTTGACATTTCGTTGATAAAATTAATCTATTATAAAAATCTGTGATTAATCTAACAGTGATATGCAATGGTAACGTTTACACTAATGCTGAATCATTTGGTGAAGGTGAAGGAACTTGATCATGCATACAGAAGGCGTTGGATTGAGCACATTAGACTACGGGATATTTATCCTGTATGTGCTTATTATCATATCAGTCGGTTTATGGGTTTCTCGTAATAAAAAAGGCGAGAAAAAAGGCACGAAAGACTATTTCTTAGCAGGAAAAACATTACCGTGGTGGGCAATTGGCTCTTCATTAATAGCTGCAAACATCTCTGCCGAGCAGTTTATCGGTATGTCAGGTTCAGGGTTTTCTATCGGATTAGCGATTGCCTCTTATGAGTGGATGGCTGCGTTAACACTAATTATCGTTGCTAAATATTTCATGCCTATTTTTATCGATAAGGGTATTTTTACTATCCCTGAATTCGTTGAAAAACGGTTTAATCGTACGTTAAAAACGATTTTAGCAGTATTTTGGCTAGCTTTATTTGTCTTTGTTAACTTAACATCTGTTCTTTATTTAGGTGCGTTGGCTCTACAGACTATCCTTGGCATTCCAATGTCTTATGCAATATTGGGTTTGGCGCTGTTTGCTATTGCCTACTCTCTTTATGGTGGTCTATCGGCAGTGGCGTGGACCGATGTTGTTCAAGTCTTCTTCCTTATTTTGGGTGGCTTACTGACGGCTATCATGGCGGTGAGTTACATCGGTGGTGATGCAGGGATCATGGCAGGTATGAGCCGTATGGTTAGTGAAGCTCCCCAGCATTTTGAAATGATTTTAAGCCAAGATAACCCTCAGTTTAGCAATTTACCGGGTATTGCGGTGTTGATTGGTGGTTTGTGGATCGCTAACTTGTATTATTGGGGTTTTAACCAATATATTATCCAACGCGCTTTAGCGGCTAAATCTATCAATGAAGCACAAAAAGGACTGGTTTTTGCTGCCTTCTTGAAATTAATTGTTCCTATCCTTGTTGTTGTTCCAGGGATTGCAGCGTATGTGATTGTCACTGATCCACAATTACTTGCGGGACTTGGTACAATGGCCCAAGAGCATATTCCAACGCTCGCACAGGCCGATAAAGCCTATCCATGGTTAACGCAATTCTTACCTGTCGGAGCGAAAGGGGTTGTATTTGCGGCATTGGCTGCTGCAATTGTTTCATCATTAGCGTCAATGTTGAACTCGGTCGCAACCATTTTCACGATGGATATCTATAAAGAGTATATTGCGCCTTCGACCAGCGATCATAAATTAGTTAATGTAGGTCGAGTCAGTGCGGTCGTGGCATTAATTATTGCCTGCTTTATTGCTCCATTACTGGGGAATATTGGCCAAGCTTTCCAATATATTCAGGAATATACAGGTTTAGTTAGCCCAGGTATTTTAGCCGTCTTCTTGTTAGGGTTGTTCTGGAAAAAAACGAATGCAAAAGGGGCAATTATTGGTGTGCTTCTTTCTATTCCGTTTGCATTATTCTTGAAGTTAATGCCTTTAGGTATGCCATTCCTTGACCAGATGATGTATACCTTCTTCTTTACTGCGGTAGTGATTGGGCTGATCAGCTTAACAACATCAAAAGAAGATGATAACCAAGGTGCAATTATCCTGACATCAGAAACTTTTAAAACATCAACAGGCTTCAACGTTGCTTCTTATGCAATCATGATTATCTTGTGTGTACTGTATGCACTGTTTTGGTAAGACATGGGCTTGATCAATAACGGGGACAGATGTCCCCGTTTTAGATCGAATAAATAAAGTTTTAGGTGTTGATTTATTATTTTATTGGGAAAGCAAAAGAATAATACACTAATAATTTGTCAATCATTGGAGGGTATTTCTGAATATTTTGTTTTAAGATGTCATGAGTAAACGCGTTATATTGGCCAGTTTAATGAACATGTTATTACTCAGGGTAACAAGGAATGTATATGCGCCATTTATTAAAAATTGCAGTTTTGCTGACTACAACTCTACATTCGATATCAGTCAGTGCAAATGAATATGCCCAAGATGATGAAAGTTACCTTCAATTTCTGAATGAAGAGGTGTCATATTATTGTTATTCCGAGCTAGAAAATCTTATTCTTAGTTCAAATTATCCACCCGCCGTAAAATATAAAAAGTCTTCCGATAGAGTCTCTATGGATGCCAGTTATCAAGACGAAAATATATTAGAAATAGGCATAATCGATAGTTGTAGCGATTATCTTCCGGGAGAGCAATTACAAAGGCCAATAGGTACTTTAAGTTATTTACTGAGATCAAATACGTTATGGACGACAGATAGCGATGGTCGGAAATTAAAGCAATTGGCGTTTGATAAAAAGTTAGGGGAGCAATATCAAAACTGCATTAAAAGAGAACAGTTTTGCTCTCAACGGCGCGAGCAGATCGGCTCTGAATTTTTTTCACCTAAATCAGATACATGGGTGGTCGTTGGCGAAAAAAAAGCATATTTCCACTCCGCTCCAACACCAGAATGCAAGAGTAATATTAATTTTGTAATACCTAATGATAAGGTGAAGGTTTTTAATCAACTAGCTAACTCTATGATTGATGATGAGGAAAATGAATATGTCTTTGTAAGTTATGGTAGAGCGAGAGGTTGGTTAAATGTGGAATCCGTATCCAAGCCTGAGGATATCTATTATAAGCTTGAGGAGCCATCAAAAGGGAATTATAGAGTTAAAGAAAAACGCCTCTACTTTTATGAAGACCCAGCCTTAGCTTGCGAAAAACCTGGACAGCCTTATGTCATTGAAGGGGATTCAGTATGGCTATTTAGTGCGCAAGAGTTTCCCGGTTTTGCTTACGCAAGTTACACTAACCCTAATACTGGAACGTTCACAACAGGGTGGCTACGGATTAATGGGCTAGAGAAAGAATAGAGTCAGCCTATAGAAATTGAAATAATAAATGAATAGAGCCGTGGTAAATAGCGTTATATCTATTTAGCCACGGGTTAATATCTTAATGGGCATTTACTTTTTATCAGTATAAATCTGGCAGGGATAGTATTGCTAGAAAGAGTATTCACAACTTTTGTGAGTTTGACTTGTGCTAAATAATAATTCGCTTTTTCTTTATCCATAACAACGTCATATCCGTGATCATACATATAGGCTATATTTTTAAAGGCGGTGTTTTCGAGAGTATTTTACCGGTGAAATAACGTATGGCTCCTCTTTGACTGTTGGATGAGCTTTATGCCGATGTAGTGAGTCACTTGAAAACGGTATTCGAAAATTTGCAGTGCCAGAGATGACGAGTAGAAACCGCAAAGCAGATGCAAATAACGACCATGGAAAGACTTTTAAGAGTATTGTCTGTAAGAGGAAAAATTGACATTCTACCATGGTCGTTTAATTTCAATCGGTTTAGCGTTGAATTAACTTAACTTCCTGTAAACCAAATAAAGCCACCCATTGTTATAACTGATAAAATGGTACTCCAAAATAGTGTTGATGCCATTTCTTGTTCCCCTGTTTTATATTCCACCGCAAAAATAACCGCTATTGATGCTGTAGGGATAGCCAGTGTTACAGACACTAAGCCTCGCTCGACATGAGGTATATGTAACGCAATCATAATTACCAGTATAATTAAAGGTAATAGAATATTTTTACTCAGAACATTTATGATAACAGATAGAGAAAAACTCACTTTTTGTGCATAGAGAACAGCGCCTACAGCAAATAATGCCACTCCACCAGTTGCTTGACCTAATAAAATAAATGAACCTTTTAAAAACTTAGGCATATCCAATCCAATCAGTAATAAAATAAAAGCTAGGATAGGTGCCCATACGACAGGTTGCATTAATGCATTTTTTATACTGTTAGCAACAATTGAAAATACACTTTTCTTATTTGTTGATGTGTTGTCAGAATCGCCACCAACTAAAAAGACTAATGCTAATGGAACCTGAATTAAATTCATTAATAAGCTACCGACGGCAATTGCAATATCAGCATCTGTAGTAAACAGAACGCCTAATACAGGGGTTCCAACAAAAGGTACAGCAGGACCGGCAATAGCAATGGAACGTAATGCGGCTAAACGAGCGCTAGATTTGAAGATGAAGCGGGAAATAAGGAAAACAGCAAGAAACCCCACCACCATGCCCACGAATATCCACAAGAAAACATCAACGTTATTGATTACTTCTGTTAATGGAGTACTTAATATTCCTGCAAATAGCAATAATGGTAAGGCATACAACATAACCATTTTATTTAATATAGTGGCTTGATCCTTATTGAAGTCATGTCGATACCCTGCAAAATATCCGAGTAAAAGAGTAACCACAATAGGCAGTAACGCTGTAATAATAGTATCTAACATTAGATAACCTCTTTTATACGCAAAAAAGGCGCAATAACACGCATTGCGCCTCAAGTTTATTTAATTACAACAAAGGAGGTGTCGTAGGAATAATAGGAACTTCAATCACGGTAGGAACTGAACGTGAAAATGCCACCTTACATATTTGGCTTATCTCATCTATTGTTTCAGCACGTACGCCAACACAACCATAACCTTTAGCTAAAGAAGTGATATCTATATCAGGCAAGTCAAGGCCCGGAACGCCTGGGGAATCTTCTAATTCAGCAAAGGATTTCAAGATCGCATATTCATAGTTTCGTGGTACAACAAACAATATAGGTAGCCTAAGTTGAGCAGCTGTCCATAGGCCTTGAATTGAATATTGCAAAGAACCATCACCGATAATGGCTAGAACAGGACGATTTCTACCGCTATCTCTTTCTGCTAATGCGATACCAATACTTGCGGGTAAATTCCAGCCAAGGCTTCCGCTTGCAAAAGTGTAGAAAGAGTCTGGCTTATCAATAGGCCATGCGGTATGCAATTCACCAAGATTAGAGGGTGATTCTTCGATTAACACAGTATTTTCGGGAGTAAACTCACGTAACCCTTGAAATAATTCTAATGCAGAAAGCTGTTGACCTTTATGTGGTAATGGCGGTGCTGCTGGGTGAGGTGACATTCTGTGATGTTGTTGCGGAACTTTAGGTGGTGTTATTGAGCGTTTTGGCACTAGATTGAGTAATGCTTCTAATGCTAACACCGGGCTAGATAACAAACTATCACCAACAGGAGCTCTTCCAGATTCATTAGGGTCATCAGTAATATGCAGTAATTTTAACCCCTCGGGAATATATTCGCCTTCCACATAAGGATAATAGCGAAATATCGGTGCGCCAATAACAATAGCGACATCATAGCCTTTCAATTTTTCTGATAACGGTTGAATAGCAAAAGGCAATCCGCCAGCATAAAGAGGATGGTTTTCAGGGAATGAGGGCACCTCTGACGCGGGGGCACTGAATACATGGCAATTCAATTTTTCTGCTAATTGAATCCCAATATCCCAGCCTTTCCCTCGAGCAATACCAGAACCATATATAAGTGCTGAATTTTTAGCCGTTGATAGCTTATCGGCAAATTGAGAAATCCGGATAGGGTCTGGCGCAAATTGTGATGCAACAGTGCGTACTACAGCATCACCTAATGCAGGTTTATCCCAATCATCTAGCGGAATGGATAAAAAAACAGGACCAGCAGGTGGTTGTAATGCCATTGCATAAGCGCGCATAAATGCAGCGGGTACATCTTCTGCTCTGACAGGTTCATAGCTCCATTTTATCCAAGGTTTAGGCAGTTCTGTTGGTGAAACGTTGGTTAACCAAGGTTCCATTAACAACATTTCACGAGTTTGATTACCCGCAGTAATAATTAATGGTGTTTTATTCTGTGCCGCAGTCATAATATTACTCATTGAGTTACTTAGGCCTGCGGAGGTATGGACGTTGACGATAGCTGGTTTTCGAGTCGCCTGAGCATAGCCGTCGGCAGCACCAACCGCTGATGATTCGTGTAATGTTTGAATGTAACGAAAATCTTTAGGGAAATTTTTTAAAAAAGTCTCCTCTGTTGAGCCTGGGTTACCAAATAAAGTCGTTAGTTCAAGCTGACGTAATAAATCAAAGGTGACGTCACGGATAGTTTTTGTCTTCATATCGTACTAATTCCTTAAATCAATAAAAGTTAATATTGGTCATGCAGGTTCTAGCTAAATGAAAAACAACAATGGCATTTTGAAGAGTGTTAACTATCTAATTTCGTTTAGTTGCTTGATTATTTATCATAACACCAGTTATTTAAGATGTAATGAAGTTATAATATTTTAATATTAACTCTATTGATATTTATAAACATTAACGCAATCATTAATAGATTTGTTTTAGATTTAATAACTATTTACTTTTGATTATTATTTATTGAGTGGTTTTGTTTGATATGGTGTAAAGATTAATTCAAATAAACATAATGTTGCGTTTATTTTGTCTATTTATGATTGCTTTTCTTATAGGCTAAGTTTATTTTTTTTATATCTTATAAGGTATTTTATCAGTTGGTTTTTTATTTAAGTAAACATTGTCCATAAAATCAATCAATTGAATTTTAAGGTTTATTTCCATTGTCTGTTCTAATTTTTATTTAGATGAGTTTGTTAATAAAATCAATCACATTCGTTTAACTGTGCTATTTATGAATTTTAACTGTTTTTATCGGTGCTGCATCACTGATTGCTGTATATTGGGAATAATTAATTCTTTTTCCATCTAACGCATTAAGATAACGTAAATTAACATTAACTTTTAACAGATGAACCGATAATTGCTTTTGATGGATTAAAATAAAAATGGAGGTCGGCTTCGCTGATTTTGAAAAGTAATATTGGACTCACTGTTAAATGTGTACATATTGAATCAAAGGTAATTCATATGATAAAACCAGTATCAACCACAAAATTATCACAAGTATCTGCATAGGCAGTTGCAGAAGCTACGAGTATTAAAGTAACCATAGGAAATCGGTGCATAATATCCTTTTAGGTTTATTCAATAGAATTAAAACTAAAATCTATCGCTATTAAAGGGATATTTCATTTAAGAAAATTGGGGATGAGTCGATTATGGGGACAGGGGTCCCCATATTTGATCATAATGATTAAATAACAAACAAGTCCATAAACGCATTGACCGGCATCGCTTCAAGCAATGGCTTATCAAGTGATGCAGCAAGAATTCGTCTTTGTTGCGTTTCAGGGAACTGACGCGCTAGATTGGTCCTGTATTTCTTTAATAGTAGAGGGATCCCTTCTTTACGGCGACGTTTGTGGCCAACTGGGTATTCGATTAATACTTCATCAAGGCATTGACCATCTTTAAGCTTAATCGTTAACCCATTGGCGATAGAGCGCTTCTCTGGATCATGGTAATCCTGTGTGAAGCTAGGCTCTTCACGGCAAACTATTTTGCTACGTAAGTTATCAATACGTGGGTCATTAGCAATATTATCTTCATAGTCAGCAGCGGTTAAACGCCCAAAAATCAATGGGATCGCAACCATATATTGAATACAGTGGTCTCGGTCAGCTGGGTTATTAAGTGGCCCTTGTTTATCAATAATCCGTACACAAGCTTCATGGGTGCGTATCGATACGCTCTCAATATCATCAGCACTTTTACCAAGTGATTTTAATTGCTCATGCAGTTGTAATGCAGCTTCCACCGCAGTTTGTGCATGGAATTCAGCAGGGAATGAAATTTTAAACAGCACATTCTCCATAACATAAGAGCCATAGGGGCGTTGGAAACGGAAAGCTTGCCCATTAAACAGCGCATCATAGAAGCCCCATGTTTTTGCGGTTAGTGCGCTAGGATAGCCCATTTCACCTTTTTGTGCCATAAGAGCTAGCCGAACTGCTCGAGAGGTTGCATCCCCCGCAGCCCATGATTTACGCGAACCTGTATTTGGTGCATGTCGATAAGTACGTAAACTGTGGCCGTCAATCCAAGCGAGGGATACCGCATTTAATATCTCTTCGCGATTGAGTCCTAACATCTGTGCTACGACGGCGGTAGAGGCTACTTTGACTAAAATAACATGGTCAAGCCCTACCTTATTAAAGGCATTTTCTAAGGCGATACATCCTTGAATTTCATGTGCTTTGATCATAGCGGTGAGCACATGCCGAATTGTTAAAGGTGGTTTACCTTTTGCGAGCGCTTCTCGCGATAACCAATCCGCGACCGCGAGAATACCGCCTAAGTTATCAGAGGGATGGCCCCACTCAGCGGCAAGCCAAGTATCATTAAAATCTAACCAGCGGATCATGGTGCCAATATTGAAAGCGGCCTGTACAGGGTCGAGTTGAAATTGCGTGCCAGGTACTTTTGCGCCATTAGGCACGACCGTACCTGGAACGATAGGACCGAGCAATTTTTTACATGCAGGATACTCGAGCGACTCCATACCGCAACCAAGCGTGTCTAGAAAGCAATAATAGGCGGTGTCATAAGCTAAGTCAGAGACGATGGGATATTCGGTGACATAATCGACGATATCACTGATCACTTTATCGAACTCTTGCTGATTTAAGGTAGCTGTTGTCATTGATATGATCCTTATTAACGCTGTTCCATGCGAGTAAATAGTTTGTTTTCTGGGCCAATATAGTTAGCAGAAGGGCGAATAATTTTATTATCTTGGCGCTGCTCGATGATGTGTGCAGACCAACCTGCGGTTCGTGCCATAACAAACAGTGGGGTAAACATGGCGGTCGGAATTCCCATCAAATGATAAGTGACTGCGGAGAACCAATCTAAATTCGGGAACATATTTTTTTCACGCTTCATCACCGACTCTAAATGGTGCGCGATATCATAAAGTTGACGGTTTAAACTTTGCTCAGACAGTTGCAGTGCTACCGATTTAATAATGGGGTGACGGGGATCTGCAAGGGTATAAACGGGATGACCGAAGCCGATGATCACCTCTGATTTAGCGAGACGCGCCATAATATCGCGTTCCGCTTCCTCAATAGAGGCATAGCGTTGTTGTATCTCTAAAGAAACCTCATTTGCTCCACCATGCTTAGGCCCACGTAATGCTGCGATTGCTCCTGTTATTGCAGAGTAAAAATCGGTGCCTGTTCCGGCAATGACGCGAGCAGCAAAAGTGGAGGCATTAAATTCATGTTCAGCGTAGAGAATAGAGGCTATGTGCATGAAACGTTCCCACTGCGCTGGTGGCTTCTTACCGTGTAAAAGATGCAGAAAATGTGCGCCAATCGACTCATCATCGGTTTCTGTTTCAATTCGGCGTCCATGATGGCTAAAGTGATACCAATACAGCAGCATGGAGCCGAGAGAGGCAAGTAACCTGTCAGCAATCTCTTTGGCTCCGGCTAATGTGTGCGCCTCTTTTTCAGGTAAAACACAACCCATGACAGAAACGCCTGTACGCATCACATCCATGGGATGGGCATTTGCAGGGATTGATTCTAAGGTTTGTTTTACACTGGCGGGTAAGCCCCTTAATGCCTTTAATTTTTCTTTATAAGCCGTTAATTCAGAGCTTGTGGGGAGCTTTTCATGAATGAGGAGGTAAGCAACCTCTTCAAATTCACACTGAGTAGCGAGATCGTGTATATCATAGCCTCGGTAGTGCAAATCATTGCCATTTTTACCGACAGTACAAAGTGCGGTATTCCCCGCCGCGATACCTGAAAGTGCAACGGATTTTTTGGGTTTAAATTGCGATGTGTTAGAAGTGTTCAGTTGTTCAGTCATCGGATCATCCTTTGTAGGGTTTACACAACGTGTTTTATTGAATTAATTATTTCTGTTGTGAAAATAAGGCATCTAATTTTTGTTCATAATCGTAATAGTTAATACTTTGGTACAACTCGTCACGGGTCTGCATGATTGGCACAACACTTTTTTGCGTACCCTCTTGACGTAAAGTGGTATAAACCTGCTCTGCGGCTTTATTCATCGCACGGAAAGCAGAAAGGGGATACAGCGCAATCGCAATGCCAACACTGCGTAACTCATCAAGGGTAAAGAGTGGGGTTTTCCCAAACTCAGTCAGATTGGCAAGGACAGGTACTTGAGTATGATTGACGAATTGTTGATACATGATTAATTCGGTTATTGCCTCAGGGAAGAGCATATCAGCCCCCGCTTCGATATAGGCATGCGCTCTTTCTAGAGCGGCCTCTAACCCTTCAACGGCGAGAGCATCAGTCCGAGCCATGATCACAAAATTATCATCAACACGTGCATCGACCGCAGCTTTAATGCGGTCAACCATCTCTTGTGTAGAGACTATTTCTTTGTTTGGTCGGTGACCACAACGCTTTGCTCCGACCTGATCTTCTAAATGTAGGCCGGCTGCACCTGCTTTATAGATAGATTTCACTGTCCTAGCGACATTAAATGCGGAGGGGCCAAAACCAATATCGGCATCTACCATTAAAGGGAGATCACACACATCGGTGATGCGCCGAATATCAATTAAAACATCGTCTAAAGTGGAAATTCCTAAATCGGGTAAGCCTAAAGAGCCAGCCGCTACGCCACCACCAGAAAGATAAATGGCTTTGTAACCTGCACGCTGGGCAAGTAAGGCATGATTGGCATTGATCGTGCCAACTAGCTGTAGAGGTGTTTCACTATCCAATGCATTACGAAACGCTTGTCCGGCTGAAATAGATGACATAGAAAGCCTCATGTTATCAAAGTGCTAATAAAGTGTAGCTGAGTTTGTTTTAATTATGCGTAGCAAGTGCCGTGCCATAATCGCCGAATAATGGGATAATTATTTTATTTATTTAAAATCAATTAGATGTGAATAGTGTTGTTTTTGTGAGCTAACTTGGAGTTTTGTATAAAGCCATTGTGTTGTTTCAATGAAACAGTGCTAATGTCTATTGAAACATTATATGAAACGTAATTGGGTTTCAGGATCAAACTTATGCAAAAACCAATTATTTGGACAGTTTCTGTCTCTCGATTATTTACACTATTTCGTGATATCAGCCCAGAATTTAGCGCTCAAGCGGAGATAACACCACTCAATATGGGGTTTGAGCAGGCGGCAGAAGAGGTGCGTGAACGGCTCAAAACCGGGCATTGTGATGCAATAATTAGTGCTGGTTCAAATGGCGCTTACTTAAAAAGTCACGTATCGGTTCCGGTGATCATCGTTAAAGTCAGTGGATTCGATGTGATGCAAGCGCTCGCGAAAGCACGTGAGATCAGTCATAAAGTTGGCATTATTAATTATCAAAAAATTATCCCTTCATTAGATGAGTTTCAAAGAAACTTTGGTTTGCGCATTGAACAACGTAGCTATATCACCGCAGAGGATGCGAGGGCGCAATTAAAGTCATTAAAAGCCATGGGGATCAATGTGGTTGTTGGTGCAGGGCTGATTATGGATCTTGCCCAAGAGTTGGGAATGACGGGGATCTTTATTTATTCAACCGAAACAATACGCCAAGCTTTTTACGATGCTATTGAATTAAGTCGCATTTCTTACGATCAAAAAACCACACCAATCGGTTATCAGCCAGAAAACACAACCAAAGTACGACATACAATCAATGACTTAATTGGTGCTTCCCCTTTAATGGAACGAGTACGCCAAGAGATTATGCTTTACGCGCGCTCTGAGGCAACAGTGTTAATTCAAGGGGAAAGTGGCACAGGGAAGGAAATGGTGGCGCAAGCTATCCATCATGAATATCGATTATTTAATCAGCATAAAAGAAAGGCACCTATGCCATTTGTTGCTGTCAACTGTGGTGCTATCCCTGAAAATTTATTAGAAGCAGAGCTATTTGGCTATGAAGAAGGAGCATTTACTGGCTCTCGGCGCGGAGGGCGAGCAGGTTTATTTGAAATGGCAAATGGCGGCACCTTATTTTTAGATGAAATAGGGGAAATGCCATTAGCGTTGCAAACTCGGTTGTTAAGGGTATTGGAAGAAATGACGGTGGTACGTATTGGCGGATATCGCCCATTACAGGTGAACGTCCGTGTCATTTGTGCGACCCACTGTGACCTTGATAATTGGGTAAAAGAAGGGCGTTTTAGAGCCGATTTATTTTATCGACTGGGTGTTTTGCGCATGAAAGTACCTTCATTACATGAACGCGGAGAGGATATCTATATGCTAGCAGAGCGGCTACTAAAACTGGCATTTGCTGGCTTACAACAATCACTGCCCGCATTTAGAGTTCAGCAACTATTTAGTTGCCGTGATTTTTTTAAGCACTATTTATGGCCGGGTAACGTGCGTGAATTACGCAACTTAATGGAACGAGTGGCGTTATATTGCAGCGCATATCCAGATAAAGCGATTACGCAAACGATGTTGGTAAGTTTATCGCCTGAACGTGAAACGGTGACGGCGGATTTTACACAAGCTAAGCAAGTCGGTGCCTCACTTTCTGAGGTGATGGATTATTTTAAAGGGGATAGACAAGCCGTTGCACGTTATTTAGGAATAAGCCGCACAACATTATGGCGGAGATTAAAACAGGAAAACGAACAAAATTAATTCAAACGACGTTAATTGCCGATAAATACGATTTTCAATTATAAAAATGAATAAAAAAGATAATTAATCCTAGTAAGTATCTTTAATGATCAAATGGCGCAGCACAATATTGTAATAAAATATTTTTTAATAGATAACCAATAAAATTTATCAATACGATTGTGGTTAAAATTCAATCAATCAGTGCTATTGCTTTTATTGAAGGGATTACTTTTAATTCGTTGTTTTAAAAGGCATTTTTATTTTTATTGCCTTTGCGGCCAACAACACTTTCCCAAGAAAATTTGTGATTTTTCTCACATAAATATTTTTACTAGTGAGCATTAGTTTTTCTCATTTTAATTTACCCCATTAAAGTTCTATATTGCCGCCAAATTAGTCTTACCATTTTTATTTAAACACCTGCACTAGTCGCCGGACTGGGTATCTTTTGGGTACTCAATATTGCCGCGTGGCCCCCCGATGAATGCAGCGCAGAGACTCAAAATAATTCAATCTGTAGTTAGTTGGCCAAGTCTGAATGGTTAAGTGCATTAAGTAACAATGTGACTAGTGCGAATAAACCCAGTCAACAATGCTGTTATTTGAATGATGGCGAGTCATTATTTATTTTGTCAGTGGGAGAGTAGGTCGTGAAACAGGCCTCTACATTAATGCGCAAACAAGACAGTACATTTGTACCTGTCGCGGGCTTGACCATTTTTGCAATTGCTTCGGGGTATCTAATGAGCCTTATCCCATTATCAATGGGTGGCTTTAATATCGATACAAGTTATGCGGGCTGGTTAGCTAGTGCCTACTATATTGGTTTATTAATTGGGTCAATGATGATCGAACCTATTATTGCTAAAATAGGTCATCGTCTCTCATTTATTGCTTTTTTATTAATGTTGGCGGCAACCGTGGTTATTTTGCCGTGGACACCGAACATTTCTGCTTGGTTACCAAACCGTTTGATTGCGGGGATTGCCGTCGCTGGGATTTTCGTGGTTGTTGAATCGTGGCTCCTGATTGGTGACAGCCCTAAAGAGCGAGCGAAACGCCTCAGTTTTTATATGACATCTCTTTATGGTGGAACCACATTGGGGCAGTTGGCTATTGGTGTTATTGGCACTCAAGGCGCTTATCCATTTATGGTTGTGCTTGGGCTATTACTGCTTGCCGTTTTACCACCACTGTTATTTCGTCAGGGGCAACCGGCATGTGATTCGCATCAAAAACTATCATTGAAAAAAATTGCTCGTCTCAGTAAGCCTGCAATGATTGGTTGTATGACATCCGGAATTTTGATGGGAACAATTTATGGGTTAATGCCTTTATCATTAAAAAATGGCCCATTTAATACTCAACAAGTGGGTGTGTTGATGGCATCAATTATTCTAGGCGGTATGCTGATCCAGCCAGTCGTCAGTAAACTGTCAATTATGATGAGTAAAACGTTGCTGTTAGCGATGGTGTCATTACTGGGGGTATTTGCAATGGGGATTATTTATATCTCTAACGATTACCTTGTGATGATAGTCGCATTGGCGCTGCTGGGGATGTCTTCGTTTGCACTATACCCAATTGCGATTACGTTGGCCTGTGACAATTTAGATTCTTCTTATATTGTTGCGGCAACTCAAGTTATGTTGTTTAGCTATAGCGTGGGATCTGCTGTGGGTCCATTAGTCGCTGGAACCTTCTTAGAGCAACACAATGGTTTGGTTAACTTCTTCTTTATTGTATTAACGGTTACAACAATTTATATGCTTATTGCCAGTGTGCGTCGCAAAGCGGGTGTATTGGCAAATTAACTATAAAGTTTAAGCCAAAAGCCGTGTTGTTCATTGAGTTAACACGGCTTTTATCGATTAAATAGAGCTATTTTTTCTTATTAAAAGAGATAGCCGCTAATGTTTCACCAACCTCAATATTACCTGTCGTCCCAACAATGCGTTGTTGCCACATTTCCCCTAGTCGAAAATCCCATGATAAAGGTTGAATGACTGTGCGGCCCGCATTTGGTGCAAATGTCAATTCGCTAAAATATAATGTGTCTTCTGACATCAAAAAATCAGCACGGCAATAGTCAAAAGGGCTGACAAGCCGCTGAGCCAACCTTAGCATCTCTTGGAATAACGGAGGCTCTGCAACGGGCTCTAACATATTCGGATAGCCAAATGTCACAGGTTGCAGCTGCCATTGCGTATCATAGATATTAATAAACTCATTACCCAACTCATCGCTATAGTCGATCTCTGCGTACATTGGTTTACCCGCAAAACAGTGGATACGACAGGTCTCGGGAATGAGCTTTCTATTTTTGTTTGCAAACAGATCAATATATGATTCACAAATTATTTTGGCTTTAATATTTTTATAATGCCGTTCACGCGTGATGTAATACAAATTTTTCATTAAGTGAAATGAAAGCTTGTCTTTCGCTTTTTGTAGATTAAATTGTGCTTTATTGACACAAATAACACTACTACCACTATCATGATTACATTTCAATACGAAACGTTCTGGTAATTTATCAATATTGATTTCATTAACGTCATTATAGGTGGCTAAAATTGGTACTAAATATTGGTCCCCAATTTTTCGAGAAACATATTCCCTGACTGCCAGTTTATCGGCTAATTGTGTATATAACGGATTTCGGTCATATATCATCCGATAATTGACTTTCTCATTAAAGCTTTTGGGAGTATCAAAATTAGGGATATAACCGATTTTTTTCCTAAATTTATTAGTAAGATAGAGCTTATCACTGATAACTACCGAACGTAGTTTTTTGAGTAAATATTCGACTTTTTTCATATGAGTCGCCAACCATTCTTTATGTTATTTTTAATATTTTTTTACAATTTGAAATTGTTTGAAGATTATATTTCTTTAAACATAAATAGATATTAAATATGAGGGCTATTGTTAATAAATCTGCTTTTATAATTAATTTTTTCTTAAGGTTGCTTTTAATATAAACAAAAAATCAATAACCTTAACTCGTCTAAGGTATTACACCTAAGATTTATCCTTTTTTATATCAAAATTCATCGTTTTATTTTTATACTCAATAAATTGAGCCTAGAGATAAGTTATCGTATCACCCGTAACCCCGCTAAACCTTAAGAAATAATTTAATTCGAAACTATTAGTTAGCTAATCAATGATTAACCATCTATATTTAAAACGTAAAATTAATCAAATGTATGATGAGGTAACAGTGATGAAAACTAACGAATTTTCTCAGCCTTATTTATTGCTACTCGATATAATCAACCCTGCAATAACACAGTTTAATAAAACAACGAGGGAGACTCACAACCTCGTTGAAGGGTTGGGTGGTACGCCTGATGGTATAGATGTTGATCCTGTAAGACGTTTGATTTACTGGAGTAATATGGGAGATGACTTTGATGCTGATGACGGCTCTATCAATGTGATGAATTTTGATGGAACAGCCAGAAAGATGCTGATAGGCAATGGTCAAATCAGAACGCCAAAACAGCTTCAACTTGAGCAACAATCACAACGATTATATTGGTGCGACCGAGAAGGAGGGAAAATTAGTTCATGCAAAACCGATGGATCCGATTTACAAACTCACGTTGAACGACCACGCAATAATCAAGGTAAAGTCGATATATTAGACCAATGTGTGGGAATTGCCCTCGATGTTGCAAATAATTGGCTCTATTGGACACAAAAAGGTACTGCAAAAGGTGGGCTAGGTCGTTTATTTCGAGTGCCATTACAGCCAAAAGCCAATTATCATCCATCCGATAGGAAAGATATTGAATTATTACTCGACAAGCTTCCCGAGCCTATTGACCTATTAATTGATGAAGAAAAGCAAATTCTGTATTGGACAGATAGGGGCGGGGAGCCAAATGGTAATAGCCTAAATTGTGCGGAAATGACGGAGCATGGGTTGGCTAATTATCGAGTGATTTGCCGAGGTTTTAACGAAACTATCGGCTTAACGTACGATAAAAGTGCTCAATTGATGTATATTGCCGATTTACTTGGCGGGGTTTATCAGGTCACTTTAGCAACTGGCAAAGTCGATAAACTACATCAAGGTAAAGGTTATACAGGTATAGCACAGTATGCGGGTTAGGTATGACCACTTTTATGCGTTTTTATATGGTATATAAAAATAAATTAAAGTATTTCTATATTGACTGATCCTCTTGTCCACCATTATTCACAATCAAGTTTATTTTTAATGGTGGGCGGAAAGAGAGATAAGGCCTGTCGAGCGACTATTTTGTTTTATGGTTATCAGTCGTCACCCATTTGGATAGAATAATTAAGCCTTCATGCACTGTAAAACCATTACGGCGATAATAACTTTCCGATGGAAAACCTTTCTCAGTATTTAGAATAATAGCGTTAAGGTTGCATGTAACGCATTGCTGTTCGATATATTGCATAAATGCACTGCCTAGCCCTTTACCCTGAAAATCAGGATGAATAAATAGCTCATCAATATAGTATTCAACCCCTTGATTCCATGGTTTTTTAAAACCAAGGCAAGCACCAACAATGCGCTTTTCTACCTGTATAACATAACCCATAAAATAATTATTACCTAAATGATGGGTAATAAACTCAATTATGGGGTGATGTGATGGCCATTGTTCAAACCAAGGAGCAGAGCTGTAGGTTTCACAGTAAAGTTTTGCGCACTCTTCAACCATTTCGCTGGTTAAAGTAATAAAATTAGCAGGAGGGAGCATGTATATCATCACCGTATTATTTTTTATTGTAATAGTTTATCAACAGAGTCGCACTATTAATACGTTTTAAATGCTCTGTGAGTGATAATAAGAATGGTGTATTTTATACTGATTAATAGATCTGGCTATGTTAGTAATAATGGCTGAATGCGGGTGTATTCGAGTCGTTACATGAAATTAATTTTAATATGTGTATGGATATATAGCTAAAAAATAATTATTACTTTTTCTCATCATAGCCTATTGAAAATGAGTATTCATTATTTTTAAAGTGAGTCTACAAACACGTTTCGAAGATAAAGATAATCAGTGAAGTTGTTGAAGGTCTATTTGTTATATGTGAGTTATAATAATTTCTTTTAAATAGGTTTTTATAGCCTTATAGTTATGATTGAATTAGAGTTTGAATTAAACCAAAGGGGATGGATATGAAAAGATGGTTAGTGATATCAATGCTATTATCATTGGGTAGTACTGTATTAGGCGCTACAGATAGATATGATGATTATCTATCTAGAATAAATAGTATTTGTAAAAAACATCCTGAGCCAGCAAATTGTGAAGATGAGGTCAATATTCTTTTACAAAATGTGCTTATGAATGGTGACATACTCTCACGGTGTGAAAAAGAGGAAGAAACGGGAACAATGTCTACAGAATGTAAAAATTTCGCTGACTTTTGGATGTATTTGACCAAGTAATGATGTTTTTTAATGAGGAAAAGGCTTTAGCATACATTACATTTTTCGTAGTCTTAAGCCTGAGAGGGATAACATATTCTGGAAAATATTTAGAACATCAATACAAACCTGATAATTTTACTATACAGTAGATAAATATTGTGGCTTGATTATGAATTAAGGTTCTGGGTATTAATTAAAATTATAATGCGGTCTGATAAACGTTATTTTTAAAACTATCTGCTGAAGGTTAATTTCTGGAAATAATCCGATGCAGTAACTTGTTGCTTGAATGGTATTAAGATAAAAAGTCATCTTTAATTAATTGATGACTTTTTATTTAATGAATTTTAAAATGTTGTATTATTTAGCCACTTTTTGAGAAATTAGAAGCCCAACGCCTGCACTAGCTAATAGACCAGAACAGGTGCGATTAAAAACCTTTTTAGCATTTGGTTTTCTTAGTAACTTCTTCATATGTAAACCTAACCAGGCATAGAGCATGATTGCAATGAATTCAAGTAACAAAAATAAAGAGCCAAGTGCTAGAAATTGGGATTCAGTTGGTAGTTGTGGATTAACGAATTGAGGAAGAAAGGCTGTGAATATGAGTATCGCCTTTGGATTTCCCGCTGCGACCAAAAATTCTTGCCTTGCTAATTTTATTATCGAACTATTTTTCTTGGTTTCTTCAAATTTGAACTCATCAGTTGGAGAGTTCCATAATTGGTATGCAAGCCATAGAAGATAAGCAACGCCAGCAAATTTGATTATGCTGAAAATGACTTCTGATGTCTGCAAGACAACAGCTAAACCAAATGAAGCTAAAATAAGCATAATCACAAATGCGAACAACCTACCAATTCCCCCCGCGCAGGAGTATGCAAAGCCATAGTATACTGCATTGTTAACAGAAAGCAGGTTATTAGGCCCAGGTGCTAGGTTCAAAGCAAAACAAGCAGGAATAAAAAGAAGTAAAGTTGAAAGTTCCATATCTGTCCAATAGTGTTTTTAATGTATGTTTGCAAACCAATCATACATATAAGCAGAATAACAATCATCTTGAAAGTCGCCCAGTGCGGCTTTTTTGTATCTGTCGACCCAGAATGACACACAACACTTCACGTTCATATAAGAGCCTTAAGTCGGATTTTTATTAACTTTAATCATAAAAGATGATATCGATAAAGCATTTTTTCTAGATAAAAAGTCAAATGATGTCATTATGGTTGTTACTGAATCAGAAAAAATATCTAACATTAAAGATATTGTTGAAGACTGTGAGCTTTATATTGTTGTTACAGATGACAATGAAAATTCAGTATAATATAAATGTACGGATGATAAAGGTAATGAACAAAAGTAATGAACAAAAGTAATGAACAAAAGTACAGTACAAGTGGAGAGCCTATTCAGTGATTCCATATACGATTTATTTTATCTTAACCATATTGGGAATTGTTTTTTATTTTAAGATTAAAAAACAGTATTCCTCAAAGTTCAGGCCAACTAGCACGTTAATATATGTACGACGATTTTTAATCGTTTATTGTTATATTGTTGGCGCATATGGTATTTATCTAACAACAAAACAGAGTGAAGAGACGATTGTTAATTGGATGATGTTTGGTTATTCAGTCATTATTTTGTTATGCTATTTAAAAATGATATGGAAGCTAGAGTCTTTCCGTAGTAAACGGTAATCATCATGTCCTATTAGCCACTATAAGTTATTAGTGGCTTGTTTCTTATAGTGCACGTATATTTAGTATGCATTCTAGGTAATATTACTGTTTGCTCAGCTTCTCTAACTTACTGTTTTTTTTAAGTTATTATTGCTGGCGGAGTCTGAATTCGTCGCGTAACTAAATGATTTTATAGTGCTAATGTTCAATTCAACTTTTCAAAAGTGCCTAAAAATATTTTGATTGATTTTTAGGTTGCTTATTGCTTAAAGTTGATATTTGTATATTGTATCCCTTTGGCTAGTAGCACACAATAGCGTTATTAGTCTTGCTGTTATAATCATAAATTCGTTAATACGAATTTATTTATACTAAATGAAAATTATATTCATTCTGTATTAATTTATTTCTTTATATTATAATACATGACACTTAATAATTAATTTTATGTACGTCAATAAATGCTTTTTGCTTGGTTTTCTAGATATTAGATAATTATCAAGTTAGTTGCTATCAGAGAGTTGACGGAATATGATAGTCTATTAATGGTAGTTAACCTGATAAACTAAGCTCAATACGCTTTTGGATGTTTTTAATTCAGGAATAGGTTATAGATCAAATGGCGTGGAATATGAGTATATGTAGGGATAGTGATCAATTAGAGTTAAGCCACATACTCCCTAGGTTTATATTTAAATATGCAAAGTTATCAGCACTAACAGGGCATCTTAGAAAAACTGAAAATCCAAATAAGATATCTCAAGATGGAAAGAAAGTTTATTTTCTTTGTAAGAAATGTGAATCTATTTTTAGTAGCTGGGAGAGTTATTTTTCTAAATAAATCTTTTATCCTTTAGAATATAATGAGAAAAAAGAGTTTGAATATGATTATAGGTTAAATAAATATTTAGCATCAGTTAGCTTTAGAGTTTTATCATATGTATATGAAGTTAATTTAAATTATTTTTCTTATGAGGAAAGTAAAGAAATAATTAAAGCCATTAAAAATTTGAGAGGTTATTTATTAGGTTATAATCCTCATCCTAAGGAACAGCGACAGTTATTGATTCTTTTAGATAAGACTGATGATAATGATGACTTAAATATATATTTAAATAAGGCTATTGAGTTTGACTTTGTTAAAGTGGGTAGTGAGTTATTTATTTATATTAAATATCTTAGATTTCTACATTTATGCCCTGTTAAAATAAATTCTAATAGAGGATGGAAAAGTGCTAGAATTAATAATAGTTCTGGTGCGCTCTCAGTAAAAGATCAGGAACTACCTAATTATATCCAAGATAAAATTAATAATTCTATGGTTTTTTTTCAAGAAAAAAGAACTCTTTATCTTCAAACCAAAAACAAAAAATAGAAAATAGAATAATCGAGTCATTATCTAGGGAAAAGTAAAATCAAACCCCACATATAATTTAACTATGAGGTTTGATTTCTTTATTTAATCCATTCTAATGGAATTAATCCATCATTCTCATATTTCCAACGCGCTGATTCATGAATGTTTTTCACGTCTCCCCATATGGTTCGATCAGCATGCTCCAGAACGATAATTTGAAAATTATAGTTATTTTCCTGAATAGCATGAGCTAGTACTTCAAATATTTTTTTTGTAGCACTAATATCATTTTCTCTAGTATTCTGTATGATTTTCATTTTATTAGCATCATCTAGAATATTGTCTCCAGATTCAGCACTTGGAAAATATACTTGACTAGGTTGATCTATGACTAAAAAACTGAATGGTGGCAATTTTTGATTTTCTTCTTTAGAAAAATATTCATGGAATGCTAAAAATGTAGATATATGATACCCCATCCAATTAGCGCCACTACCTATTTCCCAGAGATATTCATATTTTTTTAAAGTAGGGTGGAAGAAACTCAGTGTTAATTCTTTTTTATCAAACTTAATTTCCCCACTACGTTTAAGGTTAAATTTATCTGCATATTTCTCTATCAAATTATTGATTGTTAAATAGGTAGTATATTCATCATTATCAAAATTTTTATTTTCAAAATATTTTTTTAGGGGCGTCAATTCTTTGTTTATTTTTTTCATTTGCTCGCTTATATGGTTGTTATTACTTATTTTTTCAATAGATTGTAGTTTCTCTTGTATTTTCCCAATAACAATATAAATATTATTTAGTGAGTCCGTATTTTCTTTATCCATATTTTCCAAAGATATTTTTTTTATTCTTATTGAATGTAAATCACTTTGTAAATTTCTTAATTGTATTTTAAAATTGTTTAACTCTCTGTCTTCAATCGGGTTATCAAATAAAGCATCTGATAATGAGTTGATTGAATTAACTTTTTTCTCCAAATTATCAATTACTACATGCAGTGATTCAGTTTTTGAACCACATGCAATACATTCATGATTTGGAGCTAATGTTTCTTTAAGCCACTCAAAACCAACGGTGCGTTTTTGTTCTCTCTTAATAGCATTAGTAAACTCTTTTCCTTTAGATAATAATTGTTCATAATTTATTATTTGCGTTTTTAAGTCATCAATACTTCTTTTTTTCTCTTCTCCTTGGAGGATCAAGTCATTTATTAAGCTGTTATGATGCTCATAATTTGGTTTTTTTAATACATCTAGAATTTTTCCGTCTAAGTATTTTTTATTTATGAATTTTAAATTGTTGATTTTTTCTTGCGTATCTATATTTTCTAAATTTGAAATTAAGCCTAATTCAATGCATTCTTGCCATAATATTTCAATTTCTAATTCCCAATTAGATAGAGCATTTCTATGAATTTCTAACTGCTTATTCAGTATATTTAGTCTCTTTTCTAGGTCACTGCGTTCCTTTTCTTTTACCATGTACTCACGGTCTATAATACCTAATGCAAAGGGCATCACTCTCTGTAATTTTTCTTTATTTTGGTAAGAATCAGCTTTAAAGAACAAAGTATAAGGATTAGCTACGATATGTTGCGGCAAAAAATTAAATGCAGCCATATCTCTGTAAGAGGCTCGGGAATCAAAACCGGGATTTTTATCATCATCAGATTGATGTAAATCGCTTAATTGAACTAGTTGATTAAATTTTTTTTTGAATGTAACCAAATTATCAGTAGCAGTTAATTCTGATGGTATTTCATCAGAATATGTTGAAAGATAAAACTCTTTACTAACTGACTTATTGTCAGGAGTTCTACGTGCTATAAGTCGTTCATGCCCTTTTATATTAACTTTTATACCAAACCATGCTACTGACTCTCTGATTATACCAACAGGTATTGCACATTTACTTGAACCTAAACAATAATCAATTATTGATATAATAGATGATTTTCCAGTTCCGCTAATTCCATGTATGATATTTACTTTATTCTTTTCAAAGAAAATTTCTTGAATGTTATTCTCAGAGTCAGATGGCCAAAGAATAAGTGAGTCTATCATGAATTTCATAGTTATTTCTCTAAAATTAAATTATAAACTGTTGGTGTATCCATATGATAAAACCAGTAAGCTAATCGCGTGATCGCACGAATCATATCTGAAGGTAATTGTGTCTTTATATTAGCAGGCCATTTTTTCTTGCTTCGTTGAAACAATATTTTGTTATTGTTACTTTCTCGTATTAGTAATCCAGATGAAACGGCTAAATTTAATCCTTGAAGTGTTATTCCTGAGTAGTTATTTACGCGATTTTTAAAATTGAATTTAATAAGAGGATTGTCTTGAATTACAGTATTTAAGGGAGTTGTTCTTTTTTTTGATTTTATGGTATCACAACTAAGTTTGTGCCAAATAAATGGAAGAATAAGTAAACATTGCATTAAATCAGGTCGGCGATTAGCAATGGATATTTTTTCATATTCCTCAGTAAATAGCACAAATAGAAAACAAGCAAAAGAACTATTGTTAATTATATTTTTATCTGTATAAAACATAGCTACTTATCCTTCTTATAATTATCATGCCAATAGATAAAATAATTACTTTCATAATCATTTGCTAACGCATGATAATTTCCAATCGTAAAATAAGAATTAGTTGTTTCATGCCCATTTATGGGAGCGTTATAATCAGGGTTTACTGTTTTAGAATATATATTTTGATAGTGAGGTAAATCTTTTCCATTACTATTAACTATTGTGTTTAAATTTATATTAATCCATCGATTATATAGCTGGTCATCACGATCTTCCCATGCTGAAATAGGTGTTTCACCTGCTTCTTGTAATCTTATCTTTTCCGAATAAAAGGCCCAGTAGTATTTTAACGCTAAATTGCATGCATCAGTATTATGGCCAATACTTTGTAATTGTTCTATAAAGATATGATTTTTTGAATTGTTATCATTGTTTAAATATTCTTGAAATGAAGTTTTAAAGAATGGTTGCTCAGTAAATTTTCTCCTTTTTATTTTATATATTTCATTCTCTAATAATTTAAAAATAGGATCTTTTGTTAGTAGAACTGGCTCTTTTTTTCTCCAAGATGTTTGGCATTTATCTACGATAAAACCGATCAGGGTTTGATAGAGATAGTTAGCATGTTCATTACATTCTGATGTTAAATGAAATAAATTAATTGTTGCTTGTTTTAGTGATTCGCCTGATGTAGTTCCATCATTATCAAGTAGGACAATGCATTTAATTAGATATTTTAAATCATCTTCAGGATAATTAATTACTTTTTCTGCGATTTCTTTTGTTTTTCCTGAAATCGTCTCTGCTTGATTTTTTAATTCTTTAATTGCTTTAATTATATCTTCATCATTTTCAGCAATTGAAATTTTTTTGGCTAGTGTTTTTTTTCCGACAGATTTATTTGTGACCAAACAATAAGTTATTTTTTCATACTTATTTTTATAATCATTTATTGTCGATAGCCATATATGTAGAGTGTGCCAAAAATTTTTATTGCTATCTTGATAGGGTTGACTATTTAAAGCGATTGAGTGTTTATCTTGCTCAAAAATGACATGCAGTTCACCATTGCTATATGTGATCTCTTCTACAACATCATCAGCAGTTTCAACGCTAAATACGGCTGAACTATGTTCGCTTGAAAATATTCGATAGAGAACTCGTTCTATCTGATAAAGAAAACCTAAAAATTTAGAACTTGCTTCTTGAGTTATCATCCTTTGATTATTACCTGTATAAAATCACATGGTTAAATTTATTTAAATAAATTAACATCTCAATTTTTAGTATGTTCTTTACATTTAAGCGTAATTTTAATCTTTATGCAATCACATATTTAGTAGGTGATAAATGTTACAACTAGTTATTTAATAGATAGTAGGTGTATTATATTTTTCTCGGTTTAAGAGAGTCATCATCTGATGTGATTGCTATTTTTTCTGACGTAATATCATGTGGTTACATTAAGTTATTTTTATTCCTATAAGAGCTAGAGGTCAAGGCTAGATATATTAGGATCTAATATTTTGGGGTATGTCCACTCCCCATTAATTGAGACACTTCAACTTAGAGTTTTCTAACTGTTTACGATATACCTCTGGTGGGAGGTGATTTAAGCTTTCGTGCGTTCGATTTTGGTTATAATCTTGTTGCCAAAACCACACCATTTCACGTACTTGGTATAATGACTCAAATAAATACGCATTTAAAAATTCACGGCGGAATGAGCCATTAAAACGTTCGATAAAGCCATTTTATTGTGGCTTACCGGGTTGAGTATGACATAGTTCAATCTGATTATTTGTACAATAATTCAATAGGTTGGTTGAAATAAGCTCAGGTCCATTATCCACGCGTATTTGTTTCGGCACTCCTCTGTCGACTTTTAAGCGTTCAAGCACTTTAATAACCCGTTCAGCTGGCAACGATGTATCCACTTCAATCGCCAAACATTCACGTGTTCCTTCATCAATAATATTCAATGTTCTGAAACGCTTACCACAATATAAACTGTCATGTACAAAATCCAATGCCCATTGAACATTCGGGATTTTTTCAATCACTAAGGGGCTTTTTCTCGTTTCGGCAGTATTTTTTAACTCGCCGTTTCAGGTTTAACCCCAAACGGCAATAAACGCGATAAACTCGTTTATGATTAAACGGATAACCTTCAAATCGTAGCCGATAATAGCATTTCCAGAAACCCGACTGAGGTGATTTCGTTAAAATCGCTTGTATAGCATCAATCATCACACTGTTTTTTACGCCAATCTAACAACTGACGATAAAAAGTGGCTCATGACAATGATGTCAGTTTGCACACTTTAATGACTGATAAACCAGCTGCCTTTAATGATTGCTCAGCCATCACCAACCCTTTTTTGCGAAAAGCGCCTTCATCGCATGGTTTTCAAGGCTAACTTCCGCAAAGAGCTTTTTAAGTCTGGTATTCTCATCTTCAAGCTCTTTAAGCCTTTTAATATCAGCAGCCTCCATACCACCGTATTTTGATTTCCAATGGTAGTCCATAGATATAATAAGTCGCATTACTGATCCCATTTAGACGACAAATGTCTTCCACTTTCATCCCTGAATCAGCGAGTTTTAAGATATTAACGATTTGAGTTTCAGTAAAACGAGCTTTTTTCATCATGACCTCTGCAATTTTTAAGGCAGAAAATCTAATTATCGCTGTCTCATTTTAGGGGAAGTGGACAAAATGAGTGAAAAGAATTTCAGAGGATTACAGTTTCTAGATCGCCTATTGGATCGCCTTAAAAACACAACGCAATGAAAAAATATAGAAATTTTACATTTTACGTGGAGTTGACTGGATCACGGAATTAGCCGCATAATTTCAAAAAGTCAGTAATTATGCGGCTTAGAGAAAATGGAGAACAAAAATTATGACTGGTATAATTAAAGATTCGAATATAAGAGGTATAACCTTAGATAATTATCTAAGAAGCCAATTAGATATTTGATTAATGATAATTCATTCTATAATTACAATCTCCACACAGACCAGAGCAATCTTGGTCATCCTGTGTAAGGATGACATCACATGCATTGCAGCGAGTGTAACCTAGTTCGTAACCACACCAACGACACTCTTGTTCTTGGATAACAAATGTATCATGCATGCATTCTACACACCCCTCGTAGGTTGGTTCATCTCCATTAGGGGGCCAATAGAAAAAATTGTGGTCAAATTCGTTTATTAGTAAAGGTGCAATAAGGTCGGAGTAGTTACAGGAAACACAGTTATATTTAAATTTATCTTCATCTGAATCAACGGCATAACCATTCTTAATATCTTCACTGTTTGCCATTAAAAGACTGGAACCACACTCTTGACATTTGCATTCATTTAAAAATTCAAGCATTCCTAAAGGGATGTTCGCATTCTGCCAAGATTCTTTGCATTCAGTGAGTTTCTTTTGGTAAAAATCTTGATGCTCAAGCATTATTAACCAAGATGAGCCTAATAATTCTGTAGGGTTTTCGCTTAATTCATTAGTGATAAAATCGTTTAGGATAGGGAATAAATCTGCTACAAAGTTAGCAAGCTCGCCATGTGAGTTTCTAGGATGTAGGTGCTCTAAATCATTACGACTTTTTTGTAATTTTAAAATCGCATCCCAATTAACAACAATTTCAAACTTTTCAAATCGTTGTTTGATACCTTCTACGTCAATTGTTGTTTGTTTGAATTTTCCGTCGGGTTTCCAAATTACCCCACCTTTCCCATCAGGATGAGGTAATATTTTATGTGGAGGTGAGAATATTAATTGATAAGCTTCTTCTTCTGAATTTACAGATATGATGATTCGGTATTTAAATAGTAGAAGCATTCCTGCATAAAGATTCCGTATCGCTGATAGCGTGCGAAATGGATTTCCGCCATCATCAAGAGGTAATTGGGAATTTTTGAAATCTTCTATGCCTAGCTGTATAGAGATTAAGGCATTTTCATAAAGCTTTTCAGCACTTAATGTCTGAGATTGCTTTTCATTCATGAGAACTCAACCTTCATCAATAAATTAATATTCTACAATATGTTTTTTATGGAGTGGTGGACGCAAAGTGGACATTAGATAAAACAAAGGGGCTGCGTTTTCACGCAACCCCTTGATTTATTTGGTGGAGCTGGCGGGAGTTGAACCCGCGTCCGAAATTTCTACATCCTCGGTACTACATGCTTAGTCTAGTCTTTAAATTCATTTGCCAGCTGCGGACAGACACGCCACCAACAAACTATCCTGATTAAATTTAACGCTTCAACCCCAGGCAAGGCACCCACGCGATCTCTTTTGGGTTTGACCTCTCTTGATCCCCGTCCTAAGAGCGGAGGCTAGGGAGAGAGGGCTCTATGCAGGTTATTAAGCTGCTAGTGCGTAGTTTTCGTCGTTTGCGACTATTTTTTTGCGGCTTTTATCGAGGCCAACCGCCCCTCGGCATGCACCTTGGGTTTCGCAAATCCCGTCGAATCCAGAATCAGCCCCAAGTTGTTAAGTGCAGTATAACAGAAAAATACTCTAAAAAGCTAGAACTTAGCGATTAGAATGTTTCATTATACGTGCTTTATCTAGTTTCCATTCGCGTTCTTTAATATCAGAACGTTTGTCGTGTGCTTTTTTACCTTTTGAAACGCCAATTTTGACTTTGCACCAAGCATTTTTCCAATATAAAGAAAGAGCAACGACAGTATAACCTTCACGGTTTACGCGACCATAAAGGGTGTCTAATTCTCGTTGGTTCAGTAACAACTTTCTGCTGCGTGTTGGGTCACAAACTACGTGAGAGGATGCAACATTTAAAGGTGTGATATTCGCACCAAATAAATAGGCTTCACCATCCCTAAGCAGGACATAGCTATCACCAATGTTCGCTTTACCAGCACGGAGCGATTTTACTTCCCAACCTTGTAGGGACAAGCCAGCCTCGAATTCATCTTCGATAGAATACTCGTGGCGAGCACGTTTGTTTAGGGCAATAGTTGCCGAACCAGGTTTATAAGCTTTTTTCTTTGTCATAGTTTGTTCATTATACTGTAAGCTGAAGTGAAATAAATCTTTCCGTGTTTAAAAATGTGCCGATTGTGCAATTATTGTGCTTAATCCGTTTTGTTTTTTGTTTAACCAATCAATAGTGGTATTATATGGGCAGTTTTTGGGGATAGGAATTGATATGCCACAGATTAGTCGCTCTGCGTTAGTCCCATTTAGCGCGGAACAAATGTATAAACTTGTTAATGATGTCATTGCATATCCAAGCTTCTTGCCTGGATGTGTAGGTAGTCGGGTGATTAGTCATAGTGATGATGAAATGACCGCTTCTGTTGAGGTTTCAAAAGCAGGTATCAGTAAGACCTTTGTAACCAAAAATGTGTTAGAGGATAACAAGGGTATCCATATGCAATTGGTTGAAGGGCCTTTTAGTAAACTAACGGGAGGATGGCGCTTTATACCTCTAAGCCCAGATGCTTGTAAGATAGAATTCCATCTTGATTTTGAGTTTACTAATAAGCTGATTGAACTTGCATTTGGCAAAATCTTTAAAGAACTTGCGAATAACATGGTACAAGCTTTTACGTTGAGAGCGAAGGATATCTATAGTGTCTGAGCTAAATGTTGAAGTCACTTATGCTTTGCCGGAGAAGCAATATCTATTACCAGTTAAGGTTATGGAAGGTGCTACAGTTGAAGATGCAATAATGGCATCTGGTATCCTTGCATTACGGGCGGATATTGACCTTAAAAAAAATAAGGTGGGTATTTATAGTCGCCCTGCAAAACTGAGTGATAAGTTGAATGAGGGTGACCGAGTGGAAATTTATCGGCCTCTTATTGCTGATCCTAAAGAGTTACGCCGTAAACGGGCTGAAAAATCTAAAGATAGTAAAAAATAACTCTCTTTTTTGTGATTAAACCGAGTACTTGCTCGGTTTTTTATTGCCTGTTTTTGGATGGTTTAATCGGGCTGGTAGTATTACGGCTTAATCAATATCTTTTCAACCAAATGAAAGAATTTTGCTATTATCATGTCTGGGTGCATATATTATGCCAGTACAAAAGCGCAGTATATTGACAGCATTCTATGAAAAGCGCTGTTGGTAATGAGAAGAACACTGGCGAAATAACGCCAATGAAATAGAGCTTAGCACTAGAGACAATGACATTAGTGTAATAGAGGATAGGGGGGAGACTCTTACTATTGCATTAAGTTGAGAGTTTTTATTACCTGTTGATGAGTGCCTTGATGGATTAAACGGTATTAATGTAAGACGCGATACTCATTATGCCAGTCAAATAGAGTGCAGCAGTAAAAATAGCTTTTATTGAACAAATTGAGAGTTTTTGGTTTTGATAGGGCGTACTTTGAATGGCTAAGTGGCTAATTGTATTCATCGCAGCGCAATTTAGTGCTAGGTTTGAGAATTCTTTAGATAGCCTAAAGCAGCAATAACTACCTGTTTTATATTGATGACAGGTAGCTATTGTAAGGCTAATTAACAAATAAGTGGATAACGAATATCAGTTAACAAGCTTATTTGCTTAGCATCTTTTTAGTCGCGGGAGCTGCGGTTTGTGGCTGCTCTGAAACAGGTTCACTAGCTTCAGTGTTGCTAGAAGCAGGCTCAGCAGATACTGGCTGTGCATTTTCAATTTCTTTTGCTTCCATAGATTCCTGCTCTGAAAGATCCTTCTCATTTTTGATATCAGTCAGGATACCATTACGGTCAAAGCTAAGAGTCAAAGTTTGTTGCTTAACGGGATCATGACCAAGCTCTTGGCGGAAAACATAATACCAAGTTTGAGTACCAAACGGGTCGGTTAACATTGGTGTGCCCAAAGTATACGCGACCTGTTGCTGAGTCATTCCTTTTTGTATCTTAGCAACATCTTTCGCTGTCAGGTAATTACCTTGGTTAATGTCAGGGTGATAGACCAGACGCTCCATCATTGAACAACCTGATGACATTAATGCGAGTGATAGTGCAGCAGCAGTTAACAGTTTATAACGCATGGATATCTCATTCCTTTTGGAGTCAGAACATCAATGATAATCGACATTGATACATTTTAAAACCTTCCGTATTGACTCTAAGACCATAGGAGTGCAAAAAAGTTGTCAAAATTTATGCGGCAAGTAACTCTTTTGCATTTGCCAATGTGTTTTTGGTCACTTCACTGCCTGCTAATAAACGTGCAAGTTCTTGTAAACGTGATTTTTTATCAAGTAATTGCATATGTGTCTCGGTTTCTATGCCGTTCGTTTCTTTACTGACATAAAAATGATGGTGCCCACAGCCTGCAACTTGGGGTAGATGTGTTACACACATGACTTGGGTTGATTCACCTAATTCACGGAGTAATCGCCCAACAATAGCAGCCGTTGGGCCGCTAATACCGACATCGACTTCATCAAAAATCAGTGCTGGTGTATCCATTTTTTTCGCTGTGATCACCTGAATAGCCAATGCGATACGTGATAATTCACCTCCAGAAGCGACTTTAGCAAGTGCTTGATGTGGTTGCCCTGGGTTTGTTGTGACATTGAACTCCACCTTGCTTGCCCCATCTGGCTGTAGATGCTCAGGGGTAAACTTAACATCAATAGTAAACCGACCATGAGGCATAGAAAGTTGATGCATACTATTAGTAATCAGTTGACTCAGTTCTTGAGCATACTCTAAACGAACTTGGTGCAGATCTTGAGCACAAGCCATCGCATGTTGATGATCTTGGTGAACTTGCTCACTTAGCATTTCACAATCTTCATTTTGGTTGGCTATTTTTTCTTGTTCGTCTAATAACTGCTGATAAAGCTCAGGTAATGCCTCTGGCATAATATGATGTTTACGAGCAAGGCTAATTTGTTTTGATATACGCTGTTCAAGTTCATACAAGCGATTAGGATCCAATTCATACTGATCACAATAATGCCTTAACTCATCGCTTGCCTCGCTGACTTGAATAGATGCTTCTTCTAGCATATTGAGTAGACTAGAAAATTTTGTATCAAGGGATGCTAGCTCGGCTAATTCATGCTTGGCGCTGTTGAGTAAACTCAAAATATTAGCATCATCACTCTCGGACATAATTTGCATGGCATTTTGCCCAAGCGTTAAAAACTGCCCGTAATTAGCGAGTTGCTTATATTCCTGCTCAATACTTTCAAATTCACCTTGAACAGGTGAAAACTCAGCTAATTCTTTTAAATGATAATCAAGCAACTGTTGACGCGACTCACGCTCTTGCATCTGTTTTTGAAACATGGCGAGCTGTTGGCATGAATCATGCCACTTTTGCCATGCGTGTTTCATTTGTAAGAAACGCTCTTGTTGATTGGCATAGGCATCCAGCAGTGATTTCTGATGGTTATTATCGAGTAAAAGCTGATGTGCGTGTTGCCCATGGATTTGGATAAGCAGAGCGCCCAGTTCACGAAGCTGTGAAAGTGGCACCGCTGTACCATTAATAAAACCACGTGAACGACCATCTAACGTAATGGTACGCCGTAAAAGACATTCACTTTGATTATCAAGTTCATGTTCAATGAGCCACTTGGCAGCCATATCTGCATCCACTAAGGAGAAGCGTGCACATAAGTCAGCGCGTTGTGCGCCGGGACGTACCATATTGGCATCGCCGCGGCTACCTAAGCAGAGACCAAGTGCATCAATAGCGATAGATTTACCTGCACCAGTTTCACCTGTAATTGTGGTCATACCGCTACGAAAATCGATTTCCAGATCACGAACGATAGCAAAATTATTAATGGTAAGTTGGGTAAGCATCTGCGCTCTCCTGTGAAAATACACACCTGTGTTTGTATACAGTGTATCCTGTTTTTTTATACAGTAAAGAGGCAGATGAAAAAAATTAGAAAGTTTTTTTGGCCCAGCCTAATTTTGAGCTTAACGTATTGAAATAGTTATAATCTTTTGGGTGAATAAGATTTAAACTTTTATTACTACGCTGTATGACGACTTCTTCACCATCTTGTATAGGAAGCATGATTTGGCTATCACAGCTCACTTCATAGTCAATATTACTGCGTAAAAATTTCAGGCGAATACGACTATCACTGCTGATCACTAATGGGCGTGAAGAGAGCGTATGTGGGAACATAGGGACGAGTACAATTGCATCAAGATTTGGTGTGAGAATTGGCCCTCCAGCAGAGAGTGAATAGGCTGTCGAGCCTGTCGGAGTGGCGATAATTAACCCATCAGAGCGTTGTGAAAAGGCAAAACGATCATCAATGTACACTTCGAATTCAATCATATGAGCGACTTTACCGGGGTGTAATACCACCTCATTAATTGCGCTACTTTTTCGTGCTTTCTGATTCGGTTTTATTACTTGTGCTTCCAGCAAAAAACGTTGTTCTTCATGATATTCGCCATCCAACACGCGAGATAATTGCTGTAAAGCATTATCAGGGTCAAGATCAGTGAGAAATCCAAGGTTCCCGCGGTTAACACCAATCACTTTATTATTGTAGCGAGATAGAATTCTAGCAGCCCCTAGCATGTTGCCGTCACCGCCAACAACAATAACTAAATCAGCCTGTTGACCAATCTCTGTAAGGTTACCTGTGTTTGCATTTTGTAGTTTTAAATCTTTGGCCACTTGTTTATCAATAATGGCATGATAATTTTTAGATAATAGCCAATTATAGATTAATTCATGGGTCGCTAAAGCTTCGGGATGACGTGGATGCCCCACAATACCGATAGTTCGAAAATTTGTTTTTTGCGTGTTATTACCCTTACGCATAATTTTTTGGCCTCTCATTGCGTGACGTCCCTTGAATCCCTGTTTTATATCCCCATAATACTCTAATAAATGGGATTAATGCTAAATACGCGGAGAAATTCATGAGTAGTAAAGAACAAAACATGCATGATGAGCAAGCCCCTGAGCTAAATGAAGAGCAAAAGTCGGAGTTAGAGCAAGAGCAAGAAGCGCAGCAGGCGGATCCACAGGCAGAAGTACAAGCGTTAGCAGCGCGTATTGCTGAGCTTGAAGAACAACTCGCAGCGTCACAAAAAGTGGAGCGCGAAGCGATGCTACGTGCACATGCTGAAATTGAAAATATCCGTCGTCGTACGGAACAAGATATTGAAAAAGCGCATAAATTTGCGCTTGAAAAGTTTTCAAATGAGTTGTTACCCGTGATTGATAACTTAGAACGTGCTATTGATGCCGCTGATCATGAAAGCGAAACATCAAAAGCAATGTTAGAAGGCTTAGATTTAACTCTTAAAACCTTTTTAAGTGCTGTCGGGAAATTTGGTATTGAAGTCGTTGGTGAGTCCAATGTGGCCTTTAACCCTGAAGTCCATCAAGCAATGACAATGGTTGAATCGCCTGACCATCAACCAAACCAAGTGATTGATGTGATGCAAAAAGGTTATCTTTTAAACGGTCGCTTATTAAGACCTGCAATGGTTATCGTTTCTAAGTAATTAACGCATAACTAAATTGAAACCGGGTGAGCAATAGCGACCCGGTTTTTTTGTCACTCAAAAAAGTTAAGCTTCGATAACAGGCGTCCAATCGATGGCTTCAAGCCCTTGCTGCTGCAATAGTTGATTCGTTTGTGAGAAGTGCCCACAACCTAAAAAACCCCGGTGAGCTGACAACGGCGATGGGTGAGGGGCTTTTAGTACATGATGGCGCTTAGTATCAATGATACGACCTTTCTTTTGGGCATGTGAACCCCACAACAAGAAAACAACGCCTTCTCTATGCTCATTAATGGCAGCAATCACTTTATCTGTAAAAGTTTCCCACCCTAAATGGGCATGAGAGTGCGCATTGCCTTGCTCTACGGTTAATACTGTATTTAACAAGAGCACCCCTTGTTGCGCCCAACTCAGCAGATAGCCATGATTGGGGCGTTTAAACCCAGGGATGTCGTTTTCTAACTCTTTGTACATATTGACCAATGAGGGAGGGGGCTTAATTCCCGGAAGAACTGAGAAAGATAAGCCATGGGCTTGACCCGGACCATGATAAGGATCTTGACCCAAAATGACGACTTTAACATCGGCAAGCTCGGTATATCTAAAGGCGTTAAACACATCTTGCTGTGGGGGATAAATAATTTTTCCTTTTTGACGTTCGTTCGCCACATAGGCAAGCGTGTCTTTAAAATAAGCCTGTGTTTTTTCTGAGCCAATGACGTCGTGCCAAGTAGGTGTGTTTGACATGAAAATTCCTATAACAAACAAATTATGTCTATAAGCTTACAGTTTAAGACCCAAGAGATAAAGGCGAGCTTTTGTCTATTTGATTAAAAAATTTTTTAAAAATAACTAAAAAAATTGATTTTTATAAATAATAAAAATTGATTTAAAACATAGTGTTGGGTGAATGACGGTTAATTACCCCTTGAAATTGTTGATAAATATCAAAGAAGCTGAGGGTTCTAGCTGGTATATAGTGTGTAGAAACATTGGTTAGACCAAATATTTTATTGGCAGTCAAATGAGTGGATTGATCCCAATCCTACCCGAACGTGGAGGTCGACATGATTACTGGTATTCAAATTACTAAAACTGACAATGCAGCGCTATTGAACTCTTTTTGGTTACTTGATGAAGAGAAAAATGAAGCGCGTTGTGTTTGTGCAAAAGCAGATTATAACGAAGGACAAATTGTTGCTAAGGATGAGTTAGGTGCTTTTGAGTACCGTGAAGTACCTTTAGAAGTTAAGCCAACAGTCCGTGTTGAAGGTGGTCAACACCTTAATGTCAACGTTTTAAGCCGTGAAACCTTAGAAGATGCGGTGAAAAACCCTGAAAAATATCCACAGTTAACAATTCGTGTTTCTGGTTATGCAGTGCGTTTTAACTCTCTGACACCAGAACAACAACGTGACGTGATCACTCGTACTTTTACTGAAAGCCTGTAATTGTTGTATTGTTCAAGGTAGAAGTATTAGTTTAAAATTAATTCAAAAAGCCATTGAATTCAATGGCTTTTTTATTCTTCTCTAATAAAGTACATTCTTTTTCCCTGCTGAAATTTCGCCTTTAATGATCTCCCTTATCACATCTTCAATGGGGAGAGTCTATGTCTTCTATCAATCAGAGTATCCAAACTAACTCATTAAATGAAATATCGTTAATTAAAGAAAGCATTAATATCTATCAGAGAAAAAGTGGTGTATTGGCACTGTGCTCTGAACAAAATCAATGGACGCAGACGCTATCGCCAAAACAACTTTTAGGCCCACATGCTCAATCGCATGATTATCTTATTGGGTTAATTGCTTATGGGGTCTATCTTAAAGATTGGAAAAATCTGCATGGTGTTGAGCGCCTTAATGCTCTGCAACTCAAAGAAATTGGCATTGATCCAAGCTTACTACGCGATAAATCAACAGGTTTTGAAGCTAATATTTGTCGCTTTAATGATTTGTATATTATTAGTTTTGCTGGTTCTGATGAACTCGTTGATTTCTATGCTGATTTACGACAAGGGCTGGGCTACTTTGAACCGCAATATTTTCAAGCGGTAAATTTAACCAACATTCTACATCGGGTCTCTAAAGGGAATATGATTTGTATAGGTCACTCTTTAGGCGGCGGATTAGCCACATTTGCAGCTCTTGCAAGCCAGACACCTTGCATCGCCTTTAGCTCTGCTGGTGTTTCTGCGAATACTATCAAGCAGATTGGTATGGATTACGAGACCGCAAAACAAGTGGCAAAGGATGGTCTCGTTCGCTTTTATGTGGTTCGTTATGATTGGTTAGATTTGTTGCAGTCAGTGATGCCATTTCCTCCCGCCTTAGGTAACAAAATTGTGTTGGATTACTATAAAGGGGAAAAAACGTGGCGGGATTGGCTCCCTCATCGTCTGTTAACACGTAATTTTATCGCCCATACGATGCCAAAAATTCTCAAAATGATGTGTCATTTTACACCGTGGGTAAATAAACAGGCGATGGTTAATGATGATTTTAATACACAGTTAGAAGAATTTAGCTGCAATTTTGCATTGAGTCATGACAGCACTCTGGCAGATTGGCAAAACAGCTGTGAAAACAGTATTAAGCAAGGCAATGTGACTGAATTTTCTACCTTGCTTTCAATGAGAAATAAACCAGCGAATTTTAATGAGCTACTAGGGTATGCCGTTCGTTCGACTGATCCTCGCTTTATGAAAATTCTTCTGAGTTCTGCTTATACAGATGAAATCAGAAAAACGTCATTGCCACAAAATCGAACTTATTTGCATTTAGCGGCGCAGTCAGGAAGGTTAGAGCAACTGGAAGTTTTATTAGCTGAAGGGGTAGAAATCAACGCAGTAGATGATTTAGGTAACACATCGTTACATGATGCATTAGGGAGCCATGCGTTATCAGTTGCTGAGTTTTTGCTGAGCCAAGGCGCTGATTGGCGTATTAAAAACTATCAGGGGTATGATTGCCGTGATGTCTTAGTAAACCATATGATTAAAGTGGATATGTTATCTGCGCAAGGAAAAAGAATGCGTGAAAAATTGCAGATGATAATGATGCAATAAAAAACGGGCCGTAGCCCGTTAGTTGCATTATTCAGCGTTATCGCGAGTTGGTGCCGTAGAAGAGGAATTTGGTTTACGGCGTTTGCCAATGTTCTTTTTGTCACGATGACGAACTTTGGTTTTCTTTTTGGACTCTTCTTCTTTTTTCTTTTTCTCTTTACGTTTTGCGAGCACTTTCTTAGATGGTTTTGGTTTATTCATCATAGATTCTGAAGGTGCTTTGGTGCTTGGGCGTAGACTATCGATGACTCGCATTTTAATGGAGTCTTCAATATAACGGCTGACTTTACCGAACAGCGGATAGTCATGAGCTTCTATCAGTGAAATAGCGGTGCCTTTGCGGCCTGCTCGACCTGTACGACCAATACGGTGGAGATACACATCAGCGGTGCGCGACATGTCAAAGTTAAAGACATGACTGACATTATCGATATCAAGTCCTCGCGATGCAACATCGGTCGCTACGAGTACTTTGACTTGCCCTGTCACTAAACGACGAACGGCTTCATTACGTTTCGCTTGAGCCATTTCTCCTTCAAGGTAACAAGACTCAATACCTGCATCTCGTAACCATTGTACGACTTCACGGACACGCTCACGCTTACGAACAAAAACAATGGATTTAGTCACATCCTCTTGTTTTAGCAGATGGCACAACAAGGCTGTTTTGTGTTCTAAATTATCGGCACGATAGTAAAACTGTTGTATTTTTTTACGTTCGCGACGTGACGATTCGGCATCAATTTCAACAGGATCTTCTAGCAGTCGTTCAGAAAAATCACGAATAGCTTCGCCTTCAAGGGTAGCAGAGAACAGCATAGTTTGTTTACGCCAGCGTGTTTCACCTGCAATTGTTTCAATATCATTGGCAAAGCCCATGTCGAGCATGCGATCAGCTTCATCAAGGATCAGGATTTCAACGGCGCGGCAGTCAAAATTTTCTTCTTTGATGTATTGAAGCAAGCGGCCTGTTGTCGCGACAACAATATCTTGGTTTTCGCTAAAAACTTCAGCATGGTTCATATACGCGACACCGCCTGTAATCGTAGCGATATCGAGATGGTTATGTGCACATAACTCTTTTGCTTGGTCTGCAACCTGCATGGCTAGCTCACGCGTTGGTGTTAATATCAGCACTCGCGGAGGACCGGACTTTTTCCTTGGAAAGTCAAGTAAGTGTTGGATGGCTGGCAGCAAAAATGCGGCGGTTTTACCCGTACCAGTAGGGGCTGAACCTAAAACGTCACGCCCATCCATTGCGGCAGGGATAGCGGCAGCCTGAATTGCAGTTGGGCGTTCATAGCCTTTGTCTGCCAGCGCGTTGATCAGGCTTTCATCGAGTTCAAGTTCAGTAAATGTGGTTGCAGTCATGATATACCTCTATTTGGGGCGCTGATTATAAACAGGTTAGCCAAATTGTTCATCAGAAAATATCGATCTTTTAGCAAAGTGTACCTGTTTTAAGTTTCAACGGGCAGTGATATTGCCAGAAAGCGTGCTTTTCCGAGGTGAAAAGCACGCGATGGGGGTTAGCTGAGGATATTAATTAACCAAGTATGATAAGGGATACCAACTAAATCAATTAAAACAGCACCACTTAGCGGAACGATCATGAACGCTTTCATTGAGACATGTTTATAGCGTTCGCACACAGAGGACATATTTGCCATTGCATTAGGTGTCGCTCCTAATCCATGCCCCATTAATCCAGCACACATAACAGCGGCATCGTAATCTTTGCCTAAAAGTTTAAAGATCACGAATACAACCAATAGAACGAGGACAACCACTTGGGCGAATAGAATAATAAAGAGTGGTAAGGCAACGTCTTTGAGCTCCCAAATTTTTAGCGACATCATTGCCATGGTTAAGAATAGGCCGAGAGAGACCTCAGAAATTAAATCAACAGATTTTTGGTTGATTTTAAATAGGTTAACTTGGTCATTAATATTACGAATAATAATCGCAATGATCATGGCACCGACATAGCTAGGCAAAGAGAAGCCCGTTGCTTTGGTAAATTGTGCAGATGCGAATTGACCAATTACCATGATCCCGAGTACCAAAGCGAGCATTTTCAAAAAGGCATGGGCGTCAATGGACTCAATCTTACCTGCAATGGTCTCTGTTACTTTTGGGCTTTGCACTGACTCATCCGCTTGGATGGTCACCTTATATTTTTTAATCAGGAAAGAGGCAATGGGGCCGCCTAGTAGGCTACCGGTGATTAAACCAAAAGTTGCCGCTGCAATCGCCGCAACCGTCGCTGACTGCACACCTAAGCCTTCTGCCATTTGACCAAATGCAGCAGCACCGCCATGGCCTCCTGTTAATGAAACACCACCTGCCATAACGCCAATGACTGGGTCAATGCCTAATAAATGCGCCAGTCCGGCACCAAACGTATCTTGGAAGATCACTGTAAACCAGCAAATAAACAGATAGATAAACAGGAGCTTACCGCCGTTTTTGAGAATGCGAAAGCTGCCATCAATACCAATCGTGGTAAAGAAGGCAACCATTAAGAAGGTTTGCAAACTCGTGTCAAATTGGATTTCAGCTAAATTAAAGGATTTTAGCCCCCAAATAATCAGGCTTACTAAGAAGCCACCAATTACTGGGGATGGGATACAAAAACGTTGTAGCCATTCGATACGTTTTTTTAAATGGATGCCCATAAGCAGGCACAATACAGTAAGCAGGAGTGTAGATAATGTGTCTAGTTGTAATGTCATATAATTTTCCCGGTGTGCCCGCTTTCGCAATTTGTCGTCTTTAGCGGCTAACCGCATCCTTATTGATACTTTAAAGGTTGCTTGTACGCTGCCTAGCGACAGTTTTGAAATCCCAAAGCCTATTTCTACTTAGCTGATTAACTAAAGAAGAACATGCTAGAGATCTATCATTGCCGCTTTATTTTTTGTCAGTACTTTTTCAAATACTGTTATTGTTATATCGCTACAAATTGAGTCTACGGGCGATTTATCAGTCGCGTTATTGTGTTTATTAGAATAAAAATTGGTAAATCAAATAAGCTGCTAATTTTGAAGTATGATTATCGATATCGAATTCTGGGTTGCACTCTGCAATATCAAAGAGTGCAATTTTGTTGCTGGCTTTAATCACCGAAAACAGTTCATCAAAGATCTCAGTAGTGATCCCTTTCGCTGCGGGAGCGCTGACTCCAGGCGCAATTGCGGCAGAAAAGACATCCAGATCAACGGTTACATATAAATAATCGACGTTATTAATAAACTGTTGAAGCCGCTCTATGGCCTTAGGTAATTGACTGTGATTTAGTTCTTTATCACGAATATATTGGCAACCTAATTTATCCGCCGTATCAAATAACACTTTCGTATTACCATGATCAGCAATACCTAAACAGAGATAATTAAATGGGCGATGATGCTGCTGGCATAAGTGTGCCGATTGTAAAAAAGGTGTGCCGGAAGTGGCTTCAGGTGCCGTTCGTAAATCAAAATGCGCATCAAAATTAATGATACCTATTGTTTTTGTAGGCTGGGTTTGAGCGATGAAGTCAAACAGTCCTTGAAAGCTGGCAAAAGCCACTTCATGACCGCCACCTAAAACAATGGGGGTCTGATTTGATGATAAAATATCGACAAGTTCATCCGAAAGACGACGTTGCGCTGCTTCTAAATCGCCATCGTCACAGCGAACAGTGCCGGCATCACGGATGGACAAGGGGTGATGTATCGGAAGGCCAGCTAACTGCTGACGGATTGCATCAGGTCCTGCTTTGGCACCGAGCCGTCCTTTATTGCGCCTAACGCCTTCGTCAGATGCAAAACCAATTAAAGCAAACTGTGCAGGGGTATTTTTATTCATGACTTGATGGATACGTAGGTGCTCCTCAGTATCACCATCAGTACGGCCTTGCCAGATAAAAGGTGCTGCCATAATTACTCCATATTAATTAGTTTAGTCATGTTATGAGCTGCTTTGCAGGTCTCAGAGATAAACTCGTCAACTCGATGGGTTGAACGAAATTCAGGTGCCATCACAGAGACGACGGCAATCACATCGTTTCCTTTAAAAATAGGGGCTGAAACGCCTAAGACTCCTTCATCTATTTCACTGCATGAAACGCCATATCCTTGCTGGCGGATTTGCATCAGTGCATTTTTTAATTGCGTTATACTTTCAGGGGAGGGTAACTGTTCTTTATGAGTTTCAAATACTAATGATTGGTAGTCTTCATCTCGAAAGGCGAGCAAGGTTTTCGCGCTAGCGCCTTTAATTAGAGTATTACCACGGCCAATGACAAAAGAGCAGCGTAAGGCTTGTGAACTCTCAATCATGTCAACACAGATAGTTTCACATAGGTTTGATGTAATAATAGCGACCGTTTCTTGGGTCTTTTTACTCAGAGCTTGGAGTTCTAGTTGGGATGAATTCATGAGTAAACTGTGGTGATAGTATTTTTCTTGAGTTTTGATACTCTGCGCACCAACAGTGTAAGTGCCATATTGTTTTGCATGGGTCACAAATTCCCAATTTATGAGAATGGCTAATAATCGATAAACAGTAGAAACTGGAATATTTAATGCGTTAGAAATCACTTGCGGAGTTACCGGAGCCGCGCTTGCAGTGATGTAAGATAAAATATTCAATGTCCTGTTAATACTGTTCATGGTATCCCCTTTTTTTCGAACTTAGCAGTAAAAATTTTGATGCTCAAATAATATTCTCATAATGTGAGAATTATTTTGTAGAAAAAGTGTAAAATTTGCATTCTTAAATTGTCACATAATGAAAGATTGATTGATTAATATACGATTTAGAGTGGTTGAATAACGTGAAAAAAAGCTATCGCAAAGGTGGTTTTACCTTTAAGCAGTTTTTTGTCGGTCATGACCGTTGCGCTATGAAAGTCGGAACCGATGGAGTATTACTTGGCGCATGGGCACCTGTTCAGCAGGCTAAAAAGGCGTTAGATATAGGGAGCGGCAGTGGACTCATTGCGCTAATGCTCGCACAACGCAATCAGCAAATGACCGTTGATGCTGTTGAACTAGATAAAGCAGCGGCTCAACAGGCACAGGAGAATTTCGCTGAGTCAAAGTGGGGAGAGAGGCTACAGATTTTTGAGCAAGATATAACGCAGTTTAGTGTATCAAGGCAAAAAGCGTATGATTTGATTGTCAGTAATCCACCTTATTTTGAGCCATCAGTATCATGCAGTAGTGAACAACGAGAGCAAGCTCGCTATACCGCGACGTTAACCCATCAGGCATTATTAGATAGTGCGATGGATTGTTTAACCACAGATGGCCTATTTTGCCTTGTATTACCCTATGATGTCGGTGAAAAAGTTGAGCTTATGGCGCATCGTAATGGCTGGTTTACTGCTTATCGCGTTAATATTCGAGATAAAGCAACGACGCCATTTCACCGTATGTTGTTGGGATTAAAGCGGGAATTAGTTGAGCCAGAAATTTCAACGTTAGTGTTAAAAGAAGCAGACAATAACATCTATACTGAAGACTTTCAGCGGCTTATTCGGGATTTTTATTTGAAATATTAATAGCCAACCCGAGGGTTGGCTAGGTATGAGATTACGGTTTGAGTACGGTGGGGCCTGAATGCTCCAGTAGATCAGGGTAGTCTAACGTATAGTGTAGCCCGCGGCTCTCTTTACGCTCTAAAGCGCAGCGAACCATCAGTTCAGCCACTTGGACGAGGTTTCTCAGTTCAAGTAAGTTATTAGAAATACGGAAATTGGCATAATAGTCGTGAATTTCTTGCTGTAACAAATGGATGCGTCGCAAGGCGCGTTCTAAACGCTTAGTGGTTCGTACGATCCCCATATAATCCCACATAAATAGGCGTAGCTCATGCCAGTTATGTTGAATCACAACTTGCTCATCTGAGTTGTGTACACGGCTATCATCCCATTCAGGGAGAACGGGAATATCCTCGATCTGCGTGATCGCATGGCAAATATGCTGTGAGGCGGACCATCCGTAAACGAGGCACTCTAACAGCGAGTTAGATGCCATGCGGTTGGCTCCGTGTAACCCTGTATAACTGACTTCACCAATGGCATAAAGGTTGGGGATATCGGTCATACCGTTTTGATCGACGCTGACACCGCCGCATGTGTAATGGGCTGCGGGTACAATGGGGATCGGCTCTTTCGTCAGATCTAAACCAAGTGTCATCAGTTTTTCATAGATGGTAGGAAAGTGGCTTTGAATAAAATCAGCGGGTTTATGGCTAATATCAAGGTACATGCAATCAGCACCTAAGCGTTTCATTTCATGATCGATCGCTCTTGCAACAATGTCTCTCGGCGCTAATTCACAGCGTGGATCATAGTCGGGCATGAAACGGCTTCCATCAGGGCGTTTCAAATAGGCTCCTTCACCACGTAACGCTTCCGTTAATAGAAAATTGCGAGCTTGCGGATGAAAGAGGCAGGTTGGATGAAATTGATTGAATTCTAAGTTAGCGACACTACATCCAATACGCCATGCCATCGCAATGCCATCCCCAGAAGAGATGTCGGGATTTGTTGTGTATTGATAGACTTTTGCGGCGCCGCCTGTAGCCAAAACAACGATTTTTGCTCGGATCGTTTCAACGTGCTCTTTTTGCCGATTCCAAACATAGGCACCGACAATACGGCTTTCGCCTGCTAATCCGATCTTATCGGAGCGAATGAGATCAACCGCATTATAGCGCTCTTTAACATGGATATTCGGATGCGCAAAAGCGAGGTTGACGAGAGTCGTTTCAACCTCTTTGCCAGTTGCATCTGCATGGTGAAGGATCCTGCGATGGCTGTGTCCACCTTCGCGAGTGAGGTGATATTGGGTTTCACCTGTTTCAGTCACTTCCGTGTCAAATAGTACGCCTTGATCAATTAACCACTGAACGCACTCTTTGGCATTCGAGGCGATAAATTCGACGGCCTCTCTTTCACAAATACCTGCGCCTGCAATTAAAGTATCTTCTACATGGGATTCAATGCTGTCGGTATTATCGAAAACGGCTGCGATTCCACCTTGTGCGTAATAAGAAGCCCCTTCATTGAGTGTGCTTTTACTTAGGAGAGTAACTTTATGAAAAGGAGCAAGTCGTAAAGCGGCGGAAAGCCCAGCGACACCGCTGCCAATAATCAGAATATCAGTGTAATGCTGTGTGGGATCGTTCATAAGTGTTTGCATGTTGTATATACTCGTCGTTTCTACCCATAAGGGGCAGCATAAAACCCGTTATACAGACGGTTGCGCCCTAAGAAGTGGCAGGCCTAGCCGTTTACGGCAGAGAGCAGTCACAGTATAGTATCTATTGGAAGTTTCATGTTAGCCTATCAGGCTTGGCAATGCTATTTGTGAAATAGCGTTCAGCCTTGTATATCTACTAGGGGGTTGAGTCAGGTTTGGTACTTAGGGTAAATAAAGCGGTGTGATACGTAGAATAATGTATAAATTAGCGATAAATTAATTAGGATCACTTAGATCCTCTATCGGTAGTCACACGGTTTTTTGTCAATTTTTTACTATTTTTATGTATTAAATTGAACTTCACTTGTTTTTACTACTCAAAGTAACGCTTGCTTTAGGAAGGGAGACATGATCAAGTTAACAAATTTACAGCCTGAGCGCGGGAGATTTTCCCAGTAATGAGCGAGCAACTAACGGACCAGATGTTGGTCGAAAAAGTCCAAAAGGGCGATCAAAAAGCGTTCAACTTACTGGTTGTAAAATACCAGCACAAAGTTGCAAGCTTGGTTTCCCGTTATGTACCACAAGCGGATGTACCTGACGTTGCTCAGGAGTCTTTTATCAAAGCTTATCGTGCGATAGGGTCGTTTCGCGGTGATAGTGCTTTTTATACTTGGCTATATCGTATTGCGGTAAACACGGCTAAAAATTATTTAGTCGCTCAAGATAGGCGCCCACCCGCGTCAGATCTTGAAGCAAGCGATGCAGAAAACTACGAAACTGCAAGCGCTTTGAAAGAAATATCGAACCCAGAGAACTTAATGTTGTCTGATGAATTGAAGAAAGTAGTTTTTCGAACCATTGAGTCGTTACCTGAAGATTTAAAAATGGCAATAACACTCAGAGAACTTGATGGTTTAAGCTATGAAGAGATCGCCGAGATCATGGATTGTCCTGTAGGCACCGTGCGTTCGCGTATCTTTAGAGCAAGAGAAGCTATTGATAATAAAGTACAGCCACTGATCCAGCAGCACTAATATGTTTGTGTTTATTGAATTGTTTTTTGGAACACAAGATAACGTGCAAAAAATAGCGAAATCAGGGCATTAAACTGTAATTGTGATGCAATTAACTGAAGGTATTCGGGTATGCAAAGAGAGAAACTTTCCGCAATGATGGATGGCGAAGTTCTAGATGTAGAACTGTTAAATGCCATTTCATGTGATTCAACGTTACAAAAACGTTGGGAGAGCTATCATCTTATTCGTGATACTCTGCGTAATGACACACCTGATGTCATCAATTTTGACATAGCGGGTAAAGTCGCCGCAGCATTAGAGAATGAAGTTGTGCGTATTAATCCTCAGGTAGTTGTTGAGTCACAGCCTGAACCTGCAACATGGGGCGCGATGCCGTTCTGGCAAAAAATTCGTCCATGGGCAAGTCAAATCACCCAAATTGGTGTTGCAGCATGTGTATCCCTTGCTGTTATCGTTGGGGTGCAGCAGTATAATCAAAGTAATTCAACGGAATCGGTGATTGATGAACCTGTGTTTAACACCGTTCCCGTTGGAGCAGGCGCACCTGTGAGTTTAAATTTCTCTGATGGTCAACTTTTTGGTAACGAGCAACAAATGCAACAAGTTGAGCAGCAAAATCAGCGTGTAAATGCAATGCTACAGCAATATGAAATTGAAAGACGTTCAATGCTTAATCAGCAATATCATGATAATGATGATATTACTACAGCACCCGCTGGAGCTAAAGCGCGCTAATGAATAAGTGGTTATCCGTCATCTGCCTGGCGGGCAGCCTGATTTTATCTAATCAAGCTTCGGCATCTCAACAAGATGCCGAAGCTCTCTTTAAAGAGATGGGGAGCGCTGCCCAAAATCTTTCCTACGAAATGTCTTTTATGTCCTTTAGTCCCAGAAGCATCGTGCCTGTCCGTTATCGACATGGGATCATTAATAATGTTCCTGTCTCTCAAATGATCCAAATGGATTCTACGCGGCGTGAAATAGTGCAAAAAGGGGAAAGGATCAGTTATTTTGAACCCGGTTTTGATGCCTTCAGCTTAAATGGGAAGCATATTGTCGATAATTTGCCTTCGGTATTATTTGCTGATTATGACAAAATCAAACCGTACTATAATTTTATCGATGCGGGGCGAACCCATATCGGTGATAAGCCTTCACTCGTTATTCGCATTATTTCTAAAGATAACTCTCGTTTTAATTATGTTCTTCTGATTGATGAAGAAAATAAGTTGCCATTACGGGTCGATCTCTTAGATAACAATAACCAAACGTTAGAACAGTTTCGCGTCATTTCAACGGTGCTAGACAGCAAAACGGTGAATGACTCTCTGGTGAATTTAAGTAAGATTAATTTACCACCGCTGCTAGTCTCCCCTCAGGATAATCGTCCGTCATTTAAATGGCGCGTTGGACTTTTACCTCCTGGATTTGAAGAAGTCTCTCGTTCAAAACGTAAACTTGCCGAAAATGATGAGGTAGAGAGCGCATTATTTAGTGATGGCTTATTCACTTTTTCGGTTAATGTCACTAAAGCTGAGCAAGGCTTGCCTTTAGAACAACCTGTCCAAAATGGCCGCCGCACAATTTATACAATGACTCAGAAACAAAATGTGATTACCATAATAGGTGAACTGCCGTTATCAACGGCACAGCAAGTCGCTGCAAGCATTCGTTTTCAGGAGTAGATGATGATAAAAGAGTGGGCAACAGTTATTCGTTGGCACCAAGGAAGGGCGTTATTGCGTTATGGGGCTTCTTCTGGGTGTGGTAGCTGTAGCGCGCGCGCGGCATGTGGTTCATACGCATTGAGTAAAATAGGGCCAAATACCGAACATCAGCTCGAAGTTGACATTGAGCAACCTTTAGTTGTTGGGCAAAAAGTGGAGGTTGGAATTCCTGAAGGGAGTTTGCTGCGTTCTGCTATGCTCGTTTATTTAACCCCGTTGATTGGCCTATTTCTGGTTGCAGCGTTAGTACAATTAGCGGGTTTTGAACAATTTTGGGTTGCTCTTTCTGGTGTCGCTGGTGGCTTTTTAGGCTTTTTTTTAGCGCGTAAAATCGCCTCTTATTGGCGGGATGAGACTGCATTTCAACCAGTTATCTTACAAATAGGCTTACCCCCCAACGAACTGTCAGTTCAAGTTGATTGCTGAGTGAAACCGCCTTGCTTGATAGGCGGTTTGGCGAGTTCAGCGCTCCTATCTAGCAAAAACCCGCATAGTTTACAGTTGTTTTACATTGAACCTTTGTGTTACAGAGATCTTCTATGTAAAATGCAGCTAATTAGTAATCTTGTGATAATCATAGCATTTTAGTTCTGCGATACCTATTTATGCAGAGCTGATTTTGTAGGCAATTTAAAAGAAGATATTACCTTGAAAATCAATAACATAAGAAACTTTTCTATCATTGCTCACATCGACCATGGTAAATCCACGTTGTCTGACCGTATTATTCAGATTTGTGGTGGTTTAACGGACAGAGAAATGGCGGCTCAGGTTCTAGACTCTATGGATTTAGAACGTGAACGCGGAATTACAATCAAAGCGCAAAGTGTGACGCTGGATTATAAGGCCTCCGATGGTGAGACCTATCAATTGAACTTTATCGATACCCCAGGCCACGTTGACTTCTCTTATGAAGTATCACGCTCATTAGCTGCCTGTGAAGGTGCGCTGCTCGTTGTTGATGCTGGGCAAGGGGTTGAAGCTCAAACGCTAGCTAACTGCTATACAGCGATTGAAATGGATCTTGAAGTTGTTCCTGTGTTGAACAAAATCGACTTACCAGCGGCTGATCCTGAACGCGTTGCAGAAGAAATTGAAGATATTGTGGGCATTGATGCGCATGATGCGGTACGTTGCTCGGCAAAAACGGGGATTGGCGTTCAAGATGTTATTGAGCGTTTAGTGCAATCTATCCCCGCGCCAGAAGGTGACGCAGAGGCACCTTTACAGGCGCTTATTATCGACTCATGGTTTGATAATTATTTAGGTGTTGTATCACTTATCCGTATTAAAAACGGTACGTTACGCAAAGGCGATAAAATTAAGGTGATGAGCACGGGCCAAGTGTACAACGCGGATCGTCTTGGTATTTTCACACCAAAACAAATTGATCGCGACTCTCTCAGTTGCGGTGAAGTTGGTTGGTTAGTGTGTGCGATTAAAGATATCACAGGGGCACCTGTCGGGGATACTTTAACGGGCGCTCGTAATCCTGCTGATAAAGCATTACCTGGGTTTAAAAAAGTTAAACCTCAAGTTTATGCAGGTTTATTCCCAGTCAGTTCAGACGATTATGAAGCATTCCGTGATGCACTAGGCAAGTTGAGCTTGAATGATGCGTCACTCTTTTATGAGCCTGAAACCTCTAGTGCTCTTGGCTTCGGATTCCGTTGCGGGTTCCTTGGCCTGCTGCATATGGAGATCATTCAAGAGCGCTTAGAGCGTGAATACAATTTAGATCTGATCACCACGGCTCCGACCGTTGTGTATGAAGTTGTGCAAACGAACGGTGAAATCGTTTATGTCGATAGCCCCGCTAAGTTGCCACCATTGAATAATATCGAAGAGTTGCGTGAGCCAATTGCTGAATGTCACATGCTGATGCCTAAAGAGTATCTTGGCAACGTTATTACACTTTGTGTGGAAAAACGCGGCGTTCAGACAAATATGGTCTATCATGGTAATCAAGTTTCATTAACGTATGATATTCCAATGTCAGAAGTGGTATTGGATTTCTTCGATCGCTTGAAATCAACATCTCGTGGTTATGCTTCTTTGGATTATGCATTTAAGCGTTTCCAAACGTCAGACATGGTTCGTGTTGATGTTATGATCAACGGCGAGCGTGTGGATGCCTTGGCATTGATCACTCACCGAGCTAACTCACAGTATCGTGGTCGTGAATTGGTTGAAAAAATGAAGGATTTAATCCCTCGTCAACAGTTTGATATCGCGATCCAAGCTGCAATTGGTAACCATATTATTGCTCGCTCTACCGTTAAACAATTGCGTAAAAACGTACTGGCTAAATGTTATGGTGGTGATGTTAGCCGTAAGAAGAAACTGTTGCAGAAGCAGAAGGAAGGTAAGAAGCGCATGAAGCAAGTGGGTAATGTTGAATTACCTCAAGAAGCTTTCCTCGCTATTTTGCATGTTGGTAAAGACAACTAAAATTACAAGGAGTCTCAATGGCTAACACCTTTGCCTTGATCCTAACACTGGCGACAGTGATTACGGGGATTATTTGGTGTTTAGATCGCTTTAAATTTTCGCCTGAGCGGAAGAAAAAGCTCAAACATATACAGGAAGTGAGTCAAGGCTCATTAACTCAAGATGAGATGGATAAAGCTGTACGCCGTCCATCGTGGGTTGAAACAGGCTCCTCGATTTTCCCAGTATTAGCGATTGTATTGGTGGTTCGTTCATTTATTTATGAACCCTTTCAAATTCCATCTGGGTCAATGATGCCAACGTTGTTGGTTGGGGATTTTATGCTGGTTGAGAAGTTTGCTTATGGTCTAAAAGATCCCATTACGCAAACGACGTTAATTAAAACGGGAAAACCTGCGCGTGGTGATATTGCCGTATTTAAATATCCAGAAAATCCAACAATTGACTATGTAAAACGGGTTATTGGCTTACCGGGTGATAAAATTGTTTATGATCCAAACGCTAAAGAGCTGACAATTTATCCGAATTGCGCAGATAATAACTGTACGAAACAACTTCCAATAAAATATGGTCCGTTAGCGCCGAGTGAGTGGACCATGTTTTTCAATGTGGAGTCTTTGGTCGATAGCCAAAAAGGTAACTATGAAATTCCTCTTGACGAACCATTGCCAAGAAATGCATTACGTCAATATCAAAGAAGTGAAACTCTTGATACCGTCGAGCACCAGATTCTGATTATTCGTCAGGCCATTACGGAATCTCGTTACATACAGCCTAATATGCCGCCAAATGAGTGGATTGTACCTGAGAAACACTACTTCATGATGGGGGATAACCGAGATAACAGCTCAGACAGCCGTATGTGGGGCTTTGTTCCGGAACAAAATTTGGTTGGTCGCGCTGTATTTATCTGGCTAAGTCTTGAGAAACAAGAAGGTGAATGGCCGACAGGTATTCGCTTTAGCCGAATTGGGCCACTAGGTTCATAAGGTAGATTTATACGGGTTTTCGTGTGAAAACCCGTATAAACCGAAGCATTATTGTTTATCTCGGTGTACAATATAATTTAAATTAATATTTATTGGCTTCTTAATTAACTCTTATCATTTTATTCATTAATAGTGTTATGCTGAATTTTAAGCTTAGTTCTATTATATAAATGAAAGATAAAAGCGTTAAGAGTCAGTGCAAACGCAACAGTTTTGTTTTTTACAGGTCTGTTGCGTGTGCTTTTTTGTCAATCAGAGAAATGGCTGAACGCGCATGAACCCCTCTTTACTTGAGCAATTGCAACGAAAACTTGGTTATAAGTTTAATCAACACGATCTTTTAATTCAGGCGCTTACGCATCGCAGTGCAAACAGTAAGCATAACGAGCGCCTAGAGTTCCTTGGCGATTCTATTTTAAGTTTTGTGATCGCAAATGATTTATATCATCGCTTCCCGAAAGTGGATGAAGGAGATATGAGTCGCATGAGAGCAACGCTAGTGCGCGGAAATACACTGGCGGAAATTGCTCGTGAATTTGAGCTTGGCGAGTGTTTACGTTTAGGGCCAGGCGAACTAAAAAGTGGCGGTTTCCGCCGTGAATCTATCCTCGCTGATACAGTGGAAGCATTGATCGGGGGGATCTTTCTCGATAGTGATATCCAAACAATAGAAAAAATTATTTTAGATTGGTATCAAACTAGGTTGAATGAAATCAGCCCAGGTGACAAGCAAAAGGACCCGAAAACGAGACTACAAGAATATCTACAGGGGCGTCATTTGCCTTTGCCTAACTATATCGTTGTCCAAGTTAAAGGTGAGGCTCATGATCAGGAATTTACTATCCACTGCCAAGTCAGTGGTATTGAACAACCTATTAACGGGGTTGGTTCAAGTCGACGTAAAGCTGAGCAGGCCGCTGCGGAGCAAGCATTGAAAATTTTGGAGATTGAATGAGTGAAAAATTACCCCACTGTGGCTTTGTAGCTATTGTTGGGCGACCAAATGTCGGTAAGTCAACGCTATTAAACCAGCTATTGGGGCAAAAAGTTTCAATTACGTCGAGAAAGCCTCAAACGACGCGCCACCGTATTATGGGGATCCATACTGAAGATGAATATCAAATCATCTATGTGGATACGCCAGGCCTGCATATTGAAGAAAAACGTGCAATCAATCGTTTGATGAACCGTGCAGCTTCAAGTTCAATAGGGGATGTTGAGCTAGTTATTTTTGTCGTAGAAGGCACGAATTGGACTGACGACGATGAAATGGTACTCAACAAATTAAAAGGTCTTCGCTGCCCTGTGATTTTAGCAATTAACAAAATTGATAATGTCACGGATAAAACAGTGCTGTTACCGCATATTGGCTTTGTCAGCCAAAAAATGAACTTTTTGGACGTTGTGCCAATTAGTGCTGAAAAAGGTAAAGGCGTTGATACGATTGCAAAAATTGTTAAGCAGCACATTCCTGAAGCTGAGCATCACTTCCCTGAAGATTATATTACCGACCGCTCTCAGCGATTTATGGCATCAGAAATCATTCGTGAAAAATTGATGCGTTTCTTAGGTGATGAACTTCCTTATTCTGTGACTGTTGAAATTGAGCAGTTCAAAATGATGGAAAGGGGAGGATACCATATCAATGGCTTGATCCTTGTTGAACGTGAAGGCCAAAAGAAAATGGTGATTGGTAATAAAGGTAGTAAGCTTAAAACAATCGGTACGGAAGCCCGCATCGATATGGAAAAGCTGTTTGATACCAAAGTACACCTTGAACTGTGGGTTAAAGTGAAAGCTGGCTGGGCGGATGATGAACGTGCATTACGCAGCTTAGGCTATGTTGATGACCTAAAATAAATTTATTGGTGAAATTGTGAGTGGCTGGCAACGTGCGTTTGTACTCCATTCTAGACCCTTTAGTGAAACGAGCTTATTAGTCGATTTCTTCACTGAAGGGGAAGGCAAAATCCGCTTATTAGCAAAAGGGGCTCGCCGAAACCGTTCACCTTTTAGGGGCTGCTTGCAGCCCTTTACACCTTTGTTAATCCGCTGGGGTGGCAAAGGTGAGATTAAAACATTAACCCATGCAGACCCTATTTCACTCTCATTACCACTAACGGGAACCGTACTTTATAGTGGGTTATATCTCAATGAATTAGTGACGAGAGTCATTGAATTTGGTACTCCGTATTCAGCATTATTCTTTGATTACCTTTCTTGCTTACAATTACTTGCTGCTAGTGAACATACACCTGAAGCTGCGTTACGCCAATTTGAGCTAGCCTTGTTATCCTACCTTGGTTACGGTGTTGATTTTCTTCATTGCGCAGGTAGTGGCGAGCCTGTTTCAGACACAATGACTTACCGTTATCGAGAAGAAAAAGGTTTTATTGGTAGTTTAGTCATCGACCAACTTAGTTTTACTGGTAAACACCTTAAAGCCTTGGCAGCACGCGAATTCCCCGACAGTGACACACTGAGAGCGGCTAAACGCTTTACTCGTATAGCCTTGAAACCCTATTTAGGTGGAAAACCGCTAAAGAGCCGCGAACTATTCCGACAATTTACTAAGCCCCCTGTTGGTAATACACCAAAATCATGAGCTAAGTGTGACCGACAATGGTCAGTATGCCAAATCAAAATCTGCACCACGCCGATATTTTACGAGCCGCTTCCCAAAATCTAATAAGTTTGCTGAAAAAGTCGTCAAAATATGGAAAGGCGCTCGAAGCGATAGAGATTTATTCCCACTCAATATTAAATTGCAGTAGGATAGGGGCATTGAGCGTACTTGACTGTATTTATGATAGGGAGTGAAAAATGGCTGAGCTTTTGTTAGGTGTAAACATAGATCATATCGCAACAGTGAGAAATGCACGGGGAACACAGTATCCTGACCCTGTACAAGCCGCATTTGTTGCAGAACAAGCAGGAGCTGATGGTATTACTGTGCATTTGCGAGAAGATCGCCGCCATATTACTGATAGGGATATTGAGCTGCTAAAAGAGACTATTCAAACCAGAATGAACCTTGAAATGGCAGTGACAGAGGAAATGATTAACATTGCATGTCGAGTGAAGCCTGCATTTTGCTGCCTAGTACCTGAAAAGCGTGAAGAGGTCACGACGGAAGGGGGGCTTGATGTGGCGGGGCAATTACCCAAAATTACTGATGCTGTTAAACGCTTGACTGAAGCCGGTATTCAAGTATCTCTGTTTATTGATGCTGATCACACTCAAATTGATGCGGCGCAAGCAGCAGGTGCACCATTTATTGAGATACATACAGGTGCATATGCAGATGCGAAAACGGAGCAAGAACAAGAAATCGAATATCGTCGAATTCGTGATGGCGTAGCTTATGCGGCAGGGAAAGGCCTAAAAGTAAATGCGGGCCATGGTTTAACTTATCATAATGTTCAGCGGATCGCGCTATTACCTGAAATTTATGAATTGAATATCGGGCATGCCATTATTGGGCGAGCGTTATTTAGCGGCCTAGCGAATGCGGTGGCAGATATGAAAAAACTACTCAGAGAAGCGCGTTACTAATGGCAATCGTAGGTCTTGGTACGGATATTGTTGAAATAGCCCGAATAGAAGCGGTGATTAAACGTTCAGCTGACAGCTTAGCGAAACGGATATTGACTGAAAATGAATTTGCGCAGTTTCAACAACAAGCTCAGCCAGCTCGTTTCTTAGCAAAACGCTTTGCGGTTAAAGAGGCGGCAGCTAAGGCGCTCGGTACCGGAATTCGTAATGGATTGGCCTTTAACCAATTTGAAGTCAGTAATGACTCTTTGGGGAAACCGCTACTAACATTGGTGGGGGAGGCTGAAAAACTAGCGCAGCGTATGAACGTAACGCATATTCACGTATCTATTACGGATGAGCGCCATTATGCCGCTGCAACGGTGATTATTGAAAGTGTGTAATTGGCACACAATAGGCTCAATAACTCTTCTTATCCAGAGGGCATATTTGATAAGAAGAGGATGATACCTCGCCGTTATGCGGCGGGGGGAATCAACACTCAGCGATAGCGCTGGGTCGTGAGTAAGTGTCAGGGAACAGGTAGAAAGTGCTAATAGGCTAAATTTTATCAGCATGATGGATCATGACAAACTTATCCCATAATTGTTCTTGTGTTTCAATATGTTGTGGGTCTGTGATAATCGTATTGTTGATAGGGCAAACCGATTGACAGGTCGGTTTATCATAGTGGCCGACACATTCAGTGCAGAGGTCTGCATCGATTTCATAAATTTCGTCACCCATATAGATAGCATTATTAGGGCATTCGGGTTCGCACATATCGCAATTGATACATTTTTTAGTAATTAATAGTGCCATTTCAATCAGTTAAATCTGTTACCATAAATAATTCTAATGAGGTGACTAATTCTACACGGAAATAGGGAAATTAAATACTAATTCTATCAATTTCACCTAACATCTTCTTTTTATGTTAAAAAATTGTATTATTTATTATGCATAACTGGAAAAGGGATAAGCGTGGCTATAATTTCCATAGCAAAGATAATAAACATTGTTCAATATGATAACATTTATTATTATGTGCTAAATAGAATGTGTATTAGTAATATTATCTTAGAGAGTATGAGCTATCTCTATTTAATAGGGAAAAATAGAATAAACACATCGAAGTCGATTGTATTAAGTTAGCCTATTTTTTAGATATACAATTTTTTGTATTATTTAGTGTTCTTTGTTATGTGTCATTAGTTTATTATGGATTAAAGGTTTGGCATTACAGTGACTATAAATTTTAGACGGTGGGGTTTTGTTATTTATCGGGTTAATTAATATTGAAAACGCTGACTGTAAGGCTTATCTAAAATTATCTTATTTAGTGTGGTTGCTTTAATCTTATATAAGAGATAACTGTTAAAATAAAGGATTGGGGTTACCAATCCTTAAAAGGAACTCTTTAGCTATCAAACACTATTATTTTACAATTACGACAGAGAATGATTCCCAATTTTTTGATTTTTCATACTGGTAGTAATAGTATAAAATGCCGTTGATAACGAAGAACGACGCTGTTCTAATTTGCATGCCGTTAGCGTTAAAAGTAAAGTCGTAAACATTTTCAAGATTGCCATTATCTAAAACAACAAAGAATTGAATGGTCTTTTCTTCTAAATTATAACCATAAATATACTGTTTATTCAGCGTTAAATCTTGTACATATTGTAGATTGCTAAGGTAGCTGTTTAATTTCCCTTTATGGATAGGAGCACTTGTATCAATAATCCCTTTATCACTAACATTATAAATAAAGTAGGCCTTATCTTGAGGAGTATGGCCTAAGAAGAATATTTTTTTTGCAGCAGTGTAGACAAGCGTGGTTGGGTAAAACTGTTCAAATATACCCGCTTGAATACCTGATTGGATCAGAGACATATCAGCTCCTTTATTTATTAGTAAGTTAAATTGTTTATAAGCACTTTGATGTTATGAAAATAAGGCATATTTAAAAATAATCATTATTATTAGCTTATTTCATATTTTTAAATGTTATGGTAATAATTGAATTTATAAATATTCACAACTGGTTAAGATTGTGATAGTAATAAGAAAAAAATGGTTAAGGTTTTCATTATGTTTGAAAGTTTTGGTGTTTTGAATTTCTGGACTTATATGGCAGGGTTGATTTTTATCATCATAGTGCCGGGGCCAAATTCATTATATGTTTTAAAATCAAGTACATCTCATGGTACTCAAGCAGGGTATCGGGCAGCATTAGGCGTATTTACCGGTGATGCAATACTCATCTTTCTCTCATTTATTGGGGTTGCGTCAGTGATAAAAGCGTCACCTACACTTTTTATGGTCGTAAGGTATTTAGGCGCGGCGTACCTGTTGTACTTAGGTTGCAAAATTCTTTATGCGACTTTTAAGCAAAAAAAATTAGCAAGTTCAGATGCTGAGCCGATGGTGGTTAAATCAGAGAAAATTTTTACGCGTGCGTTGATCCTAAGCTTAACTAATCCAAAAGCGATTCTATTTTATATTTCCTTTTTTATTCAATTTATTGACTTTAATTACTCGCACGCTTGGGTTCCATATTTGGTGCTCGCGTCTATTTTGGAGCTTGTCAGCTTTATTTATCTTAGTCTGCTGATTTTTAGTGGTTATCTTATCGCGCGTTTTTTACGTGAAAAACAAATATTGGCTAAATTGGGTAACTGTGCGGTAGGAAGCTTTTTTATGGGGTTTGCTGCAAAATTAGCGATTTTTAGTAATTAAGGCGAGATTTTGCCTTGTTCACACTGTTGTCTATTTATCAGTTATCGTGGCACATCAAAACCACGGTAACTTCCTCTCTATGCAGTGATTGATAAATTTCCTCATTACCGCCCTACAGCAACTCAAATAATTTACGGTATAATCTATTTAAATAGATAGATTAGAGGTTGCTGTGACACAAGCCGAAGTTGATGAGTTCTGGATGAAGCGCGCTTTAGAATTGGCGAAAAATGCTCAAGATGCAGGAGAAATACCTGTTGGTGCTCTATTAGTGAAAGATAATCAATTAATTGCATCGGGTTGGAATCGTTCAATCGAAAGTCATGATCCTACAGCTCACGCAGAAATCATTGTGTTACAGCAAGGTGGTCGTGCGCTTAGTAATTACCGATTATTAGACACAACACTTTATGTAACGTTGGAACCGTGCATTATGTGTGCTGGCGCATTAGTACATAGTCGAATAGGGCGTTTAGTCTATGGGGCGAGAGACTTTAAAACCGGTGCTTGCGGTTCATTTATTAATATCTTAGAGCGCCCCGGATTAAATCATTATGTGGATGTGAAGGGCGGGGTTTTAGAAGAAACCTGCTCAGCGATGTTAAGTAATTTTTTTAAAATGCGTAGAGCACAAAAGAAAGCGCAGAAACAGATGTTGGCGCAAACAGAAGGTGAGTGCGGAGGATGTCAGCAGCAAAAATCACCTTAATCCCTCTTTCATTCTGATTAGCTATGATTAAGTTTCTAATTATTTGTTGTTACTGGCTCTGTAGGCTCCTTGGCATGGGAGCCTTCTTGTGTATGGGGTGAAAGAAAATATTGCCCCAAAGTGAGCGTATCCTTCGGGGGAATAGCGGGTAACTTCTGCTGTACTGGAGCAGATTGAACGTGTTTTAGGCTAACCTTTTCTTGGTGGGGATTTTGTGTTGAAGATGCTTGTGGTGCGTTTGAGGTCACATCATCCTGTTTTGCGGTGTCTGCATTTTCAACAGCCTGCTTCTGCTCGTTAGGCGTTGTAAGAGGCGGAAATAAAATGAGCGATTTTTCCGCAATCGCTAGTGCACGCTGTTTTTTATCTTGGTTTTGTAAATACCCAACCAAACTTTGATGGTAGCGGCGAATATTTTCAACATAGCGGTAGGCTTCGTGACCCCGTGCGTAACCATAGTTAAGTTGAGAATAATATTTTTTTTGTGTTAGAAGAGGTAACCTTGATTTCACATCTAGCCAGCGGTCAGGATCACCTCCTTGCATTTCAGTTAGCTTTCTAACATCTTGCATGTGGCCATAGCCCATATTATAGGCGGCTAAAGCAAACCAAATTCTATCGTCATCAGCAATGGATACTGGCAGGCGCTGCATCAGATATTCGAGATAGGCAGCTCCTCCTTTAATACTCTCCTCAGCGTCTAACCTATCAGCGACACCCATGGTTTCCGCCGTTGGTTTTGTAAGCATCATTAGTCCACGTACACCTGTTGGTGAGGTAGCCAAAGGATCCCAATGGGATTCTTGCCATGCAATAGCGGCTAAGAGTTTCCAATCAAGGGTCGTGGCATATTTTTCAAATAGTGGCTGATAATTGGGCAGTTTTTTGTTGATAGCGTTAATAAATGAAATGGTATCAAAATAATCGAATGAACTAACGTGACTGAAATATTTTTCATCAAGTCTTGCGAGTAAGTCTATTTCATTACTGACATTGAAAAAGTCGAGAAGGGCAGCGTTTAGGCTATCGTCATTAAGACGTTTCATATACCAAGTAATGGCGTGATCATCGACTAAATCGAATCCAACAGCAATTTCTGGATGAATGCGTTGTTGGAGGGCAACGGAAATTGAATCTTCGAGTGTATAGTCAATCAGCCCTTCGGCAACCATTTCTAACAATTGATTGGTTGTGTATTCGGTAGTTTCTTGCCAAGTCAGCTCTGGGTATTTACCGGCTAATGATTTGAGGGTGCTAGCGTGTGCAGAGCCTGCCATAACCACCAATTTTCCTTTAATATCATTAAAGCTCTTAGGGCGAGTAGAACCTTTTCGGTAGACCAATTGCTGTGTCACATTTAGGTAGCTTGGCCCAGTTTTCATTTTTTGTAATCTATCTTTATTATAGAGCAGACCAGCAACCCCGATATCTGCATTCCCCTCTTCAATATCATCAAAAATAAGCTCGACGGTGGGTCTCATGGTGATGATTAGTTTTACGCCGAGGTAATCGGCAAAGCTTTGTACAAGCTCATAATCAAAACCATGCAGATTCGCTTCATCGTCAAGATAAATCAGGGGGGAGCTAATCGCGCTGACTCGCAATTCACCTCGAGAGAGGATTTGATTGAGTTGATTATTTTGTGTATTGGGCCAGCGGAGATTCAGTCCGATAATCATGGCCGCAACAAGCGCAATAATCCCAATAATGAAATAATTAACCTTGATGTTATTCAAAAAAAATATCTCGTATGTATACCCTTTATACTTCAAGTCCAGATTGCTTTGCACTGTTTAGCAATCGAAGCTGCTATCCAAGCGAGTCAATAGATGAATGTTGCTATCTCTCAATCGCCCAGAAAATTGTGGGTGTTTGTATGCCGGTGTTGTAATAAAAATTGTTATAAGTAATGGTTATATTTCCAGTGTTTGGACATTTTGCTCAACAATTATGATCCGTGCAACCAATATTGTGCTATTTCGTTCCTAATAATTTTTAACGGTTTGCTTTATTTTTAGTCACGCAAACGGTTTCGTATTGATTCGCATTGCTCTATAATGTGTTCCGGTTCCCCTGCTTTTATGATCAGGGCTGGCGTTTAAATGAGAGAATTTAAGACTATGGAAATTTTGCGTGGTTCACCTGCTCTATCAGCATTTCGTATTGCTCGCCTGTTGGCGTTGTTTGCTGAAAAACAGCTTCCTGTTACGGATATTTATGCTGAATATATGCACTTTGCTGAACTATCAGCGCCTTTAAGTGAAAGCGAGCAAGGCAAACTGCGTAGTTTGCTGAAATACGGTCCTTCTCTCGCGGAGCACGAGCCTTTTGGTAAACTCATATTAGTGACACCACGCCCAGGAACAATTTCTCCTTGGTCATCTAAAGCGACAGATATTGCTCACAATTGTGGTTTATCTCAGGTCGAAAGAATTGAACGTGGTATAGCTTACTATGTGCAAGCCGATTCATTATCACAAGCACAGTGGCTAGACGTTGCAGCGCTACTACATGACCGCATGATGGAGAGTGTTTTTGGCTCTTTTGAGCAAGCTGAGGCACTGTTTGTTCATCATCAACCCGCACCAATGAAAGTTATTGATATCAGTCGTCATGGCCGAACTGCCCTCGAAAAAGCTAACGTAGAAATGGGGTTAGCACTTGCTGATGATGAAATTGATTACCTTCTAAATGCATTCACTGAGTTAAAACGCAACCCAACGGATGTTGAACTGTATATGTTTGCACAGGCAAACTCAGAACACTGCCGCCATAAAATTTTTAATGCAGATTGGATCATTGATGGTGAAAAGCAGCCTAAATCGCTGTTTAAAATGATTAAAAACACCTTTGAAACGACGCCAGACTATGTGTTATCTGCTTATAAAGATAATGCGGCAGTGATGGAAGGGTCTTCCGTGGGGCGTTTCTTCCCAGAATCAGATAGCCGTACTTATCGTTATCATCAAGAAGATGCTCATATTTTGATGAAAGTCGAAACACATAACCACCCTACAGCGATCTCTCCATGGCCGGGGGCAGCAACGGGCTCGGGCGGTGAAATTCGTGATGAAGGGGCGACAGGGCGCGGTGCCAAACCGAAAGCGGGTTTAGTTGGCTTCTCAGTATCGAATTTACGTATCCCTGGGTTCGAGCAGCCATGGGAAGAAGATTTCGGCAAACCGGAACGTATCGTTACCGCTCTCGATATTATGCTAGAAGGGCCATTAGGTGGCGCGGCGTTTAATAACGAATTTGGTCGCCCAGCACTATTAGGTTACTTCCGTACCTATGAAGAAAAGGTTAACAGTCATAACGGTGAAGAGCTACGCGGCTATCATAAACCTATTATGTTAGCTGGAGGGATTGGCAATATCAGGGCGGATCACGTGCAAAAAGGTGAGATCCCTGTTGGAGCAAAACTCATCGTCCTTGGTGGGCCATCAATGAATATCGGTCTTGGTGGTGGTGCCGCATCTTCTATGGCTTCTGGTCAATCAGATGCTGATCTGGATTTTGCATCAGTGCAGCGTGATAACCCAGAAATGGAGCGACGTTGCCAAGAGGTTATTGATAATTGTTGGCAGTTGGGTGAGAACAACCCCATTTTATTTATCCATGATGTGGGAGCGGGTGGCTTATCGAATGCCATGCCTGAATTAGTGAGTGATGGGGGCCGTGGTGGTTGCTTTGAACTGCGCAAAATTCTGAATGATGAGCCTGGAATGAGCCCATTAGAAGTATGGTGTAATGAGTCTCAAGAGCGTTACGTCTTAGCCGTTGCTCCAGAACAAATGGCTCTATTTACGGCAATTTGTGAGCGTGAGCGTGCTCCTTTTGCAGTAATTGGTGAAGCAACCGAACAGCGTGAATTAGTTTTAAAAGATGCGCATTTTAATAATCAACCTATTGATATGCCTCTTGATGTGCTGTTAGGTAAAACCCCTAAAATGTTGCGTGATGTGAATACATTAAAGGCACAACCAGGGGCGTTAGATAGAACGTCTATCCATTTAAATGAAGCAGTAAAACGCGTGTTGCATCTTCCAGCCGTCGCGGAAAAAACATTTTTAATTACTATTGGTGACCGTACAGTGACTGGTATGGTTGCGCGTGATCAGATGGTTGGGCCTTGGCAGATCCCTGTCGCGGACTGCGCGGTCACAACAGCGAGTCTTGATAGCTACTATGGCGAGGCTATGTCAATTGGTGAAAGAACCCCTGTTGCATTGTTAGACTTCGCCGCTTCTGCCCGTATGGCGGTAGGGGAAGCATTAACTAATATTGCTAGCGCATATGTGCAAGATCTAAAACGAGTAAAACTTTCAGCTAACTGGATGGCGGCGGCGGGGCATCCCGGGGAAGATGCAGGTCTGTATGAAGCTGTGAAAGCGGTAGGCGAAGAACTGTGTCCTGCTTTAGGGTTGACTATCCCTGTTGGTAAAGATTCGATGTCAATGAAAACACGTTGGCAAGATAATGGTGAAGAGCGTGAAATGACATCACCACTATCACTGATTATTAGCGCATTCGGTCGTGTTGAAGATGTGCGTTTGACGGTGACACCTGAATTAAAAACGGACGTTGACTCTGCCTTAATGTTAATCGATCTTGGTCAAGGGCATAATGCTTTAGGCGGCTCGGCTCTTGCGCAAGTTTACCGTCAGTTAGGTAATAAAGCACCGGATGTGCGCGACCCTAAATTACTATCTGGTTTCTTTGCCGCTATCCAACGCTTATTGTCAGAGCAAAAACTGCTAGCATACCATGACCGCTCTGATGGTGGTCTGTTCGTGACATTAGCTGAGATGGCATTTGCAGGCCATTGCGGTATTAATGTTGATATTAGCGAATTTGATGAAGATATTCTCGCCGCGCTGTTTAATGAAGAGTTGGGCGCCGTTATCCAAATTAAACAGCAAGATAAGCAATATGTTGAAAATTGCTTTGCTGAAGCGGGTTTAGGTGAATGTTTACATTATCTAGGTACGGTCACCCAAGAAGATGCATTAGTGATTAATAGTCGTGATACTGTTGTTTATCAGGAATCTCGCAGTACATTACGTGAGTGGTGGGCTGAGACAACATGGCAGATGCAACGCTTACGTGATAATGAGGCGTGTGCAGATGAAGAGCATAAAGCGAAGTTGGATAGCCAAGACCCTGGTCTAAATACTCAGCTTACTTTCGATATTGCAGAGGATATCGCAGCACCTTATATCCTGTCTGGTGTACGCCCTAAAGTTGCGGTGTTGCGCGAACAAGGTGTTAACTCTCATGTGGAAATGGCAGCTGCTTTTGACCGTGCTGGTTTTGATGCGGTTGATGTCCATATGAGTGATCTGCTCGCGGGGCATCTATCATTGGCAGGCTTCCAAACCTTAGTTGCATGTGGTGGCTTCTCATACGGTGACGTATTAGGTGCTGGGGAAGGTTGGGCAAAATCAATCCTGTTTAACAACCAAGTACGTGATGAATTTGCTGCTTTCTTTGCTCGTCAAGATACATTATCCCTTGGCGTGTGTAATGGTTGTCAAATGATGTCCAATTTATATGAGTTGATCCCAGGAGCAGAACTGTGGCCTCGTTTTGTACGCAATCGCTCAGAACGATTTGAAGCGCGCTTTAGTTTGGTCGAGGTAGCTAAGAGCCCTTCCTTATTGCTTCAAGATATGGTCGGTTCACGCATGCCGATTGCGGTATCTCATGGTGAAGGTTTGGTTGAGGCGCGTAATCCTGCCCATATTCAGCAATTGGAAAATCATTCATTAGTAGCACTGCGCTTTGTGAATAACTATGGGCAGGTCACAGAGCAATACCCTGCTAACCCTAATGGCTCAGTGAATGGTATTACTTCGGTGACATCAATGGATGGCCGCGCAACAATTATGATGCCGCATCCTGAGCGTGTATTCCGTACTGTAAGTCACTCTTGGCACCCAGAAAATTGGGGTGAAGATGGCCCATGGATGCGTATTTTCCGTAATGCGCGTAAGCAATTAGGCTAAGTAGCCTGAATCTGATAGCCCCGTAATACGGGGCTATTTTTTCGTCGTTGCCGATTAGACAGGAACGGTTTCAATGATAGCAATATGGCTTTCTGTTGGAATAATTCGGTTGATTTTTAGACCTGCTTGCGAGAACAATGCGTTAAATTCAGCTTCTGTATGCTCGTTACTATCGTGAATAACACTAAAGCATATAAGCTCTAATTCCTTTCCAAAATGGGGGCGATTATCTTCGGGGATAATCGCGTCCATGACCAGTAATTTTGAGGTTGGTTTCATGGCGCGACGGATGGTTTTAAATATCTCAATAAGCTTATCATCACTCCAATCATGAGTTATGTATTTCAATAGGTAGATATCAGCTTCTGGACACTGTTCAAAAAAAGAGCCGGGTTGTAATGTCCAACGGGTATTATCTTTGAGCCGATGTAGAATATTTTTTTCTAGCACATGTTTCCTATCAAATAGGATACCCTTTAATGACGGATTACGTGCCAATACTTCAAGTAGCAGGTTGCCTAAGCCGCCAGCAATATCGGCAACAATGATATTTTCTGGGAAAGTATAATTTTTTAGGATAAATTCGTTTTCAATTTTTGATAAAGAAGCTTGCCCTTCATCAAAGCCATCTGGTTGATCAGCATTCTTTTCCCAGTAATCAAAGAATGTACTTCCGAATAAATCTTCAAATACGCGCTTACCATAAGCGGATTGTGTGAACTCTGCGCTCGTTAGCCAAAAGGTTTTATCAGTCAACCAGAGAATAGCAGGGCGCAATGAGTAGGGGTGATCAGTGCATAAAAAGGTCGCTTCTGGCGTTAATGCGTAATGAGTGCCATCTAAACAAGTAAAAATTTTACGGGTTGCGAGTACTCGAAGAATTTTTTTCACGACTCTCGCATCTGCCTTTATTTCAGCAGCCAGTTGCTCAACGGTCTTTGCTTCCTGCATTAAATGATCCGCAATATTTAACTGCACCGCGGCGCGTAGTGCTGCTTGAAATACAAAACCAATAGTTTGCTCAAGCACATACAACGCGGCTTGCATATCGTTCTGCTCTATTGTGTTACTTGATTGCATATTCATAAATTTCCTCATCGAATCTTTATTATCAAATCAATAAGTAAAAGTTAAGTATTGTCGTGAAGTATAGATTAGTAAAATTATTTCTTGGAAAGTACTCTTAATTTTTATCAATAAAAATTAGGGGTGCCATAGTGTTTATTATTTTCGCTTTAATTTGAATTTCTGTTGGTCTCGCAATAAATATCAATTTTATTAATTATTCTGAGGTTTTTTTTATTCAGGTGATGAGGTTTTTTTTCGAGGTGTATAAAATTGGCGACAAACCCCTTATTTGGATGTCTCCAAATGGAGACATTTAATTTGTTGAAAAATAAAAATAATTTTCTATGCTGTGGTGGGTGTCTTTAAAAGGAGACAGTATAGAGGAAAGAAAGAAAAATTTTAGAGGTGAAAAAGAAGAAATAAGAAACCGAAAAAATAAAAGTGCTTATCTTTCAATTAATTAATAAATATATTGAAAAATTGGCACGATGTGTGCATAATAATATTCAGTTGCTCATTCAACATTATTATGTCGGTCCACATTAGGGTGGGAACATACCACATAAAGCAAGAATGATGCCAAAGTAAGGTGCCTACCGTCCAACAGCACAGATATTCGCTTTCGAGCCTTATCAAACACAGGGCGACACGTGGAGTGAGGCACCACCTATATGATTATAAAGAGATAATCATATATCACATCAGTAAATCGCTGGCGGAATAAAGTTGAACTCTTTATTCCGCCTTCCTGTATTTATCCCCCCATAATTTTTCTTGTTTATTCTCAATGAGATTGGCACATTGCTTGCTGTAACTAGCGTGACTCTTATGAAATAAGAGGGAAAATCGAACTGTGGTGATCATCAAGTTCACGTAATTCATTCAGTTCTGTTACCATGGAACCTCGTTTAACAGGTGTGAGATGAATGCATTGAGTAAATGGCGTCTATTTCCGCGCTCCTTGCGCCAATTGGTTGTCATGGCATTTTGGTTAGTGCTATTGCCACTATTGGTTCTGGCTTATCAGGCTTACCAAAGCTTGGAGCAATTAAGTAATCAAGCTGCTCAAATCAATAAAACAACACTTTTAGATACCCGGCGAAGTGAAGCGATGGGAGGGCTAGCTTTAGAAATGGAAAGAAGCTATCGCCAATACTGTGTTTTGAAAGATGCTTCATTACATACCCTCTACCTCAAGCAGTTTTCTGATTATCAACAGATGTTTGAGCGGCAAAAAACGATACTGCCTAAAAATGCAGATACATCGGCACTGACTCGCGCGTTGGAAGAATTAAAAACGGTAGTTTGTGAGAATAGTGAACCGCCTAAAGAAGTCACCGCAGCATTAAGCCAATTCTCAGAGCAGAATAATGCATTAATACAAGAGACCCGCGACGTAATATTTAGTCGAGGGGAGCAATTACAAAAAGCAATTGCCAATAAAGGACAGCTTTTTGGTTGGCAGAGCCTTATCCTCTTTTTATTGAGTGTGCTCTTAGTTGCTTTGTTTACTCGAATGATTATCGGGCCAGTGAAAGGCATCGAACGTATGATCAACCGATTAGGCACAGGCAGAACGCTGACAAATAATTTAAAATTATTTAAAGGGCCTCGAGAGTTACGCTCGTTAGCGCAGCGGATTATCTGGTTAAGTGAACGCTTAGCTTGGTTAGAATCGCAGCGCCATGAGTTTTTGCGGCATATTTCCCATGAGCTGAAAACACCATTAGCAAGTATGCGTGAAGGCACTGAATTACTGGCCGATGAAGTGGCGGGGCCGCTTACCGAGTCACAAAAAGAGGTTGTAGAAATTCTTGATAACAGCAGTAAGCATCTTCAGCAACTTATTGAGCAGCTTCTTGATTATAATCGTAAATTAGCAGATAGCCCGCCAGAAGCACAACATGTTGATTTGCAAAAATTGATTGAAGACATTGTTATGGCTCATAATTTACCTGCGAGAGCGAAAAATATTCAAACGGATATTCGTCTACGTATTGACCATTGCCTTGCTGAACCAACGCTACTAGGACGGGTTATTGATAATATCTACTCCAATGCGGTGCACTATGGCAGTGAATCAGGTAATATTTGGATCACAAGCCGCAGAATAGATAATAAGCTTGTTATTGAAGTTGCTAATACTGGCACACCAATTCCTGAGTCAGAACAAAGTATGATTTTTGAACCTTTTTACCAAGGGTCGCTTGTGAGAAAAGGAGCTGTCAAAGGCAGCGGATTGGGGCTAAGTATTGCACATGATTGCATTAAGCAAATGGGGGGTGAACTTTCACTAGTACCCAATAAATTAGCAGATGTCTGCTTTAGAATTGAACTGCCTTTAACTGCAGAGAATGAATAATAATGGCAAATAGGTCTACAGATGTTTTGGTTGCATTACGCTTTGCGGTGTTACCAAAGCGATATATCGGGTTAACGAAAAAAAACTCTACATTCATCCAAAAGCAAAAAGCGGTGCATATAGGCGCGTTATTGTTGTCACTCATTTTAACGGGGTGTACGACTCAAAATGGGCAATCTTCTTTAGATACGTTAGCTCAAGTTGTTGTCCCTGAAGTTAAAGTGACCGATTACCGCTATGCGGCATGTGAGGGCGTTTGGGAAAATTATCAGCCTAATGCGCGAGAAAATGCACTTTTTTGGTTGAGGATGATGGACTGTGCCGATCGTCTCGACCCTGCTACAGCACGCAAGCAGGCATCACAGATACAGATTGAAAATTGGTCGGACGCATTTCAGCACAGTATCTTAATGGGCGCGGCTGAACCCACAATTGCTGAACGACGCAAAATGGTCGACAGTATGAACACTTTTAGCCTTAATTTCCCCACGGCAATTCGCCCGTTATTACAACTTTGGCGTGAACAACAGGTACAAACAATTAATCTTGCTGAAGCCAATTCTCGTTTTAAGCGGCTACAGCAAGATACAGACAATAAACTTGACCGTATGAAAGAAGAAAATGCCAGACTGGTATTTGAACTGAATACAACCTCACGTAAATTAGAAAATTTAACTGACATTGAGAGGCAACTCTCCTCTCGCAAACAAATTACCAATGAAACGGAAAAAGAGGTTGAAGCGGTAGATAAAAAGCAACCAAAAGAAGCGGCTAAAACGGAAAAACCAGTCGCTGAGGATGGTAACTCTTCAACTAATAACCCATCGGAGAATGAGCGCAATGACCAACCGTAAATCAGCAAATCTTCTGCTGGTGGATGATGATCCTAGTCTGCTGAAATTACTGGGTATGCGCTTAAGCAGTGAAGGTTTTAAAGTCACCACCGCGGAAAGTGGGCCAGAAGCGCTAAAATTGCTTCAAAAAGAAAAAATAGAGTTGGTGATTAGTGACTTGCGAATGGATGAAATGGATGGAATGGCTCTGTTCGATGAGATCCAGAAGCAACACCCTAATTTACCCGTGATAATCCTCACCGCCCATGGCTCAATTCCCGACGCCGTTGCAGCAACACAGCGCGGCGTATTTAGTTTCCTAACCAAACCTGTTGATAAAGATGCGCTCTACAAGGCCATTGATGAAGCATTGGCATTATCTTCAACACCAATCAGTGATGAAGAGTGGAGTGAAGGCATTGTTACCCGCAGCCCGTTGATGATCCGACTGTTAGAGCAAGCCCATATGGTCGCGCAATCGGATGTGAGCGTATTAATTAATGGGCAGAGTGGTACAGGTAAAGAGGTCTTAGCACAGGCAATCCATAAGGCAAGCCCACGGGCACGCAAACCATTCATCGCGATTAACTGCGGCGCATTACCAGAACAATTACTTGAATCTGAGCTATTTGGCCATGCAAAAGGGGCCTTTACAGGGGCTGTGAGTAGCCGAGAAGGGCTATTCTTTGCCGCAAATGGGGGAACGCTATTTCTTGATGAAATCGGCGATATGCCAATGCCGCTACAAGTTAAATTATTACGCGTATTACAAGAGCGCAAGGTACGTCCTCTTGGCAGTAATCGTGATTTAGATATTGATGTGCGTATTATCTCTGCAACACACCGTAATTTACCGAAGGCGATGGAAAAAAATGAGTTTCGTGAAGACCTCTATTATCGTCTGAATGTGGTGAATTTGCGCATCCCAGCCCTGAATGAGAGGGCGGAGGATATACCTATTTTAGCTAACCATTTACTACGTGAATCGGCATCAAGGCATAAGCCGTTTGTTCGTAGCTTTTCGACAGAAGCTATGAAGTGTTTGATGTCAGCCAGTTGGCCGGGCAACGTACGTCAATTGGTTAACGTCATTGAGCAATGCGTCGCATTGACTACAACACCTGTGATCAGTGAAGCGCTGGTTAGCCAAGCGTTACAAGGTGAAAATACGGCACTTCCAACGTTTGTTGAGGCACGTAACCAATTTGAGCTTAACTATCTACGTAAACTATTACAGATGACAAAAGGGAATGTGACACAAGCCGCTCGCATGGCAGGCAGAAATCGTACTGAATTTTATAAATTATTGGCACGTCATGATTTAGAGGCTAATGATTTTAAAGAATAATTGGCCTTATCATCTAAATTTATCGTGTTTAAGTCACTCAATTTATCGCTGCCGTGCTAATGGCTAGTGAAGAGTGAATTAAGGTATCAATATCAATGCTCGGGAGAAGAAATACCTTATGAGCCGTAAGCTTAATATTTCACTAGCTCAATTAAATTGGTTAGTTGGCGATATTGAAGGCAACTGTGAACGCATGTTGCAAGTTTTTGAAGAACAAAAGAATATCGCTGACATTGTTGTGTTCTCTGAGCTGTCACTCACGGGGTATCCACCGGAAGATCTTTTATTCCGTGCGGATTTTACCCAACGTTGTTTAGTGCAATTAGAACGCTTACAAAATGCGAGCACGGAAACAGCGATTATTGTTGGTCACCCGTGGACAGAAGCGGGGAAAATGTATAACGCCCTCTCTTTTTTCTACCAAGGAAAACTCCTCACCCGCTATTTCAAACAAGAGCTGCCAAACTATGGTGTTTTTGATGAGCTTCGCTATTTCTCTGCGGGGGATAAAACCGGTGTGGTTGACTTTAAAGGTTACCGTATAGGCTTATTAATTTGTGAAGATATTTGGTTCGATGGGCCAGTGGATGCCGTTAAGCAAGCCGGTGCCGAACTATTGTTGACGATTAATGCCTCCCCATATGATCGTAACAAGGATCATAGTCGGAGTGATTTATTGGTAAGGCATTGCCAGCGTACACAATTACCTATCATCTATTTGAACCAAGTGGGCGGTCAGGATGAGTTAATTTTTGATGGTGGCTCTAAAGTGCTGGCGAGTGACGGTAAAATCACACATCAGCTGGTTGATTTTGATGAGCAAATCGTTAATTGCCAGTTTAATGAGTTATCCGCGGTACCGATGGAAAAGCTAGCACCAGCACTGTCACCAGTTGCACAGGTTTATCAAGGCTTGGTGATGGCAACTCGCGATTATATCAATAAAAATGGTTTTAATGGCGCTATACTCGGTTTATCCGGTGGGATTGATTCGGGATTAACAGTGGCAATAGCGGTGGATGCGATTGGCAAAGAACGCGTTCAGGCCGTGATGATGCCATTCCGCTATACCTCAGAAATGAGTATCCATGATGCCAAAGAGCAGGCTGAATTGCTTGGTGTTGAGTTTGATATTGTCTCAATCGAACCTATGTTTGATGCTTTTATGTCACAACTTCAACCAATGTTTGAAGGTACTGCTGTTGATACTACCGAAGAGAATTTACAGGCGCGTTGCCGTGCTGTTATTTTAATGGCGATGTCCAATAAGCGCCGTCGTTTAGTTTTAACGACCAGTAATAAAAGTGAATCTGCCGTTGGCTATTCAACCTTATATGGTGATATGGCGGGCGGTTTTGATGTTTTAAAAGATGTACCAAAGACATTGGTTTTTGAGTTAGCGAAATATCGTAATACGATCTCTCCTGCGATACCGCAACGTGTGATCGATAGGCCACCATCGGCGGAGCTGGCACCAGGGCAGCTCGATCAAGATAGCTTGCCGCCATACGATATTTTAGATGCGTTACTTGAAGCTTATGTGGAAAAAGATTATTCCGTGGCACAATTGATTGAGCAAGGCTTCGATGAAGCAACGGTTCATCGCGTTGTGCGTCTTGTCGATATTAACGAATATAAACGCCGTCAAGCGCCAGTTGGACCACGTATTACGGTGCGTAATTTCGGAAAAGATCGTCGTTATCCAATCACGTCAGGTTTTGGCCGTAAAAACTGGTCATAACAGGAATTATTTATGAAAAAAATTGATGCAATTATTAAGCCTTTTAAGCTGGATGATGTCCGAGAAGCGTTAGCGGAAGTGGGGATCACTGGGATGACGGTAACAGAAGTCAAAGGTTTTGGTCGCCAAAAAGGTCATACCGAGCTTTATCGTGGCGCCGAATATATGGTGGACTTCCTGCCTAAAGTCAAAATTGAAATTGTTGTGCCCGATGATATTGTCGAAAGCTGCGTAGAAACTATTATGCAGACGGCACAAACTGGCAAAATTGGTGATGGCAAAATTTTTGTCTACGATGTTGCTCGCGTGATCCGTATTCGTACTGGTGAGCAGGACGAAGAGGCGATTTAATTTCCATGCTTTTTTCGCGGCTCTAGTCACATTTCAAGGGAGCCGCGCCATCGACCCCTACTTACTACGCATTATTTAGGGAATGGTCGCGGGGCAAACATCATGGAATAGCTTAGTCATTATTTAATAAAAAGCGGTAACGGCATAAACACAGGAATGGGATTAAAAGAGTGTTTAGTATGCAAAACCGTTACCGCGAAATTTAAATAGGTTATTTAAAATTAATTTAAAGGTAGAACTTTATGAGGGCCAAAGCACTCATAATGAATATTCTCTGCTGAAACGCCCATCTCAATCAGTTGTTTAGCGATGTATTGCATAAAGCCAACTGGACCACAGAAATAGAACTGCATATTTGGAACGTCTAACCACGCTTTAACCTGCGAAAGATCCATTAAGCCACTAAATTGATAATCAAATCCTTGTTTATCTTCTGCACGTGGCTGATTAAACCAAACAGCGGATTGGCTATGTGGATGGTGAGCAAGGTGTTTATTTACCTCATGATGGAACGCATGAACGGCACCATTTTCGGCGGCATGTAGCCAGTTAACTTGTGCTTCATGGCCTTCCTGAGTTAATGAATTGAGCATGCTCAGCATCGGTGTTAAACCGACACCCGCTGAAATGAGAGTGACAGGGGTTTTATTATCGATATCAATAAAGAAATCACCGCATGGTGGTGCTAAATGAACAATATCACCTTCATTTAAGTTTTGGTGAATATAATTGGAGACAACACCATTATCTTCACGTTTAACGGCAATACGATAACTACGACCATTTGGTGCTGTGGTCAGTGAATATTGGCGAATTTCTTGGTTAGTTAGGCTGTCATCATTGATATAAATAGTGATGTATTGGCCTGGACGATAATCTGCGACAGGCTGACCATCGACAGGGACAAACTCAAAGCTTGTGATCACATCACTTTGCGCCTGTTTAGCCGCAACACGGAACTCACGTAAACCTTCCCAGCCCCCTGTTTTATCTGCATTTTGGCGGTAAATTTCTGCTTCACGGTTGATAAAAATATCAGCAAGGACACCATAAGCTTTACCCCAAGCATCTAACACTTCTTGCCCTGGGTTGAGTAACTCATCGATAGCAGCCAATAAATTTTCCCCGACAATAGGGTAGTGTTCAGGTTTGATATTCAAGCTTGCATGTTTTTGTGCGATTTTTTCTACAGCAGAAATCAATGCTTCGGGCGTCTCAATATGTGTTGCATACGCGCAAACCGCATTAAATAAGGCTTCACGTTGTGAGCCGTTACTTTGATGCGTCATGTTAAAAATATCTTTCAGCTCAGGATGTTGTTTGAACATTCTGTCGTAGAAGTGAGCAGTTAGTTTGGGACCCGTTGCAGCAATGGCTGGGATAGTGGATTTAACAATAGCGATAGTTTGGCTGTCTAGCATACAGGCTCTCCTGAAATAATTTCATTCGATGATGAATTTTATAACATGTATTTTAAATGCAATTTATAGCTTTTAACACACAAAGTAAATAGGTCTATTATAAAAAGAGTTTAAAAATAGAAACTTTATAAAAGAGTCACCCAATAAATAGGATTTAATCTTTTAGCAATGCGAATATGGCTGATTTTATCTTGGTATGCTTGATAGTCTTTTATGACTGAGAAAATTTATGCAAACGTTTGCGTATATTTTTTCTTTAGGGCTATCACCCTGAAGAAAAAGAGTTTACACTGTGTGCTATTGCGATAGTTTTGTTATCAACTTATTGAATGGCTGAGGCAGGAGAAGCGAATGTTAAAGCGTGAAATGAATATTGCAGATTATGATCCACAACTGTGGGAAGCAATGGAACAAGAAGTCGTCCGTCAAGAAGAACACATTGAGTTAATTGCTTCAGAAAACTATACCAGTCCACGAGTGATGCAAGCTCAGGGATCTCAGCTAACGAATAAATATGCAGAAGGCTACCCAGGCAAACGCTATTACGGTGGTTGTGAGTATGTTGACGTTGTCGAGCAATTAGCTATCGATCGTGCAAAAGCGCTGTTTGGTGCAGATTATGCTAACGTACAACCTCATTCAGGTTCACAGGCTAATGCGGCTGTTTATATGGCGTTGCTGCAACCGGGTGATACCGTATTGGGTATGAACCTTGCTCATGGTGGTCACTTGACCCATGGTTCACCTGTCAACTTCTCTGGCAAACTTTATAACATCGTTCCTTACGGTATCGATGAAAGCGGAAAAATCGACTACGAAGATATCAAAGCACAAGCATTGAAACATAAGCCAAAAATGATCATCGGTGGTTTCTCTGCATATTCTGGTATTGTTGATTGGGCTAAAATGCGTGAAATCGCAGATAGCATCAATGCTTATCTATTCGTTGATATGGCTCACGTTGCGGGTCTAATCGCAGCAGGCGTCTATCCTAACCCAGTTCCACACGCACATATTGTTACTACAACAACCCATAAAACATTAGCTGGCCCTCGTGGTGGTCTGATTTTGGCGAAAGGTGGTGACGAAGAACTGTACAAAAAACTGAACTCAGCCGTCTTCCCTGGCTCTCAAGGTGGCCCGTTAATGCATGTTATTGCAGGTAAAGCGGTCGCATTGAAAGAAGCGATGGAACCTGAATTTAAAGTTTATCAACAACAAGTTGCGAAAAATGCGAAAGCAATGGTAGAAATTTTCCAACAACGCGGTTATAAAGTAGTGTCCGGTGGCACAGAGAACCATCTGTTCTTAGTGGATCTGGTTGATAAAGGTATTACAGGTAAAGATGCTGACGCTGCATTGGGTCGTGCAAACATTACGGTGAATAAAAACAGCGTTCCTAACGACCCGAAAAGTCCATTTGTTACCTCTGGTATCCGCATTGGTACGCCAGCGATCACACGTCGTGGCTTTAATGAAGGCGATGCACGTGAACTGGCTGGTTGGATGTGCGATGTTCTGGATAACCTCAATGATGAAGCGACCATTGAACGTATCAAACAAAACGTATTGAATATCTGCGCAAAATACCCAGTTTACGCATAAAATAAAATTAATTTAGTTTCAAAACCCGCTTCTACACTTTGGTAAAAGCGGGTTTTTTGCATTGAAAAACAAGGAGGAGTGATGGTAATTCCATCAACTCGCTGGCTAGCGATTGATTATTTTACCTATTTTTTCGCTTACAGTATTTTTCTACCATTCTGGCCAATTTGGCTACAAGGTGAAGGTATTGATGCTGAAATGAGCGGGGTGTTATTAGGGATTGGGTTAGCTGCGCGTTTCCTTGGTGCAATGTTTATTACACCGATGGTTAAAGATCAATCCAAACTCATTAACGCATTAAGAATATTGGCAGGATTGTCTCTACTCTTTGCTGTTGCCTTTTCCTTTGGTTCCCATTGGGCATGGCTATTTTTTGTCATGACTGGGTTTAACTTATTTTTTGCGCCATTAGTGCCACTCGGTGACTCGCTGGCAGGAACATGGCAAAAGCAGTTTCCCTTTGATTATGGCAAAATTAGGCTTTGGGGCTCCGTCGCTTTTATTATTGGCTCCATAGCGATGGGATATTTCGCCGATATATTAGGTCATCAATCCATTATGGTGGCTTTAATTATTAGCTGCTTAGCTTTATTACTCACGGCAATGTTAACGCCTGCAATTATGCCTAAAGGCATACCTAAAGTTGCAGGAGAAGATAAACTCTCATTTAGACAACTCATTGCGGATAAAAACGTAGTGACGTTCTTAATTTGTGTCACCTTGTTGCAAGGCGCACATGCTGCATATTATGGCTATGCCTCTTTATTTTGGAAGGAAGCAGGCTATTCTGACATCGTTATAGGTCGCCTCTGGGCACTTGGCGTTGTCGCTGAAGTTGTGGTTTTTATGTTGAGTAACAAACTATTTCGTCGTTGGAGTTCACGAAATCTACTTTTGCTATCTGCCATCAGCGGCATCATTCGTTGGGGGCTAATGGGGGCATTTACCTCACTACCAGTCCTTATTGTTGTTCAGATATTGCACAGTGGAACCTTTACCGTATGCCACCTCGCTGCAATGCGTTTTATCAGTGCTCGAAAAGAAAATGAAATTATTCCATTACAAGGTGTTTATTCAGCATTAGCAACAGGGGGCGGTTTAGCTATCATCACTGTTGTGGTGGGGGCTATCTATGAGCGTGTGCCAGACAATCACGGTTTAGTCTTTTATTTAATGGCATTATTGGCGATCCCTGCTTTGTTTATTAGACCGAAAGTTGTAGCACAATCATAAGGTTAACTTGGGTTTGTTCCTAAATATCAGGGTTAGATATATATCTGAAGTGAATGAACAATCCAAAATCACTAACAAGAAGGCATTTTGGTGGTGTAATCGATAGTAAAAAACGTGACACTAAAATGCTTTCTATCAAATTGAGTTATCTTATGGTGGGTTATATGAGAGGGGAGAATTAAAGGCATTGGGGGAAGCCCCAACACCTTTATTAAATCATTAACGTTTCAGTGACTCGGATAATTCTTCACGCATCACAGATAAAATCTCTTTAACAATGCGTGGGCTACCCGCAACAATATTACCTGAAGCTAAGTAATTATGGTTGCCAACAAAATCCGTCATAATACCGCCAGCTTCACGCATGATCAGTTCACCACCTAAGAAATCCCATGGTTTTAAACCAATTTCATAGTAAGCATCGACACGACCCGCAGCGACGTAACACAAGTCAAGAGCCGCTGAGCCTGTACGGCGGAAGTCTGCACAGCTCTCAAACATTTTGCTCATGATGTTCATGAACACAACGGCGTGCTGTTTTTGCTTAAAGGGGAAACCGGTTGCCACGATCGCGCCATCGAGTTCACGAGCATCGGCACCACGTAGGCGATAACCATTTAATTGTGCGCCTTGACCACGAACAGCGGTAAATAACTCGTTACGCATAGGATCGTAAACAGCGGCGACTTCTGTACGGCCTTTAATACGAACCGCGATAGAAACAGCAAAGTGAGGGAAACGTTTTGTGAAGTTAGTAGTGCCATCCAGTGGATCAATTACCCATTGAATATCATCTTCTTTACCAAGTAACTCACCACTTTCTTCAGTAATGATAGTGTGGTCAGGATAAGATTTACGGATGACCTCGATAATTAAATGTTCTGCTTCACGGTCAACGTTGGTGACGAAATCGTTAGAGCCTTTTTGAGTGATTTGAACATTGTCAGGCGTTTCATAGCTTTTTGCTATGTGGTTGCCAGCCTTACGCGCAGCACGTATGGCGATATTTAGCATCGGATGCATGGGCTTTTTCCACTGGAATGTTAAAGAACGAAAAACTTTGAGTGGGCGGATTATATAGATGTTCGTCACAATAAGCAATTTTGTGTTAGACTCTTGCGATTATTTTTTAGAAAAACGACTAAACCATGTTAGACAATATCCGCATTATCCTTGTTGAGACCTCACACACTGGCAATATGGGCTCTACTGCTAGAGCCATGAAAACTATGGGTTTATCCAACCTTTATCTCGTTAATCCACAAGTACAGCCTGACTCGCATGCGATTGCGCTTTCTGCAGGAGCCAGCGATGTTATTGGCAATGCCACGATAGTCAATTCATTGGATGAAGCTCTAGAAGGGTGTAAATTAGTCATTGGCACGAGCGCGCGCTCCCGGACACTTTCTTGGCCGATGGTTGCACCGCGTGAATGTGGCGAAAAATCAGTGATGCAAGCGAAAACGGCGCCTGTTGCCATAATTTTTGGCCGTGAGCGTATTGGGCTGACCAATGAAGAGCTGCAAAAATGCCAGTACCATCTTTATATACCTACCAATCCTGAATATGGTTCATTAAACCTTGCGATGGCGGTTCAGTTGGTCAGTTACGAAATTCGCATGGCCTATTTAGCCCTAGAGGAAAAAAACGCAGTGAACTCGGAGGAGGATGAGGTAGAATATCCGCCGGTAGAAGATATTGAGCGTTTTTATGTGCATCTTGAAAGTGTGTTGAATGAATCAGGGTTTATTCGTAAGGCGCATCCGGGCCTAATTATGAATAAATTGAGACGTTTATACACCCGTGCACACATTGAAACTCAGGAGCTACATATTTTACGAGGTATCCTGACTTCAATGGAAAAATGGGCAAAAAAATGAGTTATCACTCCGTGAAAAATACTTGAGTAAATTAGTCAGGTAAATAGTTGACTAAATTAGTCGGGAATGTCACAATTGGGCAATATTTTACCACGGAGTATATGTTATGAGACTCACTTCCAAAGGGCGTTATGCAGTAACGGCGATGTTAGATGTCGCATTACACTCTCAGACAGGGCCTGTACCTTTAGCTGATATTTCTGAGCGTCAGGGAATTTCCCTCTCTTATCTTGAGCAACTTTTCGCTCGTCTACGCAAAAACGAGCTTGTTTCGAGTGTTCGTGGCCCAGGTGGTGGTTATTTGCTAGGCCGCGATGCTGATCAAATTTTTGTTGCTCAAGTAATTGCCGCGGTTGATGAATCTGTTGATGCGACACGTTGTCAAGGCAACAAAGAAGGTTGTCAAAATGGTGACCGTTGTCTAACGCATGCGCTGTGGCGTGATTTGAGCGATAGGATCACAAGCTTCCTAAGCAGCATTAGCCTTGATGAATTAGTTAAAAATCAAGAAGTCATAGATGTCGCCGATAGACAAGATAACGAAAAACGTCGGGCAACATTAGGTGGTCTTTCACCTGAAACGATTATTAATGTCCGTGCTTAATTATATAATATTTTAATAAATTGCAGTTGATACACAAAATGATGGGGTTCGAATGAATGATCATCATAGGTATCGTTAGAAAATGAAGACAATTTTGTCTTTTGGAGTAAGTGAGCAATGAAATTACCGATTTATCTTGATTATTCAGCAACAACACCCGTTGACCCACGTGTTGCTGAAAAAATGATGCAATGTCTAACAATGGACGGCATTTTTGGTAACCCCGCTTCGCGCTCTCACCGTTTTGGGTGGCAAGCAGAAGAGGCCGTTGATATTGCACGTAATCAAATCGCAGAATTGGTGAATGCCGATCCACGCGAAATTGTCTTTACTTCAGGTGCAACAGAATCTGATAACTTAGCTATCAAAGGTGCCGCTAATTTCTATCAAAAGAAAGGCAAGCACATTGTCACTTGTAAAACAGAGCACAAAGCAGTTTTAGACACCTGCCGCCAGCTTGAGCGTGAAGGGTTTGAAGTGACTTACCTTGCACCACAAAGCAATGGTTTGATTGACCTGAAAGATTTAGAAGCTGCTTTACGCGACGATACTATCCTTGTTTCTATTATGCATGTGAATAATGAAATTGGTGTCGTTCAAGATATCGCAGCCATCGGTGAAATGTGCCGTAGCCGCAACATTATTTTCCATGTCGACGCCACTCAAAGCGTTGGTAAACTCCCTATCGACCTGTCCACTCTGAAAGTGGATTTGATGTCATTCTCTGCACATAAACTGTATGGCCCTATGGGTATCGGTGCTTTGTATGTGCGTCGTAAACCACGTGTTCGCCTTGAAGCTCAACAACACGGTGGTGGTCATGAGCGTGGTATGCGTTCTGGTACATTACCTGTCCATCAAATCGTTGGGATGGGTGAGGCTTACCGTATCGCAAAAGAAGAAATGGCTGAGGAGTCAGCACGCTTACGTAAACTGCGCATGCGTCTTTGGAATGGCATTAAAGATATTGAAGAAGTTTACCTCAATGGTGATTTAGAGAACGGTGCTCCACACATTCTGAATGTCAGCTTCAACTATGTTGAAGGTGAATCGCTGATGATGTCTCTTAAAGATTTAGCGGTATCATCTGGCTCTGCATGTACTTCTGCAAGCCTAGAACCTTCTTATGTTCTACGTGCCCTTGGAATGAATGATGAACTTGCTCACAGTTCTATTCGTTTTTCTTTAGGTCGCTTTACAACAGAAGAAGAAATTGACTATGCAATCAAACAGATTCATGGCGCAATTGGCCACTTACGTGAACTGTCTCCTTTATGGGAAATGTTCAAAGACGGCGTAGATCTTAACAGCATCGAATGGTCTCACCATTAATCAGACAGTTTCAGGAGTTTAAAAATGGCATATAGTGAAAAAGTCATCGATCATTATGAAAATCCACGTAATGTGGGTTCATTCGACAATAACGACCCAAGCGTAGGTAGCGGGATGGTTGGCGCGCCAGCTTGTGGTGATGTGATGAAACTGCAAATCAAAGTAAATGATAATGGAATCATTGAAGATGCGCGTTTCAAGACTTACGGCTGTGGCTCAGCAATTGCTTCAAGTTCACTTGTCACTGAGTGGATGAAAGGTAAAAGCTTAGATGAAGCCGAAGCGATTAAAAATACAGCTATCGCTGAAGAGCTAGAATTACCACCAGTGAAAATTCACTGTTCGATTCTTGCTGAAGATGCAATTAAAGCAGCCATTGCGGATTATAAAAGCAAACGCCAAGGCAAATAAGGCTTTAATTCCGGCTAATGGGCACATGGACATAAATAACTAAAATCCGTGTGATGAAAACATCGGTCGGTATAATTGATTAATTTTTAAGGCGGATGCTACCAATTAGTGAGTATCTGCCTTGTTTGTTTCTATAGTGAGGTTCGCAATGTCTATTTCTCTAACAGAAAGTGCTGCGCAACGTATTCAAGCTTTCCTCGCAAGCCGTGGTAAAGGTGAAGGTTTACGCCTTGGTGTCAGAACATCAGGTTGCTCAGGCATGGCCTATATTCTCGAATTTGCAGATATTATCAATGAAGAAGATACCGTTTTTGAAGATAAAGGTGTCAAAGTGATCGTTGATGGTAAAAGCATTGTCTACTTAGACGGTACTGAGCTAGATTTTGTCAAAGAAGGCTTAAATGAAGGTTTTAAATTCAATAACCCCAATGTCAGCAGTGAGTGCGGTTGTGGTGAAAGCTTTCACGTATAATGTCTTTTTATAGGCAATATTTTTAACTAATGCATTTCGTGGCTCCTGACACCTATCGAAAGCGAATATTCGCGCTGATTATTTAACATTGTGAGTGAGTTTTGATAGCTAACTAGACGAAGTGCATGAGTGCGTCAGTTCGAGAAACTAAGTACTTATGGATTATTTTACTCTTTTTGGGTTAACGCCCAACTATGCGATCGATAATGAACAATTAACGCAACGTTTTCAATCGCTACAGCGCCAATACCATCCAGATCGCTTTGCTGCCTGTACGGAACAGGAAAAAATGCAAGCGCTTCAACAAGCGGCAACGATCAATGCGGCTTACCAAGCTCTTCGTCATCCACTAAAACGTGCCGAATATATGTTATTACTACAAGGGATTGATATTAATAACGAACAACATACTATGCACGACACTGCATTCTTAATGGAGCAATTAGAGCTACGAGAAGAGCTCGATAATATTGAGCACCATAATAATGCGACTGATTTGCTTACAGCGTTCATGACGAAAGTAAAACAAATGCAAAAAACACGTTCCGCATTGATGGTTGAGCAACTCGATAGTGCACAGTGGGAATTGGCGGCAGATACGGTACGTAAATTGCGTTTTCTCGATAAATTACAGCAACAAGCTGAACAACTCGAAGAACGTTTACTGGATGATTTTTAAGAGAAACGATTATGGCTTTACTTCAAATCAGCGAACCAGGCATGACAGCCGCACCACATCAACGTAAATTGGCGGCGGGGATTGATCTTGGTACGACTCACTCTTTGGTCGCCACGGTACGTAGCGGTGAAGCAACGGCTTTACCTGATCATGATGGGCGTTATTTACTACCATCGGTCGTCAATTATCAATCCGATAATAAACAAGTGGGCTGGGCGGCAAAACAGCTAGCAGAGCGTGACCCTGTTAATACCATTATTTCGGTAAAAAGAATGATGGGGCGTTCATTGGCTGACATCCAACAACGTTATCCCGACCTACCTTATCGTTTCACTGCTAGTGAAAATGGGCTTCCTTTTATTCAAACGGCGGCAGGGCAAGTTGATCCGATCCAAGTTTCTTCAGATATTTTAAAAACGCTAGCAAAGAGAGCGGAAGAAACATTAGGCGGAGAAATGGATGGTGTCGTGATCACCGTACCCGCTTATTTCGATGACGCACAACGCCAAGGAACAAAAGATGCAGCCCGCCTTGCCGGTTTACATGTTCTCCGTTTATTAAATGAACCGACAGCGGCGGCTATTGCCTATGGTCTTGATTCAGGCCAAGAAGGGGTCATCGCTGTTTATGATTTAGGAGGCGGAACATTTGATGTTTCTATTTTGCGCCTAAGTCGTGGTGTGTTTGAAGTCCTTGCTACAGGGGGCGATACCGCACTGGGCGGCGATGATTTTGACCAAGCATTAGCCAAATGGATTGCCGAGCAAGCAGGTATTCAGACACAAGGTGACCACCATTTAAATCGTCAATTACTGAATGCTGCAACCGAAGCGAAAATCGCACTTAGTGAGGCTGAAACCGCACAAATTTCATTGCCACAATGGCAAGGAGAAATTCAGCGTGAGGTGTTTGAACAGTTAATACAAAACCATGTGAAACGCACATTAATGGCCTGCCGTCGTGCATTGAAAGATGCACAAGTAGATGCTGATGACGTGTTAAATGTGGTGATGGTTGGTGGCTCTACCCGCGTACCTTTAGTCAGAAATAAGGTTGGTGAATTTTTTGGTAAACAACCATTAACTTCGATTGATCCTGACAAAGTAGTAGCCATTGGTGCTGCCATCCAAGCTGATATTTTAGTGGGCAATAAGCCTGATAGTGACATGTTGCTGTTAGATGTTATCCCATTGTCGTTAGGTCTTGAAACGATGGGGGGATTAGTCGAAAAAATTATCCCTCGTAATACCACGATACCTGTAGCACGTGCCCAAGAGTTTACGACGTTTAAAGACGGACAAACAGCGATGTCTGTGCATGTGGTACAAGGTGAGCGTGAAATGGTTTCAGATTGCCGTTCATTAGCACGTTTTTCATTACGCGATATTCCGCCAATGGCTGCTGGTGGTGCTCATATTCGTGTCACTTTCCAAGTGGATGCGGATGGCTTGTTAAGCGTCAGTGCAATGGAAAAATCGACGGGAGTAGCCGCTTCTATTCAGGTGAAGCCCTCATATGGGTTAACTGATACTGAAATTTCAAGCATGATTAAAGATTCAATGGCTAATGCGCAAGATGATTTAAATGCGCGCCGTTTAGCGGAACAAAAAGTTGAAGCCGCAAGAGTGCTTGAGAGTTTGACTAGTGCATTAGAGCAAGATGCTAATCTATTGACTCCCGACGAAGAGTCAGCGATTGATAATGCCGTCAATATATTAATTGAAGCAGTAGAAGGCACAGACCCTACTGCTATTGAAAATGCCATTAAACAACTGGATAAGCAATCACAGGGGTTTGCGGCGCGTCGAATGGATGCTTCTATTCGCCAAGCGCTATCAGGCCAATCTGTGGATGAGATATAATTATGCCTAAAATAGTTTTTCTACCTCATACAGAATTATGTCCGGAAGGTGCAGTTGTTGATGCACAACAGGGCGAGTCAATTTTAAATGCAGCATTGCGAGTTGGCATTGAACTTGAACATGCATGTGAAAAATCATGTGCTTGTACAACTTGTCACTGTATTGTTCGCGAAGGCTTTGATTCTCTCGAAGAGAGCAGCGAATTAGAAGATGACATGCTGGATAAGGCATGGGGATTAGAACCAGAAAGTCGCTTAAGCTGCCAAGCTTTGGTCGCTGACGAAGATTTGGTTGTTGAGATCCCAAAATATACAATTAATCACGCTCGTGAGCATTAATACTGATATAATCCGCTGTGTGGGGAAGCAAATATGAGCCTTAAATGGTCGAATAGCCGAGAAATCGGTGAAGCACTGTACGATGCGTATCCTGATTTGGATCCAAAAACTGTGCGCTTTACGGATATGCACCAATGGATTTGTGAATTAGAAGAGTTCGACGATGATCCACAAAAATCCAACGAGAAAATCTTAGAAGCCATTTTATTGGTTTGGTTGGATGAGTTCGAATAATTTTCAAATTTGATAGATAAACCGGGCAACTCGTCCGGTTTTTATTTATGAGCACTATCTTGATACCTATTTGGCCGTTAATCGGTTAAGTTACTTCTATCAGCGACTGATTTAGACAAGAACTGCCTGTAAAAAACAGATACAGATAAAGTGGGAGAAACGATGACAAAACAAATTATGCCAGTAATGATTTCATTTGAAGCCGCGGCACCTTGTTGGGGTGAAGGGGCGTTAGTGAGTTCTGGCGATAAAGGAATAACTATTCATTTAAAGCATCCGGGTAAGTTGTGCGCGGTACAAAGTGCAGGGCGTAAATTGGATAGCCAAGGTATTCGTAATGTTTCTTTAACGGGTGAAGGTTGGGATCTAGAAAAAAGTTGGGCATTTTGGCAAGGTTTCCGTGCACCAAAAGGGGCAAGAACAATAGAGTGGCCAGTTTTGCCAGAAGCGGATCGCCAAGAATTAGAAAACCGTATCCGTACAATTGATTGGGTACGCGATGTGATCAATGCGCCAGCGGATGAGTTAGGGCCAGAGCAACTGGCGCAACGTGCGATTGATTTGTTGTGTCATATTAATGCTGAAGATATCAGTTACCGTATCATTAAAGGTGATGATCTACTTGAGCAAGGGTATGCAGGTATTCATACGGTAGGTCGTGGTTCAAGCCGTGCGCCTGCTTTATTAGCGTTAGATTACAACCCTACAGGCAACCCCCACGCGGCTGTTTTTGCCTGCTTAGTTGGGAAAGGGATCACATTTGATTCAGGTGGCTATAGTATCAAACCTTCATCATCCATGAACTCAATGAAAGCAGATATGGGTGGGGCAGCAACGCTGGTTGGTTCTCTGGCACTCGCTATTAATCGTGGTCTGAAAAAACGCGTTAAATTGTTCCTTTGCTTGGCTGACAATATGGTTAGCAGCAATGCCTTTAAATTAGGTGATATCATCCGTTACCGCAATGGCAAGTCTGTTGAAGTGATGAACACAGATGCAGAAGGTCGTTTAGTTTTGGCTGATGGCTTGATTGATGCAAGTAAAGAGCAACCATCGCTGATTATTGATGCGGCAACTTTAACGGGGGCTGCAAAAACTGCAGTTGGCAACGACTATCATTCAGTGCTTAGCTTTGATGATAAACTGGTTGCTGAGCTTATGGATGCTTCAAATGAAGAGTTTGAACTGTTTTGGCGCTTACCACTGGCTGAATTCCACCGCCAGCAATTGCCGTCGGGGTTTGCAGACCTAAATAACATTGCTGCACCATCCCATACAGCAGGTGCAAGTACCGCAGCCGCATTCCTATCCCATTTTGTTGAGAATTATCGTCAAAACTGGGTGCATATTGATTGTTCAGCAACGTACCGTAAATCACCAGTGAGCCTGTGGGCTGAAGGTGCAACGGGAATTGGTGTAAGAACGATAGCAAACTTACTGATGAAAAAAGCAGGCTAAAAAGTTTTATCTTAATAAACATTAGCGGGGACGAAGGGGGCGACTTTTCGTGCCCGTTTTTTTATTATAGGGTTAATTATTTTTCTATGAGGCATAAGCATGTCGCAGCAATCCGAATCGAATAAACCTTTTAGCAACGATAACAATATCGAATTTACTGAGTTGGTTATTCCTCAAGGGGCATCGTTAAAATTAAGCGCACTTGAAGAAGAGCCTGAAGCATTAGTAGGGGTCTTAACTGAATGTTTTAAACAGCATAAGGTGGTACGCCGTGCCTTTTTAGTATCTGCCCAAGAAGAAAACCAAGAGGGTGATGAAGCTATTTTAATGGTGGCATTAGAGTTTGTGCCAGGAACTGAGAATATCGATGAGATTATTCATCAAGCGGGAACATTAGCGTGTGAATATTTAGACGATAATGAGTCCATTGATTTTTGTTTAGTTAATGAAGCAGAAAAGGGTATTAGCCATTTTATTACTGAACATATTCAACCTTTCTATCAACGTAAGTTAGGCAGTTGGTTACGTGATTCAATCCCAATTAAAAACACCAAATAAGCTTCTGCAGTGGGTTAGTGGCCCACTGTGGGGTATCCCTCATTAGACCAATAGCTTAAATAACCTAAGCAGCGAGCGTCATTACATATAGCGTTTCAGAATCATGCTATTTTTCAGAGAAACTTTTGTCGTGAGTTAATTGAGCGACTAATGACCTTTTCAGTATTGAGATGATAGGTTTGTCATGTAATGACAAATAGTAGGGTACATCGTCCATATTGATGGTTAAATAGTTTAAAGTCATAAATATTGCTGTGTCGATAACGATATGGCTAGTGTGAGTGTAGTCAGTAACGACTTAATATATGACGAGTTATAGTGGTCATTTAAAATACGATGCTCCCTTCTAAGGCAATCACCAAAATCGCCTGCAAATAAATATCACAATGATTTTTATAGGTCTGCTTAGATAAGGTTCGCTAATGAAGAAAGTACAACGACACTCAGCTCACGATGCGGCATTTAAAGGTTTCATGGCGCAAATAGAAAATGCTAAAGATTTTTTTCATTTTCATTTACCAGAGCATATTCATGCATTATGTGATTTTGAAACATTAACTCTCACTAATTCTTCTTTCATAGACAAACAATTGCGTTCACGATTATCAGATGTGTTGTATTCAGTTCAAACGACAGAAGGAGAAGGGTATATTTACTTACTCGTCGAACATCAATCTTCACCAGACAAATTGATGGCATGGCGATTAATGCATTATGCATTTTTAGCGATGAATCAGCATTTGCAACAAGGGCATAAGAACTTGCCACTAGTCGTACCTGTTTTGTTTTATCACGGGGAGAGTTCACCTTATCCATATTCACAATTATGGACTGACTGTTTTCCTCTCGCGGATGTGGCTAATAACTTGTACACACGTTCTTTTCCTTTAGTCGATGTCACGGTTATTGATGATAATGAAATTGTTAATTATCGTAAGGTTGCAATTATGGAATTGGCTATGAAACATAAGCATTTGCGGGAGGAAAGTGAGCATGTGATCTCCCTATTGGCTCAAGCGCTCAATAATCACTATAATACTGATAGCGATGTCATCACTATTCTCAACTATCTATTTTTTACGATGGATGCAGAAAATGTTGAGAAAATAGTCCAACAGTTGAGTGAAAAAACTGAAAAGCATCAAGAGGTTATTATGAATATTGCACAACGTTTGCAAGATAAAGGTGTAAAAGCAGGCTGGGAAAAAGGGCATCAACAAGGTCTGGAAGAGGGCATTGAAAAAGGCATTGAAAAAGGT